>NZ_CP088149.1:3255000-3560416 GCF_002845275.2 Pseudomonas sp. S06B 330 | reverse complement strand
CCGCATTCTGGGCCGAGCAGGCCGATCACCTGGCCTGGTACCACAAACCCCACAAAACCCTTACTGAAAACCCCGATGGTACCCATCAGTGGTTTGCCGACGGGCGCCTGAACAGTTGCTACCTGGCCCTGGATCACCAGATTGAGCAGGGGCGCGGCGAGCAGACGGCGCTGATCTACGACTCGCCGGTAACCGGCAGCCAGCAATCATTCACCTATACGCAGTTGCGCGATGAAGTGGCGCGCCTGGCCGGGTTGCTGCGTTCGCTGGGGGTGGAGAAGGGCGACGGGGTGATCATTTATATGCCCATGGTGCCCCAGGCGGCCATGGCCATGCTCGCCTGTGCCCGCATTGGCGCGGTGCATTCAGTGGTGTTCGGCGGCTTTGCCGCCAATGAGCTGGCGCTGCGTATCGATGATGCCCGGCCCAAGCTGTTGCTGACGGCCTCTTGCGGGCTGGAGTTCGACCGGGTCATCGCGTACAAACCGTTGGTGGACCGCGCGCTGCAACTGGCTAAGTACCCACCACGCCAGGTGCTGGTGCAGCAACGCCCGCAAGCCTTGGCCACGCTGGTCGAAGGCCGTGATCTGGACTGGCAGGCGGCAGTGGCCGGGGCAAGTCCGGTGGCCCCGATCGAGATGGCCGCATGCGACCCGCTATACATCATGTACACCTCAGGCACGACCGGAAAACCCAAGGGCATCGTCCGCGAAAACGGCGGCAATGCGGTAGCCCTGTGCTTTGCCATGCGCCATATCTATGGGATGCAGGCGGGGGATGTATGGTGGGGGATATCGGATGTCGGCTGGGTGGTTGGCCATTCCTTGATCGTCTACGGCCCGTTGATGAGCGGCTGCACCACGGTGTTCTATGAGGGTAAACCGATCCGCACGCCTGATGCGGGCGCGTATTGGCGGGTGGTCGAGCAATACCGGGTTAATGGCCTGTTTTGTGCGCCGACGGCCATGCGCGCGATTCGTAAGGAAGACCCCAACGGCGAGCTGATGCGCCGTTATGACCTGAGCTCCCTGCGCCAGCTGTTTCTGGCGGGCGAGAAGCTTGATTCCAGCACGCATCAGTGGCTGGAATCGACCAGCGGCAAGGCCGTCCATGACCACTGGTGGCAAACCGAAACCGGCTGGCCGGTCACCGCGCCCTGCGTCGGTTTGGAAGGTAGCACGGCACGTTCGGGTTCCAGCAACCGCGCAGTACCGGGTTACCACGTGCGGGTGCTCGATGACGACGGTCACTTGCTTGGCGCCAACCAACAGGGTGCCATCGTCATTGCTCTGCCCTTGCCGCCGGGCTGCAGTCAAACGCTGTGGGGCGACCACCAACGCTACCTGGAGGCGTACCTCACCACTTATCCGGGCTACTACCATACCGGCGACGGCGGCTATCTGGATGACGATGGCTTCGTCTATATCATGGGGCGCACCGACGATGTCATCAACGTTTCCGGGCATCGGCTGTCCACGGGGGAAATGGAGGATCTGGTCGCTCGTCATCCGGCCGTGGCCGAGTGTGCGGTCATTGGCGTACATGATGAGATCAAAGGGCAGGTGCCTTTGGCCCTGGTGGTGCTCAAGGATGGTCAGGGCATCAACGAGGCGGCCTTGCAGAGTGACCTGGTGACTAGCGTACGTGAGCACATCGGTGCTTTGGCTTGTTTCAATCAGGTGCGGGTGGTCAAGCGCCTGCCCAAGACCCGCTCAGGCAAGATACTGCGTGCGGTGCTGCGCAAAATTGCTGACCAGCAAGCCTACACGCCGCCCTCGACCCTGGACGATCCGGCGGTGCTTGGGGAAATCGAGGCGGTGCTGGCGGATTTTGCTCGGGCGGGATGAGGCTACGGGGCGATCCATCGCCGGTGTTGCCGGCGATGGTTTACAGCTGCTGGCGTAACTGCCCGAGGCGGCTGCGGGTACGCGCCAGGTCGCTCGCGCTGCCACCGAGGCTTTCGGCCAGCGGCAACTGGCCGATCAACACCAGGTGCTTGTCCTGGTCATAGAGCACATCCACCAGATTGATGAAGCGCTGCTGCTCGGCCATCGAGCAGTCTTCCAGGCGCGGTAAACCATCGATGATCCAATGGTCGAAACGCCGGGCCAGTTCCAGGTAGTCGATGACTGCTGTGGGTTGTTCACAGAGCTGGGCAAAATCGAACCCCAGGGTGTCCTGTTCAATGAGCCGGACCAGCAGTTGGCGTTTACCGACCTGCAGGGGTATCGACACTTCGCCCAGCTCCGGCAATTGCAGCGCCTGACGCTGTGCCGGGCTGCCCGGCCAAAGGTAATGGCCTTGGGTAAAACGCTGCTGGCTGGCATCACTGGGCAAACTGCGGTAATCCTGCTCGCCACCGACCTCCAACACCTGCATACGACTGTTGATCAGGCGGATCACCGGCTCGAAGCGCTGGTGGTAGAGCGGGTTGGGGAGTAAACCTGCGGGCGCGTAGTTGGAGGTCACCAGAAGGAAAATCCCGCGCTCAAACAGGGCCTGAAACAGCCGGGTGATCAACATTGCGTCGCCGATGTCATGCACATGGAACTCGTCAAAGCACAGCACTTGACAGTCTTCGAGCAATTCATCGAGGGTGCAGGCCAGGGCATCCTGCTGATGGCGGTGCTCGAACATGCCCTGATGCAATCGGGCAAAGAAGTCGTGAAAGTGCACGCGGCGCTTGTGTGGCTGCACCAAGGCGTGAAAGAAACCCTCCAGCAGCCAACTTTTGCCTCGCCCGACTGCGCCATACAAGTACAGGCTACGGGCCTGACCTCGGTCGAGGGCGGCGGCCTGGGTGGCCATCTGTTCGATAACGTGCAGCTGGCCTTGGCTTAGGGTGTAGCCTTGGGACGCTGCCTTGTGGCGAAAATGCTGACGAACGGCGGCAGAACGATCGGCGTCTTCCCGTGCCATCGTTGCGAGTCGGTGACGCAGGGCGCGCAGCGGTGAACGTATCCATGAGGGTGGCAGGGCAGACAAACCGGGCTCCTTAGGGGATCGGGAAGCAACGACGGGTGTGAGCGGGGGCGGCTAATTTAACCAATAGGCTGCGGGGTTGCCAGCGATGCGGACACCGCGCAGCAACTGACACACTTTTCTTCAAGCTGGCAGCTTTGGGCTCGGCTGCTACCCTCAACGTCAGATCAATCCTGTGTTGAGGGATGACAAGGTGAAGGGATGCACGCTGGCGCCGTTGCTCGGGCTGATCCTCGTTGACAGCTCAGTTGCCGCCGAATTCATGGTTGAAGTCAAAGTGCAGGTGCAGCGTGGCTGCGTCCTCATCCACACGCCACGAGATGCCGGCGCCCAAGCGCTGGGTGTCCTCGACTTTGGCAGCACGGCGCGCCTCGATGCCCCGGCCGGGCCGCTGACCAGCCAGTTACTTGCCCAGCGCCCGCCGCGCCTTGAGTGCAACCCCGACACTGCTTATCAGGTTCAGGTCGATGGTGGTCAGCACGGCGGCATCGGTGAGGTGCGTTACCTGGCCAGCAGCCAGCCATCAGCACCACCCATTCCCTACCGTTTGTATCAGGACCCTGCCTGGCGTCAGCCGTTACCGGTCAATGTCGCGCAGCACGCCCGGGTGCCTGAATCCGGTTCGGTAGCGCTGCCGTTGTACGCGCGTATTGACAGCCTAGCCCAGGTGCCACAGGTCGGTCGTTACTCGGATCTACTCAAAGTCACCGTCACCTGGTAGTTGCCAGGGTCGGCACCTGCTAAAGGAACTGGCAGTATGAAACCGCTCTTGCTGTTGACCGTTGGCCCGCTGCTGCTGATCAGTCCCGCTGCGTTCGCGGCCATGAGCGGCCATATCCAGGCCCAACTGGTGATCAGCAGTGCCTGCCAGATCAGCGGCGAGCCGGGCGCTGGGGGCGTAAAGGCGCCTGAGGCCGGTGTACTGGACTTCGGCAGCCAGGGCCCAAGCTGGACCGAAGCGCTGCACAGTGATCTGGAAGAGTCTGCCGGCCATGGCAGCTTGCAGGTGCGCTGCAACCCGGCGGTACGCGCGTTCACCGTGAGCATCAACGGCGGCGCCCACGGCGACGGTGCGACGCGGCGCCTGAGCAATGGCCGTGAACTGATTGCCTACGAACTGTCGGCTGACCCCTTGGGCCGGGCCCGCTACACCATCGGCCAGAGCCGCAACTTCTCGGTCAGCAGCGCTGCGCAGATTCCGATTCCGATCTACGGCGTGGTAGTTGCTCAACCCAAAGCGCTGCCCGCCGGAATCTACCGCGATACCCTGATGGTGACTCTGGATTGGTAACACGCAAGGAGAGACGCATGCACCCGAGGATTTCTCGCTTCATCTTCGCCGGCGTTGGCCTGGCCCTTGGCGCGCAAGCCCAGGCGGCCACGGTGACCGGTAACATTAACGCTACCTTGACATTGACCTCCAGTTGCCAAGTCAACGGTGGCAGCGGCGCCAGCGGCCTGAACTTCGGTACGCTTAACTTCGGCACTCACGATGCCATGTTCACCTCGGCCTCGGGTCAGGTGCTCGGCAATGGCGGGGGCGCCATGAGCATTCTGTGCTCCGCCGGCACAGTGCCGGCGATCAAGGTGGGTGCCGGAGCCAACGACAACCAGTCCGATGGCGGTACCCGAGCGCTTTCCGATGGCAGCGGCAACTATGTGCCTTATGATTTCTATACCGATTCGGGGCACACTCAGGTATTGGTCATCGACGGTGTGATCACCCTGCCGACCAGTACCGGGGTGGCGCAGACGGTCAATCTCTACGGTCAAGCCCAGGGCAAGGTGGGCCTACCTGCTGGGGTATACACCGATACGGTGGCGGTCGAGCTGAGTTTCTGAACCGTGATCCGTGTAGTGCCGACCGTGCTGGCGCTGCTCGCTGGCGGTGTGCCGGTGCCGCTGGATGCGGCCACCACCAGTACCTTCCAGGTCAGCGCCACGGTGGTGGCCGGTTGCCTGGTGGTCGGTGGGGTCAGCAACTACGGCAATCTGGATTTCGGCAGTTGGTCGGCGCTGTCGACCAGCAGCGTCACCACGGCCCTTGGGGGTACCACGGTGACCTTGCAATGCACACCAGGGGTGAGCTTGAGCATGAGTGTCGATGCCGGGCAGAACAGCGCCAGCGGCACGCGCAACCTCAAGCGCAGCAACGGTACGGCGCGGGTGGCCTATCAACTGTTTCGTGATGCCGGTTTCAGCCAGAGCCTGGGCATCAACCAGAGTGTGGCGGTGACCTACAGTGATCCGTCGGCGATCAAGCTACCGGTATTTGCCCGGGCGCAGTTGCCCGGCAATCTGCCGGCCGGCAGTTACACCGATGTGGTGCAAGTGGTGCTGAGCTTTTGAGCCAGCCTTAGGAAGCTTTGAACAATAAGGAGCGTGTGCATGAACCTGAGCGCTGGCGGTTTGCGCTTGAGCTACACCCTGTTGGTCTGTGGCGTTTCCCTGCTGTGCAGCGCACCGCTGCAGGCCGCGACATCCGTGCTGATCTGGCCGATCGATCCGGTGCTTGAGGCCGGGCAGAAAGCCGGTGCGCTGTGGCTGGAGAATCGCGGCGACGCACCGGCCAACCTGCAGGTAAGGGTGTTCGCCTGGCGTCAGGGTGAGTTTGACGACCAGTACCAAGCCCAGCGCGAGGTTATCGGCAGCCCACCGGTTGCCAACATCGCCCCCGGGCAGAAGCAGCTGATTCGCCTGACCCGTACCGGTACTTCTCCGGTTGGCCAGGAGCAGGCGTACCGCATCATCATCGATGAAATCCCTCCAGCATTGTCCGCAGCGAACAATGCCGATAAGCCGCAGGCTGCCATTCGTTTCCAGATGCGCTACTCGGTGCCGTTGTTCGTGTATGGCGAAGGCTTGCGCGGCAAGGTCGATGCCAGTGGCCAAAGCAGTGACAGCGGCGTCGGCAAGCCGGCATTGAGCTGGCGCCAGGTCTCGGTGCAGGGCAAGCCCTATGTGGAAATCCGCAACCGCGGGCCGGTGCATGCGCGCTTGACCGACGTGGTCGTACAGCAGGGTGGCCAGAGTCGGCCGCTGGTCGACGGTCTGCTCGGCTACGTGTTGCCCGGCGCAAGCATGCGCTGGCCGGCACCACAGACACTGACAGCCGCCTCAGTGCTCAAGGGTCGGGTCAACGGGCAGGAGTCCGCGCAAGCCTTGAACCAGGGGCAATGACACCGCGCTAGTAAAACGCTACAGGGGCCAGGGAGGACCCGGTAATGGTCGGATACGGTGTGTGAGGTTTTCTCTGGCGCTGCGGGCCTGTGGCCTGACCGTGCTCGGCTGCGGTCCGCTATTGGCTGGCGAACTGCCGCCACCGCCGGCGACCCTGGAAGTGATCGCCGATGCGCCGTTGTTTCTCGAACTGGTGGTCAACCAGATGAGCAGCCCTGAGCTGGTGGCGGTACAACAGCGCGCCGGGCGCCTGTACATGGCCAGTGCCGACTTGCAGGCGGCCGGCCTGGAGCTGCCTGGCGAGTATGGCGCCGAAGTGGCATTGGACAGCATTCCCGGTCTGCACAGCGACTACGACAGCCAAGGCCAACGGCTGGTCCTGCAGGTGCCACCCAGCTGGCTGCCCACCCAACGCATCGGCAACCGCCAACTGTACCCGGCCAGCGAAGCGCAAAGCAGCTTTGGCGCACTGTTCAACTATGACCTGTACTTCAACGACACCGACGACGGCGGCCGCTATCTGGCCGCCTGGAACGAGCTGCGCCTGTTCGACAGCTGGGGCACGCTGGCGACCACCGGCCAATGGCGCCAGGCCCTGGGCGGCAACGATTACGCCGATAGCCAGGAAGGCTTTCGCCGCTACGACACGACCTGGCGCTACACCGACGAAGCCCGCCTGCTGACCCTGGAAGTTGGTGACGTGCTCAGCGGCGCGTTGCCCTGGACAAGCTCGGTACGCCTTGGCGGCCTGCAGTTGTCGCGGGATTTTGCCGTGCGCCCGGACCTGGTCACTTACCCCTTGCCGGCGTTTGCCGGTGAGGCGGCGGTGCCGTCCTCGGTCGACCTGTTCATCAACGGCTACAAGAGCTCCAGTGCTGAGCTGCAGCCGGGCCCCTATACCTTGACCAACGTCCCGTTCATCAACGGCGCCGGCGAGGCGGTGGTGGTCACCACCGATGCCCTTGGTCGACAGGTTTCGACGACCTTACCTTTCTACGTCACCAGCAACCTGCTGCAGAAGGGCCTGGCGGATTTCTCGCTGACCGCCGGTAGCCTGCGCCGTGACTACGCGATTCGCGATTTCGCCTACGGTCCGGGTGTGGCGGCGGCCAGCCTGCGCTATGGCCTGAGCGACAGCTTTACCCTGGAAAGCCACGCCGAGACGGCCGAGTCCCTGGCCTTGGGTGGGCTGGGAGGGAACTGGCAGGTGGGCAACTGGGGGGTAGTCAATGCGGCGCTGAGCCGGAGCAGCTTTGACAGCCGCAGCGGTCAGCAATTGAGCCTCGGCTACCAGTACAACAGCCAGCGTTTGGGCTTCAACTACCAGCGCCTGCAACGCCGTGGCGACTATGCCGACCTGTCGTTGGTAGACAGCCCCTATCGGCGTCTGAGCCAGCGCAGCGAACAGCTGACCCTGAGCCTTAACCTTGATCGTTACGGCAGCCTTGGTGCTGGCTATTTTGACGTGCGCGCCGGTGACAACAGCCGCACCCGGCTGCTCAACCTGAGTTGGAGCAAGCCGCTGTGGGGCAATAGCAGCCTGTACCTATCGGCCAACCGTGAGATTGGCGACAGCCAGTGGGCGGTGCAGGCGCAAGTGGTGGTCCCCTTTGACCTGCGCGGCACCTTGAGCCTGAGCCTTGAGCGCAACCAGGATGGCGAGAACCTGCAGCGGGTCAACTACAGCCAAGCGGTACCCAGCGAAGGCGGTGTCGGCTTCAACCTCGGTTATGCCGATGGCGACCGCGAGGCCTATCGCCAGGCAGATCTGACCTGGCGGCTGCAGTCGGTACAACTGCAGGCTGGGGCTTATGGCAGCGATGGCAGCATGACCCGTTGGGCGGATGCCAGTGGCTCGCTGGTGTGGATGGATGCCGGAGTGTTCGCGGCCAACCGCATCGACGATGCCTTTGTGGTGGTCAGTACCGACGGTTTTGCTGATGTGCCGGTGCGCTACGAAAACCAGTTGGTCGGACGTACCGACAACAACGGACACTTGCTGGTGCCCTGGAGCAGCGCGTATTACCGGGCCAAGTACGAAATCGACCCGATGGAGCTGCCGGCCAACGTGCAGACGCCAGAGGTCGAGCAGCGAGTAGCCGTGCGCCGTGGTAGTGGCTACTTGCTGGAGTTCCCGCTGCAGCGGGTGGTGGCGGCGAGCATCATCCTGGTCGATGCTGGCAACAAGGAATTGCCGTTGGGTAGCCAGGTGCTGCATGAGCAGAGCGGGGCGCAGGCAGTCGTCGGATGGGATGGGCTGGTGTACCTCGAAGGCCTGGCCGCAGACAACCGCCTGCAGGTGCAGATTGCCGGGGGTGGCCGCTGTCGGGCGCAGTTCACGCTGGCGCCCGAGCAGGACCAGGTGCCGTTGATTGGCCCGCTGGTGTGCCAGTGATGCGTTTGCGCCAGGCCCTTATGCTGCTGGCACTGTGCGCCAGTGGTACGGCGCACGCATTGTGCTCGGTGATCGATACCACGCCAGCCAGTTTCGGCACGATCAGCTCGACGCTGGTGCGCAGCGCGGTCCAATCGGCCTCCACCCTCAATGCCGGATTGCAGTGCACAGGCTCGCTGCTGAGCCTGTTGGCCACTGACGACCATTTCTACGCCACCTTTACCCCACCCGCGGGCAGCACAGGGCTGGTCGGGCCGAGCGGTGATGTGATCGGCTATACCTTGTATGCCAACAACACGACGAACTTCCCGATCAACCGTAGCCAACCCTACGACTTCGCCCGCAACGGCATCATCGATGCCCTGGGGCTGCTCAATGGCACTGTGCCAAAATCAGTGCCGATCTACTTGAAAAGCCTAAGCGGCAGCAACGTGGCCGCCGGCTTCTATCAGGAAACCTTGTCGGTGTATTGGAACATCAGTTACTGCTATGGCGTGAGCATCATCAACGTCTGCCTTGGTCGGCAGAATCTCACCGGCACTACCAGCCTGACGGTCAGCCTGACGGTGACCAACGACTGTCAGATCACCAGCCCGGCCATCAGCTTCGGCAGCGCGCCGGTGGTTGCTGGCTTTGGTACGGTCAACAGTAACGTCAATGTCTCTTGTACCAAGGGCAGCAACTACACGGTGGGGCTCGACGATGGCCAGAATGTTTCAGGCGGGCGTCGGCGGATGAAGTCAGCGGCCAACAATTTTTTGGCCTATGACATTTTCAAGAGTGCCAGTAGTGTGCGCTGGGGCAAGTTGGTCGGTGCGCGGCGCGCCAGTACTGAAGCGGATATCAATCCTGGTGCCGGGACCGGGACAGGGAGTCAGGTGTTTAACTATAACGCCAAGGTTTACCCGGATCAGGGTACGCCGCCGGCGGGGACGTACCTGGACAGTGTGATTGTGGATGTGCAGTTTTGAGGCGGCTGCATGCAAGCGGCCAGTGCTCCGATAGCACTGGCCGCGCATCGCCTCAGAGCCAGTAAGTCACCGCCCACCAGCCCAGCCCACCCATCACCACGGTATAGGGCAAGGCCATCCACACCATGCGCCCATACGACAGGCGAATCAGCGGTGCGATCGCTGACGTCAGCAGGAACAGGAACGCTGCCTGGCCATTGGGGGTCGCAACGCTTGGCAGGTTGGTACCGGTGTTGATGGCCACCGCCAGGGTCTCGAAGTGCTCACGGCTCATATGGCCGTTGAGGAACGCCTGTTTGACTTCGGTGATGTAGATGGTGGCGACGAATACGTTGTCGCTGATGGCTGAGAGCAAGCCGTTGGCGATGAACAGCATGCCCGGTTGCTGGTCGGTTGGTAGCGTCAGCACCCATTGGATCAGCGGGGTGAACAACTGCTGGTCATGAATGACTGCCACCACGGCAAAGAACACCACCAGCAGTGCGGTGAATGGCATGGCGTCCTGGAACGCCCGGCCCAGGCGATGCTCATCGGTGATGCCGGTGAAGGCGGTGATCAATACGATCACCAACAGGCCAATCAACCCCACCTCAGCGATGTGCAGGCCCAGAGCGATGATCAGGATCAACGCTGCCAGGCCTTGTACCAGCAGGGCGGCGCGTTGCTGCGTCGTACGCTGGGCATCGTCTTCAGCTGCATAGGCGGCCAGCACCTGACGCACATTGTCCGGCAGCAAGGTGCCGTAGCCGAACCAGCGCAGCTTCTCCAGCAGTACGCACGTTACCAGGCCTGCGGCCAACACTGGCAGTGATACCGGGGCGACCTTGAGGAAGAAATCAGCGAAGTGCCAGCCCATCTCATGCCCAATCAGTAGGTTCTGTGGCTCACCGACCAAGGTGCAGACACCACCCAGGGCGGTGCCGACAGCGCCATGCATCAGCAGGCTGCGCAGGAACGCGCGAAACTGTTGCAGATCATCGCGCTGCAGTTGGGCGATGTCCTGATCGCTGTCCAGGTCCGAGTCCTCGCGCGGGTTATTGCCCGAGGCGACGCGGTGGTACACCGAGTAGAAACCGACTGCGGCGCTGATGATAACGGCGGTTACCGTCAGGGCATCGAGAAACGCCGAGAGAAACGCGCAGAGAAAGCAGAACAGCAACGCCAGCAGCGCCTTGGAACGCACCCCCAGGAGGATCCGCGAGAACACAAACAGCAGCAGGTCCTTCATGAAGTAAATACCAGCGACCATGAACATCAGCAGCAGGATCACCGGGAAGTTGTGCTGCAGCTCATCGTACAGCGCCTGCGGCGTGGTCATGCCCAGCACCAGGGCCTCAGCGACCAGCAAGCCACCGGGCATCAACGGGTAGCACTTGAGGGCCATACCCAGGGTGAAGATGAACTGGATCACCAGGACCCAACCAGTCACCACTGGGCCGAGGGTGAATAGCAACAGGGGGTTGAGCAGCAGGAACAGGCACAGGGTGGCCTTGTACCAGCGCGGCGATTGTCCGAGGAAGTTGTGGGCCAGGGCGCCGGCCAGGGAGCGGGACATGAAAATGTATCCTAATAATTCAACAGGAGCGCAAGGTGCCGGATACAGGCCGTCAGATCAAGGTAAAAGTCCCGGATTTGGCACAAGCGCGGTCTTGGTCGCAAGACTAGCCTTGATATAGTCACGCGCTTAGTCCCAGCCACTCTCAAGGAAAACAAGTGTGAGCGACTACCAAGCACTCGAAGTCGAACTGACCGAATACCAGGCATTCAAGGTCGAGCTGAAGAACAGCATCGCCCACGTTCAGATCAATCGCCCGGAAAAGTACAACGCGATGAACGCGGCGTTCTGGAGCGAAATCGTCGAGATTTTCAAGTGGATCGATGAGGCGGATGCCGTGCGCGCCGTCGTGATCAGTGGCGCGGGCAAGCATTTTTCTGCTGGTATTGACCTGATGATGCTGGCTTCGCTGGCCAACGAGCTGGGCAAAGATGTGGGCCGCAATGCCCGATTGTTGCGTAAGACCATCCTGCGTCTGCAGGCCTCGTTCAATGCCGTCGACAACTGCCGCAAGCCAGTGCTGGCGGCGATCCACGGTTACTGCATCGGCGGCGCCATCGACCTGATCTCGGCCTGTGATATGCGTTATTGCAGCAGCGATGCCCAATTCTCGATCAAGGAAATCGACATGGGCATGGCCGCCGACGTTGGCACCTTGCAGCGCCTGCCACGGATCATCGGCGATGGCATCCTGCGCGAGCTGGCCTACACCGGGCGCAACGTCGAGGCTGACGAAGCCCAGCGCATCGGTCTGGTCAACCGCGTCTACGCTGACCCTGATGCATTGCTCGAAGGCGTCTTTGCCATTGCCGCTGAAATTGCGGGAAAATCCCCCATTGCCGTGGCCGGTACCAAGGAAATGCTCAGCTATATGCGCGATCACCGCATCGACGATGGCCTGGAGTACATTGCCACCTGGAACGCCGCCATGTTGCAATCCACCGATCTGCGGGTAGCCGTGGCTGCCCACATGAGCAAACAGAAACCCGAGTTCGCCGACTGATTGCAGCGGCGGGCCCGCGCAAGGAACCGGAACATGGCTGTGCGTTGGACCACCGCGGTACTGGACACAAACCTCGCTGGCGGCTGGGCCGTCGCTCGCTGCAGCGAGGGCTTTCTGGTTGACGACAACGGCGCGCTGTTTGCGCGTGACTGGCTCAAGCGCCAGGATCTGGAGGTGCTGTTCGAGCATGGCATCGGCCATTTCGACGGCCAGCCGGTGTACTTGCTCGAGCTCAAGGGGCCACGGGCCGTGGCCGGTTGCAGCTGGCGCGGCTTACGCCAGTTCATGCTCGAAGGCGATTTCGACACCTACAAGATCCTCGGTTATGCCGCGCAGATCGCCACCTGGGCCCGCGAGCACCGCTTTTGTGGCAGCTGTGGCCAGGCCATGCGGCAGATTCAGTGGGAACGGGCGATGTACTGCCAGCCCTGTGACCTGCGTAGTTACCCGCGCATCTCGCCGAGCATGATCGTGCTGATCACCCGTGGTGACGAAATTCTTCTGGCCCGCTCACCGCGTTTTGTCACGGGGGTCTACAGCACCCTGGCCGGTTTTGCCGAGCCCGGCGAGTCGGCCGAGGATTGCCTGGTGCGCGAGGTGCGTGAGGAAGTGGCGATCGAGGTGCAGAACATTCAGTACGTCGGCAGCCAGTGCTGGCCGTTCCCTCATTCGATGATGCTCGGTTTTCATGCCGAGTATGCCGGGGGTGAGATTGTCATGCAGCCGGACGAGATCGAAGATGCCCAGTGGTTCCGGGTCGATGCGCTGCCGCCGTTGCCGGCGGGGCGCTCGATTGCCCGTTACCTGATCGATCTTTACGTGGCGCGGCGCTTAGGCCTGGCCGAACCAGTGCTGCCACGCTAGGCGCACGGTCAGCGCCAGCACCACGGTGATAAAGACCGGGCGGATGAACTTGCTGCCACCGCTGATGGCGGTGCGGGCGCCGAAGAAGGCACCGACCATCAGCGCGGAGCCCATCGACAGGCCGACCAGCCAGTCGACCTGACCGGAAAAGATGAACACCGACAGTGCTGCAGCGTTGCTGACAAAGTTCATGCTGCGCGCCACGCCACTGGCCTTGACCAGGTCGATGGGGTAGAGCAGCAGGGTGCTGACGGTCCAGAACGCGCCCGTGCCAGGGCCGGCAACACCGTCATAAAAGCCCAGGGTCAGGCCCTGGGGCAGCTGCCATTTTTTCTTCACCGGTACATCGGCATCCAGCGGTGCCTTGGGCGTGCCGCCGAACAGCAGGTACACGCCGCAAAGGAAGACGATCACCGGCAACATCTTGTTCAGCCACTCCGCCGGCAAGTAATGCGCGACTACGGCACCGATCAGCGCACCGACGAAGGTGCCGACCAAGGCGTGGCGCCACTGCGCCGGATGGAACAACTTGCGCCGGTAGTAGGTGAAACTGGCCGTGGCCGAGCCGAAGGTTGAACTCAGCTTGTTGGTGCCCAGCACCAGGTGCGGCGGCATGCCGGCGGTGAGCAGGGCAGGGGTGGTCAGCAAGCCGCCGCCACCGGCGATGGCATCGATGAATCCGGCAACAAAGGCGACGGCGGCGAGAATGGCGAGGGTGGTCAGATCTACGCTAAGTTCGAAAGGCATGGCATGGACTTAAATCGTTGGGCGCAGAAGGGGCTGCGCCCGAAGGCCGTTATGGTAATGGAGATGAAGTGGGCTGTCAGGCCATGCTGCGCTCATCTGTGGATGCCTGCGTCGCTTTCAGGTTCTTGTCACAATCTGCGACAACCGGCCGCACCCCGAAAATAAAGGGATACAGACGTACGGGACGATAGAAGCTGGAACCTTGGCCGAGCGGCATGACAAAATGTCGCGCTTTCACGACAGGCCTCGCGTGCGAGGCGCAACACCTTCCCAAAAGGATGGTTACATGACTGATTTACTGACCCGGCGCCAGGTCATGGCCGGGATCAGCCTGCTGAGCCTTGGCGTTCTGGCAGGTTGCGACCCCCGTTCCGGTGGCGCGCTCGATTTCAAGTACGGCAAGGACATGAGCAACAAGATCCTCGGTCGCTCGTTCAAACTCAAGGATACTCAAGGTAACGAGCGTACCCTGTCCAGCTTCTGGGGCAGCATGCCGATGGTGTTCTTCGGCTTCACCCAGTGCCCGGCGGTATGTCCTACCACCTTGGCGCGCGCCGCGCAGATCAAAAAACTGATGGGCCGCGATGGTGGTTTCTTGCAGGTGGTGTTCATCAGCCTGGACCCTGAGCGCGATACGCCAGAAGTGCTCGATGCCTACGTCAAGGCGTTCGATCCTTCGTTCGTGGCACTGACCGGCACGCTTGAAGAGACCGCCGCAGCCGCCAAGGAATTCGGTGTGTTCTACGAGAAGGTGCCAAGTGGCGATACCTATACCATCTCGCACACCTCGACCAGCTACGTCTTCGATTCCCGTGGCCAATTGCGCCTGGGACTGTCCCATTCACTGACCGCCAAAGAGTGTACGGAAGATCTGCTCACGGTCATGGAGGTATGTTGATGCGTTACCCAGCCCAACCGTTCAAACGCACCCTGGCTGCCCTGGCCCTGATTGGCCTGGCGTTGCCAGCCATGGCCGACACCAGCGTTAAAGATGCCTGGGTTCGTGCCACTGTGCCGCACCAGCAGTCGACCGGTGCGTTCATGACCCTCACTGCCAGCAGTGACAGCAAGCTGGTGGACGTGCAGTCGCCCGTGGCTGAAATCGTCCAGGTGCACCAGATGACCATGGACAACGATGTCATGGGCATGAAGCAGGTGCACAGTGTTGACTTGCCTGCTGGCAAGGCGGTGAGCCTCGACCCTAACGGGTATCACGTGATGCTGATGAAGCTCAAGCAGCAGGTCAAGGAAGGCGAGCAGGTGCCGCTGACCCTGGTGATCGAAGATGCCAAGGGTCAGCAGCAGACCCTGGAGATCAAGGCGCCGGTACGTGCGCTTAACGCTGAGGCCATGCACGGCCATGAGCACATGCATTGATCACCCGCTAATGGCCCTGCGCACCCCGATCCTGTGGGAGCTGGTCTTGCCAGCGATGCAGGCGCCGCGCACCTGCTGACACCGCGTCGATGCTATCGCCGGCAAGACTGGCTCCCACAATGGACCTGTGCACACCGATCCTGTGGGAGCTGGCCTTACCAGCGATGCAGGCGCCGCGTACCTGCTGACATCGCGCCGATGTCCCTTACATAGTCTGTGAACAACCGCTAAACCCAGGCCGCCGTCAAGGATTCGCGGCAGGCATTACTGTGCGCGCGATCAAAATAATCACTCGTATTAGTATGTAGTTCTTATTTACAAAACGTTACCATTTACGTTCTTCTTTACAATCTTTACAAAAAAGGAACACATGGTGGCATTTTCGCGCATTCGCCCGGCTTCCCTTTCTGTGCTCAGCGTGCTGGTTTCACCCGCATTGCAGGCCGAAACCCTGGCCATACCGGCGACTTCGGTCAACAGCAATTACGAAGAACAAAGCTACAAGGCCAGCGAAAGCAAAAGCGCACTGAGAATTGACGCACCGCTGCGCGATATCCCGCAAACCGTTAACGTCGTGCCGCAAAGTGTGATCAAGGACCAGGGCGCGCAGTCGATGGAAGACGTGCTCAAGAATGTACCGGGCATCGGCCTGTCCAACGGTGACGGCCAGCGCGATCAGGTCACTATTCGTGGTTTCAGCGCCATTGGTGACATGTACGTTGATGGCCTGCGTGACGATGCGCTGTACTACCGTGATCTTTCCAACGTCGAGCGGGTAGAGGTGGTCAAGGGCCCGGCGGCAGTGCTGTACGGGCGTGGGTCATCCGGCGGCTTGATCAACAGCGTGAGCAAGAAGCCTACCTTCAGCCCGGTGCAGGAAGTCGGCGTGAGCGTTGACAGCGAAGGTAAGCGCCGCACCCAGTTTGACGCCGGTTGGGCCGATCAGCAGCAGGGCGATAAAGCCTTTCGCATCACCGGCGCCCTGGAAGACAGCGACACCTTCCGCGATGACGGTTACATCGACCGCAAGGCCATTGCGCCAACTGCCTACTTCAAGCTGTCCGATGACCTCGACCTGACCGTGGGGGCCACTTACCTGTACGACAAGCGCCTGATCGATTTCGGTATTCCAGCCCTGGGCGACCGCCCGGTGGATGTCGACCGTGACAAGCGTTTTGGCGCTGGCGACCCGGACGATGACTACGCTCGAAGTGAAGTGTTCTCTTTCACCGCTGGCGTTGATTACCGCCTCAATGACGACTTCACCCTGAGCAACACCAGTCGCTATTACCATTACGACCTGGACCGTAACAACACCCTGGCCGACACCAGCCCTACACGTTTTGTTACCGGTGCTAACGGTGAACTGCTGATCAAGTTGAACCGCGGCAACGTGCAACGCACTGAAGACGGCTGGTTCAACCAGACCGAACTCAAGCACCAGACACAGGTGGCCGGGATGAACCACAACCTGTTGTACGGCGTCGAGCTGGGCCGCCAGGTCAAGGACCAGTCGGTGTTCAGCCAAAGCAACGTGGCACAGGTACCAGTGTTCGAGGACGGCCTGAAGGACGTGCCGTTCCAGGCTAATCGCCAAACCGCCAAAGGCACGACCACACAGGACACTGCCGGCTTCTACGTGCAGGACCTGATTGAGCTGGCGCCACAGTGGAAAGCCCTGGTCGGGGTTCGCTATGACGTATTCGACCAGGAATATGCCGACGACCTCAGCGGCGCCGACCTGTCGCGTACCGACACCACCTGGAGCCCGCGTGTTGGTCTGGTCTTCCAGCCGGATCAGGTCCAGTCCTACTATGTGTCGGTGAGTCGTTCCTATCAGCCGTCTTCTGAAGTGTTTGCCTTGAGCACTGGCAACCAGGGCCTGGAGCCAGAGGAAACCACCAACTATGAGGTCGGTGCCAAGTGGGACCTGCTCGACAGCCGACTGGCGGTGACCGCCGCGTTGTTTCGCCTGGAACGCACCAACATGAAAACCGCCGATCCAGCCAACCCGGCCAATCTGGTGTTGTCCGCAGAGCAGCGTACCGATGGTTTCGAAGCGACGGTCAGCGGCCAGTTGACGGACAAATGGCAAGTGTATGGCGGTTTCGCCTTCCTCGATGCCGAGATCACCAAGTCCAATAGCCGCACCAATGGCGTGGCGAACGAAGGCCAGACGCCAACCTTGACCCCACGTACCAGTGCCAACCTATGGCTGGTACGCTCCTTGACTGAGACTTGGCGAGTGGGTATGGGCGCTAACTATGTGGATGAACGCTACACCTCGCTGGACAACGTAGTGGTAATGCCCTCTTACACGACCGTGGACGCCGCCTTGCTCTACAACCAGCCAAAGTGGGACATGGCGCTGCGCTTGCGCAATGTCTTTGACCGCGACTACTACGCTTCGGCCCACGGCTCGGTCGACCTGATCACGCCAGGTGCGCCGCGCACCCTGGAACTGAGCACTAACTACCGTTTCTGAGGCTAACGCTTGCGACGCCTGCCGGTGATCATCGACAACGGCAGGTTCTCTTTCAGGCGCAGGCTTTCGAACACGGCCGCGGTGATATGCACGCAGACCAGCGCCAGCAGGGCGTTGGCCATGTACTCATGGATATCCCGCGGTCCGTCTTCGCCCCAGAAGTAGTCGATTTCCTCCATCAGAAAACCGCTGATCCCCAAGCCGAGCAACAGCGCCAGCATCAGTACCATGACCAATGCACCGAGAGGGGAATGGCCCAGGCGATGGTAGTCCTCGCCGCTGAACAGCGCACGCAGGTGCCACTTCAACCGCGCCGGGGTTGGCCAGAAGTCGCGCCAGCGTGCTGCGGGTGTGCCGACAAAGCCCCAAACCGTGCGGATCAGCACAATCGCCACGGCGTAGTAGCCCAGCCAGCGATGCCAACCATCGCCTTCTTCGGTAAAGAAGTAGCAACTGACAAAGGCCAGCACTAACGACCAGTGACAAAACCGCAGCAAAGGATCCCAGAGGCGCAAGGTTTCGTCGTGCACGTCAGTCGATCTCTTCTTTTACCTTCTTGCCGGTCACCGGATCGAAGTAGATCTCGACTTTTTTCCCCTCTTTGTTCTTGCCATAGATCTCGTAGCAATTGCCGTCAGTGACCTTGAATTTTTTGATCTCATAGCCCTGGTTTTTCAGGTCTTGCTGAAAGTTGTCCTCATCCTGCCACTGGACCTTGTCGGCCGTGGAACATTCGGTTTTGGCCAGCACCAGTGGGCTGGCGACGAGCAGTGCAACAAGCAGAAGAGTACGCATGACGAGCCCTCGTGATAATGGAAACACGCGGCAGCACAGCCATGAAGCCTGATTGAGCTTATGTCACAGATGGCGTCTTCGCGAGTGCCTCGTCCACCAACTCGATCCAGTGTCGTACCGGTGTGCGCCCGGCGCCATCAAGATGGGCCTGACAGCCGATGTTGGCGCTGACGATCAGATCGGGGTGACCGCTTTCTAGTGCATCGAGTTTGTTATCGCGCAGCTGTTGGGCCAACGCCGGTTGCGTTAGCGAATACGTGCCAGCAGAGCCGCAGCACAGATGACTGTCGGGCACCATGCTGAGGGTGAAGCCCAGGCGCTTGAGCACAGATTCCACGGCACCGCCAAGCTTGAGAGCATGCTGCAGGGTGCAGGGGCAATGAAATGCCAGCACTTGATCACTGTGGCACACCAACCGCTCCAAGGGTTCGGCGCTGATAACCTGTACCAGGTCTTTGGCCAGCTCGCTGACGCGTCGGGCCTTAAGGGCGTAGTCCGGGTCGTGGTACAGCAGTTTGGCGTAGTCGTTGATGAAGGCGCCGCAACCGCTGGCGGTCTGCACGATGGCTTCAACGCCGGCGTCGATGGCTGGCCACCAGGCGTCGATCAGCCGTCGGGCACGTTCAAGGCCTGCGTGTTGAGCGTCGAGGTGATAGTCGACGGCACCGCAACAACCGGCCGCGGCGATTGTGACGACACTGATGCCGAGGTGGTTCAGCACCCGTGCCGCCGCCGCATTGGTGTTTGGCGACAGGCCCGGTTGTACGCAGCCTTCAAGCATCAGGACCTGTCGCGCATGGCGTAGCGGTGGACGCGGGCTGCCAGTCAGGGGGCTTCTGGGCAGTTTGGTCTTGAGTGCGGCGGGCAACACGGCATTGAGCCCGCGCCCCAGTTGGACCAGGTGGCTGAAGGTTGTCGGTCGGGCGGCCAACAGCCGCAAACCACTGCGCAGGGCACGCTGCAGCGGCGGGCGCGGTACGGTCTGCTCGACGATGGCACGGCCGATATCCAGCAGGTTGTGATAGTCGACGCCCGAAGGGCAGGTGGTCTCGCAGTTGCGGCAGGACAAGCAACGGTCCAGGTGCAATTGAGTCTTGCGCGAGGCCGGATGGCCTTCCAGCACTTGTTTGATCAGATAAATGCGCCCGCGAGGGCCATCGAGTTCATCGCCCAACAGCTGATAGGTTGGGCAAGTGGCATTGCAGAAGCCGCAGTGCACGCACGTGCGCAGGATGCTTTCGGCTTCTTCGGCGCGGGCCAGGCGTTTGGCGGCATCGCACAGGGTGGTTTGCATGGTTCAGACCTCCGGGTACATCCGCCCAGGGTTGAAGATTCCTTGCGGGTCAAGGCGCTGCTTGAGCTGTTGGTGATAATGCAACAGTGGGCTGGGCAGGGGCTGGAACGGGCTATCGGTATGCCCCGGGGTGTAGCAGGTGACATGCCCACCCAGGCGGCTGGCGAGGGTACGCAGTTGATCAGGCGTGGCATCAGATTTCAGCCAGCGTTGCGCACCGGCCCAGTCAAGCAACTGCGGGCCGGGCAGGTCCAGGTGTTCGCTGGTGTTGGGCAGCGACAGACGCCAGAGTGGGCGTGGGTCGTTGAAAAATGCCAGGCGCCGATGGTTCAGGTCCTTCCACCAGTTGGCCGCGAAGGTTTCACCCCCCAGGCGTTCGCTAGCGGCCCGCACGGAACCTTCACCGCCTTCCAGACGCAAGCGCAGTACGCGGCCGTCATGGCATGCGGCACTGATTGGGATCGGCTGCTGGCCCCATTGGGCTAATGATTGCAACGCGTGTTGGCTGTCCAGCTCAAGGGCGATATGGGCCTGGCAGCGCGGGATTGGCAGTACCTTGAGTGACACCTCAGTGATCAATCCCAGGCACCCGAAACTGCCGGCCAGCAGACGTGACAGGTCATAACCGGCGACGTTCTTCATGACCTCGCCGCCAAAGCGCAGGTGTTGACCCAGGCCAGTGATCACGCGAGTGCCAAGGACGAAGTCGCGCACCGAGCCGACCCAGGGGCGCCGGGGGCCGGACAGCCCGGCAGCGACCATGCCGCCCAGGGTGGCGCCGTCATCGCTGTGCGGGGGCTCGCAGGGCAGCATCTGTTGGTTGGCCTGCAGCGCGGCAACGACGTCACTGAGCCGGGTGCCGGCACGCGCGGTGATCACCAGCTCCGTGGGGTCATAGTTGACGATGCCACAATGGCTGCGCGTGTCGAGCCGCTGCCCTTGCAACGGGCGGCCAAGCCAGGCTTTGCTGGAGCCCCCGTGAATCTGCAGCGGTGTGCCCTGGGCACGGGCCTGATTGACCTGCTCAAGCAGGAGGGCGCTGGTGTCCCGGTTCAGAGCGGCCATCAGAAGCGCTCCAGCTCAGGGAAGGGCAGGGCACCGGCGTGCACGTGCATCGCACCGAATTCTGCGCAGCGGTGCAGCGTCGGAATGTTCTTGCCAGGGTTGAGCAGGCCAGTGGGGTCGAATGCGGCTTTGACGGCATGGAACAAGGTCAGTTCATCGCTGTTGAACTGCGCGCACATCTGATTGATTTTTTCCCGACCGACACCATGCTCGCCGGTAATACTGCCGCCGACCTGCACACACAGTTCCAGAATCTCGCCGCCAAACGCTTCGGCCCGCTCCAGTTCACCAGGCTGGTTGGCGTCGAACAGAATCAACGGGTGCATGTTGCCGTCACCAGCATGAAATACGTTGGCTACCCGTAGCGCGTACTTGCGCGACAGTTCGGTGATAGCCAGCAGTACAGGCGCCAATTCACGACGCGGAATCGTGCCATCCATGCAGTAGTAGTCCGCCGAGATGCGTCCGACGGCCGGGAAGGCATTCTTGCGTCCGGCCCAGAACCTGACACGTTCGGCTTCGTCCTGGGCCTGACGTACCTCAGTGGCACCGGCGCATTGCAGCAGTGCACAAACACGCTCGCAGTCATCGTCTACATCGGCTTCAACGCCATCGAGCTCGCACAGCAAAATGGCTTGGGCCTCGACCGGATAACCGGCATGGATGAAGTCTTCGGCGGCGCGGATGGCCAGGTTGTCCATCATCTCCAGGCCACCCGGGATGATCCCTGCAGCGATGATGTCAGCCACTGCGGTGCCCGCCTTCTGCACTGAATCGAAACTGGCGAGCAGCACCTTGGCCATCTGCGGACGTGGCAGCAACTTGACGGTGATTTCGGTAATCACCCCGAGCATGCCCTCGGAACCGGTGAACAGCGCCAGCAGGTCGAAGCCAGGCGCGTCGAGGCTGTCGGCACCGAGGGTCAAGCACTGACCGTCGACACTGAGCACCTCGAGTTTCAGCAGGTTGTGCACGGTCAGGCCGTATTTAAGGCAGTGCACGCCACCGGCATTTTCGGCGACATTGCCACCGATCGAGCAAGCAATTTGCGACGAGGGGTCGGGGGCGTAGTACAGGCCATAAGGGGCGGCAGCCTGGGAGATAGCCAGGTTGCGTACCCCAGGTTGCACGCGGGCGGTACGCGCCGCGGGGTCAATCTCGAGGATCTTGTTGAAGCGAGCCATCACCAGCAACACCCCCTGGGCCAATGGCAAGGCGCCGCCCGAGAGCCCTGTGCCTGCACCGCGCGGGACAACTGGCACCTGGTGGTGATGACACACAACAAGGATCGTCTGGACCTGCTCGATCCGCGAGGGCAGAACCACGAGCAGCGGCGTGGTGCGATACGCCGACAAGCCGTCGCACTCATAGGGCTTGAGGTCTTCATCCTCAGACAGGATATCCAGGTCCGGCAGTCGCTTACGTAGCGCTTGCAGCAGTGCCGGCTTGTCGACAGGGGGCAGGGCACCGTCGAGGCGTTCGTCATAGAGGATATTCATAAGTGGCTGACGATCCTTGTAGTGTTCTTATTGTTGGACGTTACTCAAGGTTTTGATCGCGAGGGGGCAACGACAGGTGGCGTAAATCGAAGGCATAGCACAGCGCCAGGTACGAGCGGCCCGGCGTTGCAAGGGGTGGTGCGATAGCCTGCGCCCTGGCTTAACGGAAACGGGGCAATGGGCGTTCGACGTTGAGTGAGGTCAGGGTTTTCTTGACCAGTGCCTCGTCCGCTTCGACGGCCTTGAGGCTGGCGCGGATCTTGCCGGCGACCGGCACATCACCCTGACGGTCGATCCAGTCGGCAATTTCCTTGCAGGCACTGGCCAGCGTGGTTTGCCGATGGTCGATCAGTTTCAGCAAGGTGGTGATTTCTTTATCGGACATGATGCAATCCTCCGTTCACCGGATTCAGTGTAGCAGTGCCTACCGAATCTGCCCCGAGGCGCAGCACATCAGCTCGCCAGTTGCTCGCGCACCCTCATCAGGGCATAGCCGAGCAGGTTAAGCCCTTGCCACTGGCGAGGATCAGCGGCCTCAGGCGCCTTGGCATCCAGGCCGATGCCCCAGATCCGGTCTACCGGGCTTGCTTCGACGAGCACACGGCCAGCAGTGGAAAGCAAGAAGTCGCGCAGTGCCGGGTTCTGTGCAAATTTCAGGCGGTTAGCCTGCTCGACAATCGCCTGGCGCTGAGCGTTCCAGACCTGCTCGTCAAAGCCACTGACGCTACGGCCCAGGGCCTTGGCCTTGAGCGGGGTATCGGCGCTGAGGATCTGCGTGAGTGAATGTTGGTCGTCAAACAGGCGGGCTTTGCCAGCCATCATGTAATGCTCTGCACTGGGGTAATGCACGCCATCTTCACTGAAGTGCGCTTCGAACCATTGGCTGAAGCAGCTCTTATCAGGTTTGCCAACGACGGCCTGGCGGTGGCCCCAGAAGTACAGGTAATCGGGTGCCAGGTGCTGGTCGAGTGCCGCGATCAGGCTGGCATTGTCGATTATCGTGGTAAGTGATTGCGCAGTGGAGGTCATGGTCAGGTGTCGTCCTTGAGGCGAAGCAGTTACGCCATAGTAACCTGCCAGGGCCTGCTTGGTGCAGGGCAGGATGCGTTGTGCGGTTGTGACAGGTTGGGGCCTGACGTACTATCCTTGCCAGCAAGCGATACCCCGCATACTTATACCCATTCCTCAGCGAACACGCTTCCACTCAGGCCCGATGGGCGTGGGTGCATCAGGCTGGGCGCACTGTTGTGCCTGGCGACTGCAACCGATCTGGAGTAACACCCCCACCGATGAACAACCCTGTGGATGCGCGAGCCGGCAGCTGGCTCAGTGTGATCGCTTTGGCCCTGGCGGCTTTTATCTTCAATACCACCGAGTTTGTGCCGGTGGCGCTGCTCAGTGACATTGGCGCCAGTTTTGAGATGTCCACCGCTCAAGTCGGTTTGATGCTGACCATCTATGCCTGGATCGTGGCGCTCACCTCGTTGCCGATGATGCTGCTGACGCGCAACATCGAACGGCGCAAGTTGCTGATCATCATTTTTCTGTTGTTCATCGTCAGCCATCTGGTGTCGGGTGTGGCGCAGAGTTTCGGCATGCTGTTGCTCAGTCGCATTGGCATTGCTTTGGCGCATGCCGTGTTCTGGGCGATTACCGCGTCCCTGGCGGTGCGGGTAGCGCCGCCGGGGCAGCAGGCCAAGGCGCTGGGGCTGCTGGCGACTGGCACCACCTTGGCGATGGTGATGGGGATTCCGTTGGGCCGGGTGGTGGGTGAGGCATTGGGCTGGCGCACCACCTTTCTAGCGATCGCCGGTGTGGCGCTGGCGACCTTGATCTGCCTGGTCAAATCGCTGCCGTTGTTGCCGAGTCAGAACTCCGGTTCACTGCGCAGCGTGCCGGTGTTGTTCAAGCGTCCGGCACTGGTGACGGTGTATGTGCTGGTGGCGTTGGTGATTGCTGCGCAGTTCACCGCGTACAGCTACATCGAGCCGTTTGCCTTGAATGTTGCGCAGATCAGTGGCGAGCTGACCACCGTGCTGCTGTTGCTGTTCGGCGGTGCCGGGGTATTCGGTTCGGTGCTGTTCAGTCGTTACAGTGAGCGCTTCCCTAACGGCTTCCTGCTCGCAGCCATCGCCATGCTGGCAACCTGTCTGCTGCTGTTGTTGCCGCTGTCGGGTCAGTTCGGGCTGCTCGGAACCTTGAGCGCGTTCTGGGGCGTGTCGATCATGTGCTTTAGCCTGGCGCTGCAATCGAAAGTGCTGATCCTTGCCTCCGATGCAACCGACGTGGCCATGGCGATGTTTTCCGGGATTTACAACATCGGGATCGGCGCAGGGGCGTTGATCGGCAGTCTGGTCAGTGTACACATGGGGCTGGCCAATATTGGCCTGGTAGGGGGATCGCTGGCGATGCTGGGGCTGATGCTGTGCGCCGTGGCCAGCTATCGTTTTGCCCGTGCTGATGTGCGTGTCCAGCGCCCATAATGATTGTTCCTGAAGCGGCGGGCCGAGGATTGTGAAGGACTCCAGTACGCGTCATCTGGCTGTTTTTACTCGTGCCGATGAGCGGGTCAAACCGGTATCCCGGGAGTACGCTGAGGGGCAAGTGCTGCCTGAACACTGGCACGAGGCCGGGCAACTGATCTACGCCAGCCAGGGCATCATGGAGCTGCATTGCGACCAGGACTTCTGGGTAATCTCGCCGCAACAAGCACTGTGGATGCCGGCCGGGCGGGCGCACAGTCTTCGCGCCCGCAGCCAGGTCAGCTTGCGTACCCTGTTCGTGCATGCGCAACTCGACAGCCATGCACTGGCACGGGAGCCACAGAGTTTGCTGGTGACCCCGCTGCTGCGCGAGTTGATCTTGCGTGCCTCGCCGATCGATCACGACACGCCAGCCGACAGTCACCAAGCGCATTTGATTACCCTGTTGCTTGATGAGGTGCGTTGGGCTCAGCGACTTGAGTTGCGCCTGCAGATGCCCCGCGATTCGCGCTTGCAAAAACTCTGCAGTGGCCTGCTCAGCACGCCAGGTGACAAACGCAGCCTGGCCGAGTGGGGCCAGCAGGTGGGGGCTTCAGCGCGGACGTTATCGCGCCTGTTTCACACCGAGCTGGGGAGTCACTTCCTGCTCTGGCGTCAACAGGTACGGGTGTACACGGCGATTGCCCGGCTGAGCCAAGGCGAGCCCATCGTGCGTATCGCCACTGATTTGGGTTACGACTCGGCGGGGGCATTCTCCAAGGCGTTTCGCCGATTGCTCGGGTGTTCGCCACGCGACTATCGCTGATTGGCCGATTCGAACCCTGAGCTGGCGTGTTGCAGGCAGAAGCCTGGAGCGCCCGTAGCTATCCTGTACTTCACTATCAACGCGTGTGTGGAGTGCAGTATGGACTACCGTTATACCCGCCAGGACCTTACGATTGCGGTCAATGGCATCCGATTGGCGGGCTGGTTTTACCGACCAGATACCCCACAACCCAGCGCACTGGTGGTAATGAGCCCGGGCTTTGCTGCGGTCAAGGAACAGTACCTGGACCGGTTCGCCGAGTCCTTCGCGGCCGCGGGGCTGGCGGTGGTGGTCTACGATCAGCGCAACTTCGGTGCTAGCGGCGGCGACTTGCGTGGCGACATTGACCCGCATCAGCAGATTGAGGACATGCGCGAAGTCATCACCTGGGCGAGTGCCCAGGCCGAAATTGATCCGCAGCGCATTGGTGTATGGGGCTCGAGTTACAGCGGCGGGCATGCCATCTGCCTCGGTGCCTTGGATAAGCGAGTGCGTTGCGTGGTGGCGCAAGTGCCGACGATTAGCGGCCATCAAAGCTTCCTGCGTCGTGCTGGCGAGCAGATACATGCCGTGAGAGACGCTTTCCAGCGCGACCGTGCCGCGCGCTATCGTGGAGAGCCTGCGATCTATCGGCGAGTGATTGCCGAGGCGGGTGAAGCCGGCATTTACCCTGGCGACGATGCTCAGGCGTTTTATGGTGCGGCGCGAACCCTGGCACAAGGCTGGGAAAACCGCGTAACCCTGCGTTCCAGTGAGCGTGCCAGCGAGTATGAACCGGGCATGCTGATCGAGCGTTTGAGCCCGACACCACTGCTGATGCTGGTCGCCGAGCGCGATACGGTAACGCCTGCGGACCTGGCGCTGGCCGCCTATACCCGGGCGGGTGAGCCCAAGCGCCTGTGCCTGTTGCCGGACGGGCATTTCGATCCCTACACACGGCATGCGCAGCAGGCCATCAGTGTTGCCCGAGACTGGTTCGTCCAGCATCTGCAGGTTCAATAGCGCAGGCCGTGCTCGTTAAAGTAGTTTTCGAGGACCTCGGCGCCGGCATTGCTCCAGGCCAGCGCAATGTAGGTATCCGGCCGTATGAGGTAGACCGCATCTCGCATCAAGCCCGCCGCCTGATGGGCTGGGCTCCAAATGAACACATCCACCGGTATGCCCCGGCCACTGCACCATTGCACCAGGCTGGCACTCACCGCGCCATAGACCTGCACTTGCCAGCATATGCGGTTCAGGCCGCTGTAGTTGTCGCGGCCATCTACCGCCACCCAGGGCAGGCGATCCCCACCCAGGATGTGCCCGGCGTCGCCACTGCTCAGGGGCATGTAGCGGTAGTTGAGGGCGATCTGCGAGACCGTACGAAAGAGAAACTCGCGCGCCGATTTGAACCCCAGTAGCCGTGGCAGCAGCCGGGGTGCCAGGCGGGTGCGCAGCAGGGCGGCGAGGCGGCCATCGGCGCTGACAAAGTTGAACACCTGGTCGGTGGTCGACACCAGTCGTTGGGCAAAGGCGCTGCGTTCGACTTCATAGCTGTCCAGCACGCTGGCCTGGGCTTCACCGCGCAGGACGCTGGCCAGCTTCCAGGCAAGGTTGATGGCATCACCAATGCCGGTGTTCATGCCCTGGCCACCTGCCGGGCTGTGGATGTGGGCCGCGTCACCGAGCAGGAACGCGCGCTGGCGGCAGAAGTGCTGCGCCACCCGGTGGTGCACACGGTAGGTGGAGAACCAGTTGACCTGCTGGACCTGTACGTTGAGGTGGTCGATGGCGCGCTGGCTGACGTCTTCGAAACGCAACTGCTCCGGGTGTTCGGCACGCTCATCGCGAACAGTGCCAATCAACCGTGCACGGCCGCTGTCGGCCAAGGGAAAGACGGCAAGAAAGTCCGCTTCGTCCAGGTCTACATGCAGCTCGCCGTTCAGCGCAGGGCCCGTGGCCTGGACATCCGCGACATAGAACACTTGCTGGTAGGTGCCACCCGGAAAGTCGATACCCAAGGCCTTGCGTACGGTGGAGCTGGCGCCATCGCAGCCGGCCAGGTAGCTGGCCTCGCAGTGCTCTTCCAGGCCATCAGCGTGCCGCAACTGGGCACTGATACCTTGGGCATCCTGGTTGAATCCCAGCAGCTCGGTCTCGCGCTCCACTTCAACCGTGAACGTCTGCAGGCGCTCGATGAGCAATTGTTCGTGCTCATCCTGAGGGTACATATGCAAGAAGGGATAGGGTGTAAACGTACTGCCGATGGTGTTGAAGGGGAGGCGCGCGGCGGCTTCGCCTTTGACCCAGAGATTAGCCGCGGACACTTTGTGGCCTCGTTCCAAGATGGCTGTGGTCAGGTCCAGCTGGCGATACAACTCCAGGGTCCGCGCCTGCACCGCGAGGGCTCGGGAGGTGGTGCCGGGGCCGATGGTTTTATCGATGATGCGCACTGAAACGCCTTGTTTGCTTAGCCACAAGGCCAACACCAGGCCGGTGGGGCCGGCACCAACGATCAGTACCTCACAGCGCTTCATCGCATGCGCTCCTCAGCGCTGGGTGAACGCCAGGTTCAGGCCCAGGCCGGCAAAGTATGCCGCCAACTGCGGCGCAGCCAGTCCTGCACCCGCGGCGATTCAATCACCGCGCGGCGGAACAGGCTGGCCAGCAGGCCGTACAACACCAACACCACGCGCTATGCAGTAAGGGTTGGCATTCCCCAAGTGTAAGTCTGCTGCGGGGATTTGCTCGCCGGTCGTCGGCTTGGGCGTGGCACCGCGCTCAAAGAGGCGGCGATGCTGGCCCAGGCGCAGTGGCTGATTACTCGGCTTTCGCCCGCACGATGCGCCCGCTCTTGATCTCGTCGGCGTAGGCATGCAGCTTGTCCGAGTCTTTGTACAGGCGGTTCATCAGGTGCAGTACGGCGACCACGTCGACACCGTCGATACGCTCGGCCAGCTTGCTGATCTCACCGGCGGTGCGCTCAAGGTTAGAGGCAACGCTTTTGAGGTCACGCTTGAGTTCGGCTGAGGATTTTTTCAGGGCCATGGGTTTCTCTCGGTTAATCGATGTTCGTAAGGGGCCTGTGGGTGCTGGTATCGCCAGCGATGGGCTGCAAAGCAGCCCTACGCTCAACCAGGAAACAGAAAGGGGCTAATGCCACTGCGGCCAAACCCCTCACGCTCCACCTCGGCATCCAGGGCCAGGGTGGCAAGGTCATCGGCCAGCAGTTCCTGGTCGCGGTCCTTTTCCGGGTAAAAGACTTTCAGGTAGCTGTGACAATCGTTGCAGCTTTCGGCTTTGAGCGCGGCATCCTGCCGGTCTAGCGACCAGTAGTCCAGTGCGCCGGTGGCTTCGCAGTTGCTGCACTTGACCCGGACCATGTGCCAACGGCATTCACACAGACTGCACTGCAGGTAGCGCAGCCCGGCTTGAGCGCCGGTCATGACCACGCTGGCCACCGGTGCGCTGGCGCACACCGGGCAATGCTGGCGCTGTTCACCCAGGGAGGCGCTGGCCGATCCCGGTAGGGCGCTGGCCAGTTGAGTGAAGTACAGCGACAGCGCCGCCCACAAGAACAGCGCCTGGCCACTGCCGACCTGCTCATAGTCGCCGGCCAACAAGGCGCTGGCCAGGTTTTCCAGGTGCGCTGGCGTGTGGTTGCGAAGGCCGTCCAGCGTGGTGCGCACGCTGGGGTTGGCGTCGGCGTACAGTAACTCGATCAGGCCCTGCAGCAATTGCTGCCAGTACCGGTGACGTGGGTAGTCAGCGCTGGCCAGCGGTGCCTGGCCGCTGCCCAATCGATCCGCGAGCCCGGCGGCCAGTGCCGGGGGCAGCGGCATACGCTCAAGCAATTGCTGTTGGGCGTGAACCAACTGCGCGCAAAAGCCCAGGTAATCGCCCATGGTGTGTGCGTCGGCCAGTTGCTGCAGGCGCTCAGCGCGCTTGCTGTAGCGCCCCTTGAGTGAGGGCAGCAACACCGGCGGGATCTCGTTGACCCCGCCGGTCGGTGTCTGCACCGGAGTCATCTGGATGCTGCTCATGAGTTGCCCCCGGTTTTGTCCTGCTTGTTGATCTGCCGGTACCAGCGATCATGATGGGTCTTGGCCCAAGCGCGGCTGACGTAGCCGGTGAGCATGCCGCGAATCGAGCCTTTGACCCAGAATGCCAGGTAGGCGTGGCCGATGATGAGCAGGATCAATGCGATCCCGGCAAGGGCGTGAATCAGCAAGCCGATACGAAGGGTCGGAATCGAGAACAGTGGGGCGAAGTACGGCCGCCAGATCACCACGCCGCTGAGCAGCAACAGGGTGATCAGGCCCATGATGCCCCAGAACAGCACTTTCTGACCGGCATTGTATTTGCCGATGTTCAACACCGGGTCATGCTTGCCGGCCAGCACTTGTTTGACGTTCTTGAACCACTGCAGGTCTTCGCGTTCTGGCAGGTTGTAGCGTACGAAACGCACGAACAGAAACATCAGCAGCACGAACACCACCACCCCGAAGAACGGGTGCAGAATGCGCGCCAACTGTGGCGTGCCGAACACCGCGTTAAGGCCATTGAACGAGGGGAAGAACCACGACAGCCCCGACAAGGCCACGGCGAAAAAGCAAATCACCATGAACCAGTGGCAGGCGCGATCAATAAAGCGGGTGCGCAGGATCAGTTTGTCGGTGTTCATGCGTGGGTATCCTCCTCACGTTTCTCATCCTGCTCGTCGACCTCGTTGGGGCCCACGCCGATGTAATGGAACAGGGTGCCGGCCAGCGTGGCGAAGAATGCAGCCGCCGCCACCGGTTTCATCCAGCCTTTCCAGCCCTGAATGGCGCTGCTGATGCGTGGGTCGGTGGGCAGCTTGTGGTACAGCTGCGGCTTGTCGGCATGTTGCAGCACATACACCACATGGGTACCGCCAACGCCTTGCGGATCGTAGATGCCAGCCCCGGCAAAGCCGCGGCCCTGCAGCTCGGTGACTCGTTCACTGGCCTGGTGCAGCATGTCCTGCTTGCTGCCGAAGTTGATCGCGCCGGTGGGGCAGGTCTTGACGCAGGCGGGCTCCTGGCCGACCGACACGCGGTCTACGCACAGGGTGCATTTGTAGGCTTTGTTGTCTTTCTGGCTGATGCGCGGCACATCGAACGGGCAGCCGGCGATGCAGTAGCCGCAGCCGATGCAATGCTCGGACTGAAAGTCGACGATACCGTTGGCGTACTGAATGATCGCCCCTGGTTGCGGGCAGGCTTTCAGGCAGCCGGGATCGGCACAGTGCATGCAGCCGTCCTTGCGGATCAGCCATTCGAGTTTGCCGCTTTCATCTTCGACTTCGTCGAAGCGCATCAGCGTCCAGGTTTCGGCGGACAGGTCCGCCGGGTTGTCGTAGACGCCAACGTTGTGACCGACTTCGTCACGCAGGTCGTTCCACTCATTACAAGCGACCTGGCAAGCTTTGCAGCCGATGCAGATACTCACGTCGATCAACTTGGCCACTTCGGCCTGATGGTCGCGCGTGTGCGGCGCCGGGGTCAGCACGCTGGTGGCCGAGCGGCGGACGATGTCTTGGGATTGCATGGACATGGTTTCGCCCTCAGACCTTTTCAATGTTCACGAGAAACGCCTTGTACTCCGGCGTCTGGGTGTTGGAGTCGCCGATGCCGGGGGTCAGGGTGTTGGCCAGAAAACCCTTGCGCGTGGCGCCTTCATAACCCCAGTGGCAAGGAATGCCGATGGTGTCGACATCTTGGCCATCGATCGCCAGGCGGCGGATGCGTTTGGTCACCACGGCTTTGGCTTTGATGTAGCCGCGCTGGGTGCTGACCTTGACCGTGTCGCCCTGCACGATGCCTTTGTCATGGGCGAGCTTTTCGCCGATTTCGATGAACTGTTCAGGCTGGATGATGGCGTTCAGACGCGCGTGTTTGGTCCAGTGGCGGAACAACTCGGTGATCGAGTAGGTGGTTGCCACGTAGGGGAAGTCTTCGCGCTTGCCCATGCGCTTACGGTCGCTTTCATACACGCGTGCGGTAGGGCTGTAGGTCACCTTCGGGTGCAGCGGGTTGTTTGCCAGCGGGCTTTCGGTCGGTTCGTAGTGTTCGGGGAACGGGCCATCATTCAGCGCGCCGACCGAGAACAGCCGGCCGAGGCCTTCCGGCAGCATGATGAACGGGTTGACCTTGCTGCCTGGCGCGGCAGTGATGGCGAAGTCGGGCACGTCGACGCCACTCCAGCGTTGGCCGTCCCAGCCGATCAGCTTGCGTTTCGGGTCCCACGGGTTGCCCTGCGGGTCGGCCGAGGCGCGGTTGTAAAGGATGCGTCGGTTTTGCGGCCAGGCCCAGGCCCAACCCGGGGTGCAACCCAGGCCACTGTCGGCGTTGTCACGACGGGCCATCTGGTTGCCTTGCTCGGTCCAGGAACCGGCGAAAATCCAGTTGAAGCACTGGGTGCTGCCGTCATCGCGCAGCTGCGAGAAGTCGCTGAGCAACTGTCCTTTGCGCAGGATCAGTTGGCCTTGCTCGTCGTGCAGGTCGGCCAAGGCGCGGCCGTTGGATTCCTTGGCCACTTCTTCGGGTTTGGGGTCGTACGGGTCGGCATAATCCCAGTTCATGTTGAGGATCGGCGCAGGGTTGGCACCGCCTTCTTGCTCGTACAGTTCGCGGATTTTCATGAACAGGTGGCCGAGGATCTTGCCGTCGTGCCAGGCCTCGCCGGGTGGTGCGGCACCAGCCCAGTGCCACTGCAACCAGCGCCCGGAGTTGACGATCGAGCCGTCTTCTTCGGCAAAGCAGGAGGAGGGCAGGCGGAACACTTCGGTCTGGATCGCCGCGGTGTCGACGTCGTGCTGCTCACCGTGGTTCTGCCAGAAGCTGGAGGTCTCGGTGGCCAGTGGGTCGATGATCACCAGGAACTTGAGCTTGGCCAGCGCCGCCTGGGCTTTGTTCTTGTCCGGGAAGGCCGCGACCGGGTTGAAACCCTGGGCGATGTAGCCGTTGACCTTACCTTCGAACATGCGGTTGCTGTAGTTGAGCACGTCGTAGCTGTCGTCCCACTTGGGCAGCCAGTCGAAACCCCAGTCGTTGTCTTTGGTCGCCTTGTCGCCCCACAGGCTTTTCATCAGGCTGATGAAGAACTTCGGCGTGTGCTTGTAGTAATTGACCTGGTCTTCGAGCAGCGCTGTCGGTGTGGTCTGCTTGAGGTAGGTGGCCAGCGTGGTTTGCTCATCCGACGGCAGGTTCATGTAGCCGGGCAAGCGTAGCGACAGCAGGCCTAGGTCGGTGTAGCCCTGGATGTTGGAGTGGCCACGCAGGGCGTTGACGCCGCCACCGGCCATGCCGATGTTGCCCAGCAGCAGCTGGATCATCCCGGAACCGCGGATCATCTGCGCACCATTGGTGTGGTGGGTCCAGCCCAGGGCGTAGAGGAAGGTCGCCGTGCGGTCCGGTACACAGGTACTGGCCAGGATTGCGCAGATCTGCAGGAAGTCATCTTTGGGCGTGCCGCAGATGTTGTTGACCACTTCCGGGGTGTAGCGGCTGACGTGGGCTTTGAGCAGGTTCCACACGCAGCGCGGGTGGCTCAGGGTCAGGTCGCGCTTGGCGTAGCCTTTGTCGTCCAGCTCGTAGGTCCAGGAGCTGCGGTCGTAGCTGCGCTTGTTTTGGTCGTAGCCGCTGAACAGGCCGTCGTCGAAGCTGTAGTCCTCGCGCACGATCAGGCTGGCGTTGGTGTAGTGGCGTACGTACTCGTGCTGAACCTTGTCATGGCTGATCAGGTAGTTGACCACGCCCATCAGGAAGGTCACGTCGGAGCCGGCGCGGATCGGCGAATAGATATCGGCCACCGCGGCGCTGCGGTTAAAGCGCGGATCGACGACGATGACCTTGGCGCCATTGCGAATCTTCGCTTCGATCACCCACTTGAAACCTACCGGGTGCGCTTCGGCGGGGTTGCCGCCCATGATCAGCACGACGTTGGCGTTCTTGATGTCGACCCAGTTGTTGGTCATTGCGCCACGGCCAAAGGTCGGTGCCAGGGCCGAAACGGTGGGGGCGTGGCAGACCCGGGCCTGGCTGTCGGTACCGAGAATCCCCAGGGCGCGGGTGAAGCGCTGGTCAAGCGAGCCGGTTTCGCTGCTGGCGGCTGAGGAACAGAGCATGCCGGTGCTCAGCCAGCGGTTAACCGTGGTGCCTTTGGCGTTCTTCTCGATGAAGTTGGCGTCGCGGTCGTCCTTCATCAGCCGAGCGATACGCTCGATGGCGTGATCCCAGCTGATGCGCTGCCACGTGTCTGAACCCGGAGCGCGGTATTCAGGGAACAGCAGACGTTGTTCGCTGTGCACGTAGTCCACCAGGCCTGCGCCTTTGGGGCACAGCGAGCCGCGGCTGACCGGATGATCCGGATCGCCCTCGATATGGAAGATACGCGCTTTGGCGTTCTTGGCGCCGTCACCCAGGCTGTACATGAGAATCCCGCAGCCCACCGAGCAGTAGGTGCAGTTGTTGCGGGTTTCCTTGGCGCGCAACAGCTTGTACTGACGCGACTGCGTGGCCTGGGCCATGCCGGGGGCGAAGCCCAGGGTCGCACAGGTGGCGGTGGCAACACCGGCGGTGCAGAGCTTGAAGAACTGGCGGCGGCCAAGTCCCATGAGTATCTCCTTATTTTTACGGCGGCCTTTTTCTGACGGCTGCACAAAGCTGCGGGCATAGCAATGCCCGGCAACAAGGCGTCGCAAGCGCAGTTGGCTGGGATGAGATCACGATTGGTGCAGGCCCTATCTGCCGTAGGGCTCGGTTAACGCGGATAAACGGTAGTGTATTCCCGTATGGAATGTAGGACTAATCAAGGGTGTCGATGGTGCTATCGACCAGGTCTATCGATACCGGGCAAAGCCTTGTCTTGCGTGCGTACAGCACTGGGCGGGGAGCGTCGCGCACTAGACCAAAGTTGTAGGTAGCCGCTGCCGCGAGGCGGCGATTGGGCGCGTAGCGGCCATGGAACCTGAACGTATGCGATGTGCCGGGTTGCGACTGCGCTGCAGTCGATCGCAGCCTCGTGCCTCGGCAGCGGCTACAGCAAAAGTGTTTCATATCCATTTTAGTTATATAAAAATGAATAACTATTCTTTTTTGTTTTTCTTGTAAGCGTGCATTCTGCACCTCAAGCACTGCGCGGCAGTGCACCCCGGAACGAGGAAGCAGAGCATGACCATCAAGGCGATCAACGTACGCAATCAGTTCAAGGGCACGGTCAAGGAGATCATCGAAGGGCCCGTAGTATCGGAGATCGATGTGCAGACCTCGGCGGGTATCGTCACCTCGGTGATCACCACCCGTTCGGTACACGAGCTGGAGTTGCGGGTGGGCAGTGAAGTGATTGCCTTTGTGAAATCTACCGAGGTGTCGATCGCCAAATTATGAGGCGTTGCGCGGGTTGTACTGAGAGCGGCGAACGCTTGTTGCACACCATCAAGGTGGTGGGCAACAAGTCAGTTCAACTCAGGAACCGGCCGCTTCGGGCAGGATCATCCGCGCCGGTGCCTGTGCTGCCTTGCCCCGGGCCACCAGGTAATACAACACGCTCGGCACCACCAGGCCGATGATCCACGACACATCGACACCGCCCAAGTGCGCAACCATGGGGCCGGTGTAGAGCTTGGTGGAAATGAACGGCATCTGCACCAGCACACCTATGGTGTAGACGATGATGCCGGGCATGTTCCAGCGTCCGTAACGGCCATTGGGATCGGCCAATGCTGGCACGTCATAACGTTCTTTGGTAATGAAGTAGTAGTCCACCAGGTTGACCGCGCTCCAGGGCACGAAGAAGGTCAGCAGGAACAGGATGAACAACTTGAACGCGGCAAGGAACGAGTGCTGGCCGAGCAGGGCTATCAGGGTCGAGGCACCGACGATGGCCAGCACAAAGAACAGGCGCTGGCGGCGGCTGACTTCAATATGCCCGCGAAAGCCACTAATGATGGTGGCAATGCACATGAAGCTGCCATAGGAGTTGAGGGTCGAGATGGTCACCTTGCCGAAGGCGATGCTGAAGTACAGCAACGCGGCGGTGGCACCAGTGCCGCCCAGGCCGACGATATAGGCTACCTCGCGACCGGAGAACTGGCCGTTGGCGATGGCGGCGGCAAACACACCGAGCACCATCGACGCCTGTGAGCCGACCACCGAACCCAGGCCTGCGGCAAGGAAGGTTTTGAACGACGAGGTGTTGCTTGGCAGGTAGCGCGAGTAGTCCGCCACATAAGGCCCGAAGGAGATCTGCCAGGACGCCGACAACGACACCGCGAGCAGGAACGAGGCCCAGGTGAAGTGACGGTTTTCCAGCAGTACGCCGATATCAGTGATGACCATGATGCGGCTGAACAAATAGACGAAGGCGATGATCCCCAAGACGCTGGCGATGCGGCCAATCCAGTGAATCATGCGGTAGCCGAACACTGTTGCCAGGACGATCACCGCCGCAAAGATCAGGATCCCGGCGCTGTCACTGACGCTGAGCAACTGGCCGATGGCCTGGCCCGACAGTACTGTGCCGGTGGCGGTGAAGCCCAGGTACATCAGGCACACCAGGGCAATCGGGATTGCCGCGCCATAGACACCGAATTGCACCCGGCTGGAGATCATCTGCGGCAGACCCAGCTTGGGCCCCTGGGCGGCATGCAGGGCCATCACTGCGCCACCGACCAATTGACCGATCAGCAAGCCGATCAATGACCAGAACACATCGCCACCGAGCACCACGGCCAAGGCGCCGGTAACGATTGCGGTGATCTGCAGGTTGGCACCCAGCCACAGGGTGAACTGACTATAGAGGCGTCCGTGCCGTTCGTTTTCCGGAATGTAGTCAATCGAGCGGCGCTCGATCAAGGGTTTGCTGCGCGGGGCGCTGGCCTGGGACATTGCTCGTGATCTCCGCATCTTTTTGTTGTTGGGCGGTCGGGTCGTCGGCGCAACGCAGGGCCGGCGACGCCAGCCGATATGAGCATGTACATACAACTACAGTCAAGTGAATGTATCTGAGTGTTGCGAGCTGTCTGAATGTCCTCTAGAGAGCGTCGAGCAGGGTTTTGACTTCGGCGAAACACTTTTCAGCGAGGGCCGAACGCGGCTCGCTGCGGCGCAGCAGCAGGCCAATCGGCGCATGCACGCTGGCGCTGGCAATCGGTACGATGCTGATGTGTTCGCTCAACTCGTCGAGCCCGCAGTTGAGCGGCATGATCGCGCAGCAGATGCCGGCGCAGATTGCCTGAATCAACTGGTAGGTGGAGTCGCTCTCCAGTACCGGCTGAGGATGCAGGCCGCGGCTTCTGAAGCTCAGGTCCACGGACTGGCGGTAGTGCATGCCCTCCGACAGCATGCCCAAGGGCAGGTCGCTGATGGCCTCCCAGGGCAGCTCGGTCTGCTCAAAGTGGTAATGGCGAGTGTCGTACAGCAACCCCATGCTGGTGGCGCCCAGCTCGATAACCTCGAAGAAGCTGGTGTTGATCTGGTCCAGGTAGCAGATACCCAGGTCCAGTTGGTTGCGGCTCAAACCATCGATGACCTGCTCCGAGCTCAACGACGAAAGCTGGAAGTGCAGCTCCGGGTAGCGCTGGGCCAGTGGTGTCAGGAAACTCATCGGGTTGATGCTCGACAGCGGCACCATCCCTAAACGCAGGTTACCGACGATCTGCCCGCGGCAACTGGCGGCTTCGGCCTGCAGGCCGTCATAGGCGGCCAGCAGGGTACGGGCCCAGGCCAGGATGCGCTCGCCGGCTTCAGTGAAACCTTCGAAACGTTGGCCACGGGTGACCAGTACCAGGTCCAGTTCATCTTCCAGGTTGCGCAGGCGCATGGACAGCGTCGGTTGGGTGATATGGCACAGTGCTGCGGCCTGGCCAAAGTGTCTGGTCTTATCCAGGGCGATGAGAAACTTGAGTTGTTTGATGTCCATGGTGCGGCCTGGCAAGGAATGTGGAATTGAGCATAGCGCGGTTGCGCAACCCTACTGCCAGGCGCCAAAGACGTCCAATGGGCCGTGTTGACTATGTGATAGCTACGGTCGATGAAGTGAGGCGTTGGGGCGTGTGCCAATAGAGGAAGTCGATAGGGTGTTGTGAACTATCGATTGGACGGTGTTTCTATTAGTCACTAGTTTTCCCCGACGATTATTCTTCGTTGGTGAGGCTATGACATGAGTGTGAAATTGGATGCGGCTTTTGTACCGATCAACATCGTCGTACTAACCGTCAGTGACACGCGAACCTTCGAGACCGATACCTCTGGTGAGTTGCTGGCGACCCGCGCCGTGGAAATGGGCCATCGCTTGGTGGCGCGTGAATTGGTCAAGGACGATGTCTATAAAATCCGTGCCCAGGTGGCCACCTGGATTGCCGATGAGCAGGTCCAGGTTGTGTTGGTTACCGGCGGCACCGGCTTTACTGCCCGAGACAGCACCCCCGAGGCCGTGGCCTGCTTGCTCGACAAGCGCATCGATGGATTCGGTGAGTTGTTCCGTGCCTTGTCGATCCTCGACATCGGCACCTCCACCGTACAGACCCGCGCCTTGGCCGGGCTGGCCAACGGCACCCTGGTGTGTTGCCTGCCAGGCTCGACGGGTGCCTGCCGCACGGCGTGGGAAGGCATCCTGGCCGAGCAACTCGATGCACGCCATCGCCCGTGTAACTTTGTCGCCCACCTCAAACTTGGCAACCTGTGCGAGTCGCGCCAATGAAAGGCGGTGCGCTGATCTCGGTCGATCAGGCCCTCGAACAACTGATGCTGTTCGCGGCACAGGCGCCGATTACCGCCGTTGAGGAGGTCCCTCTGGCCGACGCGGATGGTCGGGTGCTGGCCCGTGACGTGCAGGCGCGTATCGATTCGCCCCCTTGGTCGAACAGTGCTATGGATGGCTATGCCTTTAACCTGAACGATGCTGCGAGCGGCCCTTTGCCCGTGTCGCAGACGGTGTTTGCCGGTCAGGCGGGTGAACCTCTGTTACCCGGCACCTGCGCGCGTATCTTCACGGGAGCGCCGGTGCCTCGGAGCGCTAACTGTGTTCAGCTCCAGGAGAACTGTGAGGTCCTGGGAAGCGGCAAGGTTCAGATGCAAGGCGCGTTGCGTGAAGGCGCTAACATTCGCGTCCAAGGCAATGAAATTGGCGCTGGTGAACCTCTGCTGCAGGGCGGCTCGGTGTTGAGCCCGGTCGCCCTCGGGGTGTTGGCCTCCCAGGGCATCTATCGTGTTGCGGTTGTCCGTCGGCCCAAGGTCGCGCTGTTGTCCACGGGTGACGAGTTGGTGACGGAGGGCGAGGTTCCGGGCGCAGGTCAGATCCACGAAAGTAACCGGCTGGTGCTCAAGGCGCTGCTGGTTCGTCTGGGCTGCGAGGTTGTTGACCTGGGGATTGTCAAAGACGATCCGGGGCTGATCCGTAGTGCCCTCGAACAGGCTGTCACGGCCGATCTGATTATCAGCAGTGGAGGCGTATCAGTGGGCGATGCCGATTATATCGCCAGCCTGTTGCGTGAATCGGGCGAACTGCTGCTGTGGAAGTTGGCGATCAAGCCTGGAAAACCCTTTACCTTTGCCCACTTCAACAACGTGCCTTTTATTGGTTTGCCGGGTAACCCGGGATCCTCGTTGGTGACCTTCCTGCTCCTGGCCCGTCCTTCTGGTCTGATGGTTTTCTGGAAGTGCCGATGGGTACGACTTTTGAGCCGGGCGATCTGCTTGACTTCATTCCCTTCGCCAGCTTGATGGTTGTGTAGTTACCGTTGTGGGAGAGTCTGCTTTGTTGGCGACGGCAGCGGCTTGCACCACGGGCTGTAGCCGCTGCCGAGGTACGAGGCTGCGATCGACTGCAGAGCAGTCGCAACTTAGGCACCTGGTTGGACCTGACGCATCGCGGTGGCCAGGTTTTGCGGGCGTTTCACGCCCGATCGCAGCCTGACGGCAGCGGCTACGAGGGCCAGTCCCGTAAAGAGCCTGAAAAACTACCACCGCTCTTCAACTCAACACAAAGTCCACCGGTTGCAAGGGCGGGGGCAGCTCGGTATGTCCGGTTGCAGAGAGTATTTCCCGCTCAATCGTCCTGACCATGGCGTCGGTCGGCAGGTCATTTTCGTCGCGCCCAAACGGGTCCTCCAGTTCATCACTGATGGCATCCAGGCCGAAGAAGGTGTAGCTGACAATGGCGGTGAAGATCGGCGCCAACCAGCCCAGTGGCTGGGCCATGGCGAAGGGCAGCAGGACGCAGAAGATGTAGATCGTTCGATGCAGCAATAAGGTATAGGGGAAGGGCAAGGGTGTGCTCTTGATGCGTTCGCACACCGCCTGCGCTTCGGACAGCCCGCGCAGGCGCTGCTCCAGGGTCACGTAGCGCCATTCGCTGATGATGTGGTCTTCGGCCAGGCGCGAACAGACCCTGCCGGTGTCCTGCAAGATCCCGTCACTGACGTTGTGGGCAGCAAGGCTGAACACCCCAGGCACCCAGATGCGTGCAGCTTGTTGCTCATCCTCGCCGCGCAACCTGGCGTTCAGCGCATGGGCATAGCCACACAGGCCCAGCAGCAGGCTTTCGCGCAGTTTAGGATCAGCGATCACGCAGCTTTCGCGGACAAACGAACGTATTTCGATGATCACCTGGCCCCAGGCTTTACGGCCTTCCCACCAGCGCTCGTAGCAGGCGTTGTTGCGAAAGCTCATGAAGATCGACAGCGACAGACCAAGCAGGGTAAAGGGCGTGGCATTGACCCGGGAAAACAAGGTCGGGTGCAGGTTCTCGATCAGCACGATCAATGAAGCCAGCAGGGTGACCATGATGCAGCGCCGGGCAATGCGCTTGGCAATGGAGCCTTTGAGGGTAATCAGGATATTGAGCAGGTTGGGTTTGGGGTGAACGATCATGGGGGGCTCATTTGCGAAAGTAGCGGCTAGCCGCCAGTCATGTTCATGAAGCGCAGAATCTGCACATCGCCGTTGATGTCGAAGTGGTGGCGGTAAGGCTTGAGGGTCATGGCATCGCGAATGGCCTTGTCCAGCCGTGCGCTGTCGCCCGGGTGAGCGCGCAAGACTTGCTTGAGGTCGCTGGCGTGCTCGTTGCCCAGGCACAGCAACAGGCGCCCCTCGACTGTCAGGCGTACGCGGTTGCAGGTGCCGCAGAAGTTATGACTGTGGGGCGAAATGAAGCCGATGCGGATCTGCGGCGCTTCGGCCAGGCGCCAATAACGTGAAGGGCCTTGCGTGGATTCGGCCGATTCGATCAAGGTGAATTGTTCCGCGATGCGTGCGCGAACTTCATCACTGGAGCAGTAGGATTCGCTGCGCTGGTGCTCACTGATCACGCCCAGGGGCATCTCTTCGATGAAGGAGATGTCCAGTTCGCGGTCGATGGCAAAGCGCACCAGGTCGTTGATCTCGCCGTCGTTGCGGCCCTTGAGCACCACGCAATTGAGCTTGGTACGACGAAAGCCGGCGGCGCGTGCCGCGTCGATGCCGGCAATCACCTGGTGCAGGTCACCGGTACGCGTGAGTGCCTTGAAGCGCTCAGGGTCGAGGCTGTCGAGGCTGATGTTCAGGCGCGACAGACCGGCTTCGTACAAGGGTTTGGCCAGGCGCCCGAGTTGTGAGCCATTGCTGGTCATGCACAGCTCGCGCAAGCCCGGCAAAGCCGCAACCCGTGCGCATAATTCGACAATACCGCTGCGCACCAGTGGCTCGCCACCGGTCAGGCGGATCTTACGGGTGCCCATGGCCACGAAGCGCTCGGCGACCTGATACAGCTCTTCGAGCGTCAAGATGCGTTGGCGCGGTAAAAACTGCATGTCTTCAGCCATGCAATATACACAACGGAAGTCGCAGCGATCAGTAACCGACATCCTCAGATAATCAATCTTTCGATTAAAGCCATCGACCAGAGTTTTGTTGTGTGCATTCACGATGGCATTACCTCGTTTAATCGAATATCGGTTGTTGCGGTGAATGCACTCTAGGCAATTTCTTAACTAAAAGTGCGGTGTTGTATCGAGCATAGGGAGGCGCAGAGGTGGCGTCAAATTGCTTTTAGTGACCATGTGATAAGTGCCGTCTATCGGCGCTGTAGGGCTCGTATTTCGTGGGGTTTGGCCGTGATAGAGGGTTTTGATCGGTCTGTCATTACTTTCGATTGGACGCACGCGAACGGGCCCAATAGTCTGTAAGTGTGAAATAAGTTGAAAGCCAGTGGGCATTCGCCTAACTGCTATTCGAACAGCGCCAGTTAATTGTTTTGCGCGGAGTTATCCGTGTCGCAACATGGCCTGCGCTTGCCTGGAGATTAATAAATCTCTGCGTGCACATCGAGGAATCCCGTGATGAGTCAAGACGAACACATCAAAAACTATAATGCCCCGGCCGCTGGATGGGGGGCGCTGAAAAGCGTGACCAAGAGCTGGCTGGGCAGTGAAAATGCCTTCAAAAACCTGCGGGCGATGCTCAAGACCAACCAGAATGGCGGCTTCGATTGCCCTGGGTGTGCCTGGGGTGAGTCCCCTGAAGATGGCATGGTCAAGTTCTGTGAAAACGGTGCCAAGGCGGTCAACTGGGAGTCCACGGGGCGTTCGGTCGACCCGACGTTCTTCTCCCGTTACAGCGTCAGCGCACTGGCCGATCAGACCGATTACTGGCTCGAATATCAAGGGCGTCTGACCCATCCGATGCGCTATGACGCTGCCACCGATCATTACGTTGAAACTTCGTGGGACGAGGCGTTTGCCCTGGTTGCACGTCACCTCAACGGGCTGGACTCGCCCCACCAGGCCGAGTTCTACACCTCCGGCCGGGCCAGCAATGAGGCGGCGTATCTTTATCAGCTGTTTGTACGCGCATTTGGTACCAACAACTTTCCCGACTGTTCGAACATGTGCCATGAGGCCAGCGGGGTAGGGATGGGCGAAACCCTGGGCGTAGGCAAAGGCACGGTGGTCTTTCATGACCTGGAGGAGGCTGACGCAATTTTCGTCATCGGCCAGAACCCCGGCACCAACCACCCGCGCATGCTTGAACCCCTGCGTGAAGCGGTCAAGCGTGGCGCCCAGGTGGTGTGCTTCAACCCGCTCAAGGAGCGCGGTCTGGAACGCTTCCAGCATCCACAACATCCTTTCGAGATGCTCAGCAATGGTTCCGAACCGACCAATACTGCGTATTTCCGGCCTGCCTTGGGCGGCGATATGGCGGTAATGCGCGGCATTGCCAAGTTCTTGCTTACTTGGGAGCGCGAAGCCCAGGCCAAGGGCGAGCCAGCGGTTTTCGATCATGCCTTTATTGCCGAGCATACCTCGGGCCTGGACGCCTACCTGGCGCAAGTTGATGCCACCCCCTGGGCGCACATCGTTGAACAATCTGGCTTGAGTCTGGCTGAGCTGGAGCTGGCCGCACGCATGTACCGGCGAGCCGAGCGGGTGGTCATGTGCTGGGCCATGGGCGTTACCCAGCACCGTCACTCGGTGCCGACAGTGCAAGAAATCATCAACCTGCAATTGCTGCGCGGCAACGTCGGCAAGCCGGGGGCCGGACTGTCGCCGGTACGGGGTCACAGTAACGTGCAGGGTGACCGCACCATGGGTATCGACGAGCAACCACCCGAGTGGCTGCTGGATGCACTGGAGCAGCGTTTCAAGTTTCAGGTCCCGCGCCTGCATGGCCACAACGCCGTGTTGGCGATTCAGGCGATGGAGGCCAAACGCGCCAAAGTGTTTATCGCCCTGGGTGGCAACTTCGCCCAGGCCACGCCTGACAGCCCGCGTACTCATGATGCACTGCGCAATTGCGACCTGACGGTGCATATCGCGACCAAACTCAACCGATCACACCTGGTCACCGGCCGCGAGGCGTTGATCCTGCCGTGCCTGGGGCGGACTGAAATCGACGTGCAGGCCGAAGGTCCGCAAGGCGTCACCGTGGAAGACACCTTCAGCATGGTGCATATCTCCTACGGCCAGCTCAGACCGCGCTCGCCGTTGCTGCGCTCTGAACCCTCGATCATCGCTGGCATTGCCAAAGCCACGCTCGGCGACCAGCCGATCGACTGGGAATGGACCGTGGCTGATTACAGCCGTATTCGCGACCTGATCGCTGACACCATTCCAGGGTTCGAGGATTTCAATGCCCGCCTGCAGCATCCCGGCGGCTTTCATTTGAGCAACCCCGCAGCGGCGCGGCAATGGCACACCGCCACGGGCAAGGCCCAGTTCACCCCCAGCCTGTTGCCACAGCAGCTGGTTAACGAAGCCGTATTGGCGCGGGGCGACAAGCCCGACCTGGTGCTGCAGACCCTGCGCTCCCATGACCAGTACAACACCACCCTGTATGGGCTGGACGACCGTTATCGGGGCGTGTTTGGTCTGCGTGAAGTGATCTTTGCCAATGAGCAGGATATCCGCCGCCTGGGCTTTGAGCCCGGCGAGAAGGTCGACCTGGTGTCGCTCTGGGAGGATGACCGTGAGCGTCGTGTCAGCGGCTTTACCCTGGTGGCGTACGACATTCCCAGTGGTCAGGCCGCAGCGTACTACCCCGAGACCAATCCACTGGTGCCGCTGGAAAGTTACGGTGACCGGACCTTCACCCCGACCTCGAAATTCATCGCCATCAAGCTCGAAAAAGCGCGGGGCAGCAACCGCATTCCCTCGGCGACCGTGTAACCGTTTCGCGGTTTGCTCTTATTGACCTGAAGTGTTGACCGCCGGCAGTAGCCCTTGTGGCTGCTGCCTCCGGGCGTGTCGACGCGTCTCTAAGGATTTGCTCATGACTACTCTGGGTGCGTTGGACCTGGCGCGGATTCAATTCGCGTTCACGGTCTCGTTCCACATCATTTTCCCGGCCATCACCATCGGCCTGGCCAGTTTTCTGGCTGTGCTCGAAGGTTGCTGGCTGAAGACCAACAACCGGGTCTACAAAGACCTTTATCATTTCTGGTCGAAAATCTTTGCGGTCAACTTTGGTATGGGCGTGGTCTCGGGCCTGGTCATGGCCTACGAGTTCGGCACCAACTGGGCACGCTTCTCCGATTTTGCCGGCAGCGTTACCGGCCCTTTGCTGACCTACGAGGTGCTCACGGCGTTCTTCCTCGAAGCCGGCTTCCTCGGGGTGATGCTGTTCGGCTGGGACCGGGTAGGGCGACGCCTGCATTTCTTTGCCACGGTGATGGTGGCTATTGGCACACTGATCTCGATGTTCTGGATCCTGTCGTCCAACAGCTGGATGCAAACGCCGCAAGGGATCGAAATCATCGATGGCCGGGTGGCCCCGGTGGACTGGTTCAAGATCGTCTTCAACCCCTCCTTCCCCTATCGCCTGATGCACATGGCACTGGCCGCGTTCCTGTCCACGGCATTCATTGTCGGCGCCTCGGCAGCCTGGCACCTGTTGCGCGGCAATGACTCGCCGCAGATCAGGAAGATGCTGTCCATGGCCATGTGGATGATCCTGATTGCCACACCGGTACAGATCGTCGTCGGTGACGCCCATGGCCTGAACACCCTAGAGCATCAACCGGCGAAAATCGCCGCCATCGAAGGGCACTGGGAAAACACACCGGGTGAGCCGTCCCCCCTGGTGTTGTTCGGCCTGCCGGACATGGACGCCGAGACCACGCATTACGCCATCGAAGTGCCGTACCTGGGCAGCTTGATCCTCACCCACAGCCTGGACAAGCAGATCCCGGCGCTGAAGAGTTTCGCCAAGCAAGACCGGCCTAACTCCACCATCATTTTCTGGAGTTTCCGGGTCATGGCCGGGCTGGGCATGCTGATGCTCGGCTGCGCATTGCTGGCGCTGGTGCTGCGGCGCAAGGGCGCGCTGTACCGCAACAAGGTGTTCCTGTGGTTCGCGTTGCTGATGGGGCCATCCGGTCTGATTGCATTGCTGGCCGGCTGGTTCACCACCGAAGTGGGCCGCCAGCCCTGGGTGGTCTACGGCATGTTGCGCACCACCGAGGCGGCATCCAACCACAGCGCCACACAGATGAGCGTGACCCTGGCGCTGTTCGTGGTCATTTACTTCTCGGTGTTTACCGTCGGTATCGGCTACATGATGCGGCTGGTGCGCAAGGGGCCAATGGCCTTGGCCAGCCATGACGCCGCACACGCCGACAACTTGCTTGCAACTGCCCGCAGACCGCTGTCTGCCGCCGACTGAGAGGGATTGGAACATGGCAATTCAAGGTATCGACCTGTCGATCATCTGGGGTGTCATCATCGCCTTCGGCCTGATGATGTACGTGATTATGGATGGCTTTGACCTGGGGCTGGGGATCCTTTTTCCGCTGATCTCAGACGCGCTTGAACGCGATGTCATGATGAACACCGTCGCGCCGGTCTGGGACGGCAACGAGACGTGGGCGGTGCTCGGCGCTGCGGCATTGTATGGCGCATTTCCGTTGGCTTACTCGGTCATCCTCGAAGCCTTGTACCTGCCACTGGTGCTGGTGCTGGCCGGGCTGATCTTTCGCGGGGTAGCGTTTGAGTTTCGCTTCAAGGCGGATGCGCACAAGCGCCATTGGTGGGACAAGGCATTTATTGGTGGCTCGATCCTGGCGACGTTCTTTCAGGGAGTGGCGATCGGCACCTACATCAACGGCATCCCGGTGGTCGACCGTCAGTTCGCCGGCAGTGCGCTGGACTGGTTGGCGCCGTTCCCGCTGTTCTGTGGTGTGGGCCTGATCCTGACCTATGCGTTGTTGGGTAGCACCTGGTTGTTGATCAAGACCGAAGGCATGCTGGAGTCGCGTATGCGTCACTACAGTCGTCCGCTGGTTTACCTGCTGGCGCTGGTCATCGCAATCATCTGTGCCTGGACGGCATACCTGCATAAGGACATTGCCCAGCGCTGGTTCGGCGCCAGCCATGGGGTCGGTTCTGCGTTCATCGCCTTGTTGGCGCTGGCAGCGGTGGTGGTCATTCAGAAGACCTTGCGCAGGCGCCATTCGCACTTGCCGTTCATGGCGGTCGTTGCCCTGGTGTTCCTCGGTTACCTGGGCCTGGCATTGAGTATCTGGCCGAACATCGTGCCACCTGGCATTAGCCTATGGCAGGCGGCGTCGCCGGCGTCCAGTCAGTTGTTTGCCTTGATTGGGGCGCTGTTCATCATTCCGATCATTCTGGTGTACACCTTCTGGAGCTATCACGTGTTCCGCGGCAAGGTGAAGGTGGGAGATGCTTATCACTAGGGTAAAGCCTGACTTTGCTACCATGGGTGTTTTTCACCGCAGCCGATGGCGGCGGTGGTTGGCAATGGGCTAGGAGAGCAAGATGATTATCACCACCACAGGCACTGTCGAAGGTCGGCAAATCGCCGCGTACCTGGATGTGGTCAGCGCCGAATCGGTCCAGGGCATCAACGTGGTGCGCGATGTGTTCGCAAGCTTTCGCGATTTTTTCGGCGGACGCTCGCAGACCTTGGAAAGCGCCCTGAAAGAGGCCCGGGTACAGGCTACCGATGAGATCAAGGCGCGCGCCCGTAGCCTGCAGGCCGATGCCGTTGTTGGCCTGGACTACGAAATCAGCATGCCGTCAGCCCGTGGCGGGATGGTGGTGGTGTTCGTGACCGGCACGGCGGTCAAGCTGCGTTAACCCATCAGGTGCGACAAAATAGCCCGGCCATTGGTCGGGCTTTTTGTTTTTTGCCTGAGCGGTCCGTAAATGACCGGCTAGTCTCAGAATCACTTGGGTTGGTACTTTTCTGGGCAATCATCTGCTTGCCGGTACCGGTCCTCTGTCAGTGGGAGGCAGGGCATGAGTGAGTTCTACATCGAGGACAACGGCGACGAGTTCCCCATCAACAGCCAGGTGCGTTGCGGTCAGGCGGCCTTCCGTCTGGGCTTTGCCCATATGACCCAGGACGACGCAGACCAGGCCAAACCGTGTCACCTGCAGCGCACCAAGAAGGGCCGATTCATGCCCAGGGTTCCTGTGAAAAAGTGAACCGGTTCACATCACCCCGCCGATTGTCGCGGGGTTTTTTATGCATTGTTTGACCTTGCTCAACGGTTGGGGCATGGGCGCTCGCATGTGACGCGCTTGTATGCCTTACTTGTCCGGCTGCTATCAATACAGGGGGTAAGCGATGCGTATCAGGGAAGAAACATACTGGAAATGGGCCGACGCGCAGCTGCACAGCCGTTGCCATGACGAATTGCTCAGCGACGGCACCAGCATCGATGTTCAGGTCAGGTTATCGCGCACGGGCGCCACGCAATTGTTCCTCGGCGTGTACGCCAGTCATGGCAAGGCGATGGTGGAAGAGTATTACGACCACCGCCCCGGCGAAACCATGACGCGGGCCATGGTCTGGGGAGTGGACCGCGCCAGGGCACTGCTCACCGGGGACTTTCCCGTAGAGCAGGCGCCATTGCGGCGTCAAGCCTGAGGGTGGCGGTTGCGGCTGGCCTGGACAATGCGCTGGGCCGGTACGCGCAATTGACGCAGGAGGTATTCGGCAAATTCTGCAGAATAGCCTTGTAGGGCAATAGCCTGCCCCATGCAACTCAACCAGATTTCGCTGTGGGACTCTTCGATCGGCCAACGGGCATGGAACGCCGGAATCGCGATCGAGCCATAGCGCTCACCAAACAGCGCCGGGCCGCCGAGCCAGCCGCTAAGAAAACAGGCCAGTTTGTCTCGCGAGCTGTCGAGGTTGTCCGGGTGCATCTGGCGCACCGGGCGGGCCTCGGGTGTCTGGTCCATCAATCGGTAGAAATCATCGACCAGCCGGCGCAGGCCATCAATGCCGCCTGCGGCTTGGTAGGAGGCATCGCCGGTGCCGAATGCGGGACTGTTCATGGCAAAGGCTCCTGAGCAAAAGGGGGCATTGTAGCTAGATGCTGTCGTCAATAAAAAAAGGTTCTTCACGAATTATCGTGGGGTGTTCTGGGGCTGGGACACTTCAGTGAGTGCGCGGTGTCTGCATCGCTGGCAAGGCCAGCTCCCACACAGTCATGTTGATCATGCTGAACCATAAAAAAAGCCCGGCGCTTGCGCACCGGGCTTTGTTGTAGCAGCTGTTTTCAGCAGAGGCGGTCGATCACCGCGACGCCAGGTTTGTTTTGCAGCGTCGCCCATTCATGTTGCAGGGTCTGCAGAACACGCCCGACGTACTGGGTGTCGGCGGCGGCTTTCTTGCCGACGTAGCCCTGGCCACGGCGGTACATCTTCAACCGGGCGCGCATGTTCGGTGTACGTTGCTCGAACTGCGCTTCATCGGTCAGTGGCCCCAGGCTGTCCAGGCGCACTTCACCTGATTGGCAAACCCAGAGAATGTGGCTGTCGAGTGTGTCTCTGCGCGCAGCGAACAGCTGGGCCAGTTCGTCAACAGTCGGTTGATTGTTCAGATTCATCATAAAGCCCCCTAGATCATTTAGTTGAGTTCAAACTCGGCGCACGTCATGTAGCGTTGAAAGAAAGCTGCTACAGCAGCGTCACAACTGGGGGCTTTTACCCGCTGCCTTTTGGGCAGTACCCATCCGCATACAGCTCATGGATCCTTCGAGCTGCCTGGAACACCCTTGCCAGTGTCCCCGATCGGGGAGACGACCTCATCATGCAAGGGCCGACGAATGGCGTCAATAGGTTTTGTAGTGATTTTTTAGCGGCACTACATCTTGTCTGACAATACGTGATTCGCCGCTGTTGATGCGTATCAGTTCGTGATGCTGGGAAGTAGACGATCATGGTCACTCATGTATTGCAGGGAGATTCTCATGAGTTCGTCGGCGAGCGCACCAGGTGCGCAATCCACCCCGGTTAAGGTTCCGATTGGCCTGTTGCTAGGGATTGCTGCCCTGATCGGCGTGTTGTTGTTACCGCTGCCGGCTGACTTGCCGGTGGCCGGGCACCGGGTTCTGGCTATCCTGGCCTTTGCGGTGGTGGTGTGGATCAGCGAGGCGGTGTCGTATGAAGCCAGTGCGATCATGATCACTTCGCTGATGGCCTTTCTGCTCGGTACGGCGCCGACAGTCGCCGACCCGTCGGTGACGTACGGGTCCTCGGCGGCTATCAGCCTGGCCCTGACCGGCTTTTCCAACAGCGCGCTGGCCCTAGTGGTCGGCGCCTTGTTCATTGCCGCAGCAATGACGCACACCGGGCTGGATCGGCGTATTGCCTTGGTCACGCTGTCCAGCGTCGGTGTCAGCACCCGACGCATTTTGCTGGGCGCGGTGGCGGTGACCATTTTGCTCAGTCTGGTGGTGCCCAGCGCCACGGCCCGCAGTGCCTGCGTGGTGCCGATCATGATGGGGGTGATTGCTGCCTTTGGCGTCGACAAGCGCTCCAACATCGCCGCCGGGATCATGATTATCGTTGCCCAGGGCACCAGTATCTGGAACATCGGTATTCAGACCGCCGCGGCGCAGAACCTGCTCACCGTGGGTTTCATGGACAAGATGCTGGGGGCGCGGGTGTCATGGATCGACTGGTTGATTGCCGGGGCGCCGTGGGCGGTGATCATGTCCGCCGTGCTGATCTTCATCGTCCTCAAGTTGTTGCCTCCGGAGAGTGACAGCATTCCGGGTGGTAAGGCGGCGGTGAGCAAGAACCTGGCGGAGTTGGGGCCCATGAGCGGGGCGCAGAAGCGCTTGCTCACGGTGTCGGTGCTGTTGCTGCTGGCATGGGCCACAGAGGGCAAGTTACATCATTTTGATACCACCTCGACCACCTATGCGGGGCTGGTGATTCTGTTGTTGCCGCGCATTGGGGTGATGACCTGGAAAGATGTGCAGGCGCGGATTCCGTGGGGCACGGTGATTGTCTTTGGCGTCGGGATCAGCCTGGGCACTACCTTGTTGACCACCCAGGCCGGGCAATGGCTGGGCGCACAGGTGGTGGCCAATACCGGGCTGGATCAACTGGGTACCTTGGGGGTGTTTTCGATCCTGGCAGCGTTTTTGATCCTGATCCATCTGGGCTTTGCCAGTGCGACGGCGCTGACCTCGGCGCTGTTGCCGATTCTGATTGCGGTGCTACAGACCTTGCCGGGGGATTTCAGCCGCCTGGGGATGACCATGGCGTTGGGCTTTGTCGTCAGCTATGGCTTCATTCTGCCGATCAATGCGCCGCAGAACATGGTGTGTCTGGGGACGGAGACCTTCAGCGCCAAGCAGTTTGCCCGGGTGGGCATTCTGGTGACGGTGATTGGTTACCTGCTGATGCTGGTGTTTGCCGCCACCTGGTGGCATTGGTTGGGCTGGATGTAGGTTGGCCATCTGTAGCCGCTGCCGCCAGGCTGCGATCGACTGCAGAGCAGTCGCAACGCGAGCACCGCGTCGGGGCCTGGCGAATCGCGGCGGCCAGGTTTTACGGCCGTTTCACGCCCGATCGCTGCCTGACGGCAGCGGCGTAATGATCAGAAGTTCGCCGGGGTGTTGGCGCTGATGATTTCTGCTTCGTCCTGGCCGATGTTCTTGAAACTATGGGGCAGGGTGGTGGGGAAGTAGTAACCGTCACCCGAGTTGAGGACACTGACCTGGCCATCCACGCGCAATTCGATGGTGCCACGGGTCACCAGGCCGCACTCTTCGCCTTCGGAGTGGACAATCGGCTCGTCTCCGGAATCGGCACCAGGTGCGTACAGTTCGCGCAGCATGCGCATTTGCCGACCTTCAACGCTGGCACCCACCAGCAGCATGCGCAGGCCACTGTTGCCCAGGTCGGGCTGTTCGGTAGAACGGAACACGAAGCGCTCTTCGCGTGGCGGCTCGTCGAAGCTGAAGAACTCTGCGAGGGACATGGGGATGCCTTCGAGCAGTTTTTTCAGGGAACTGACCGAGGGGCTGACGCGGTTCTGCTCGATCTGGGAGATCGTCGAATTTGTCAGCCCGCTACGACGGGCCAGCTCCCGCTGGGAGAGTTTGTTGCGTTCACGCACCAGTTTGAGTCGTGTCCCCGTGTCCATAGCCGCCTTATATATCGAAAATTTTTTGGCGGAGCATTAAAGCACATTCCGTGAAGCTTTAGCGGTCCGCCTGTAGGGACGCGTGACGCGGGTGCGGCCACAGCCCGACCAGTAGCAGCAGTACGGCGACGATCAAGTACGGCAGGCGGGGGTCGGCAGCATAGATCAGGGTCCCGGCCAGGGGGCCGATGACCACGCCCAGGCCTTGTGCGGCGCCAATGGAGCCGGCGGTGGCGCCTTGTTCGGCGGCGTCCATGGCGTTGGCGGCCAACGCCGAAAAGGCCGGAAATACCCAGCCCATGCCACATGCCGAGACAAAGAAGCTGGCCCACAACAGCGGCGCACTCGGGGCAAAGGCGGCAGCGGCAAAACCGAGCGCTGAAAGGCAGGCGCCGAAGCGGATCATACGCAGCGGCGGCCATTGCAACCTGCGCACCAGTATTTGCGCCAGAATCAGCGCTACACCCACCATGGTCAGGGCGATACCGGCGGTTTGAGCCGCGTCCGCCGGGTTCATGTGCAAGCGGTCCAGGGCGAAGAAGCCTACCGTGATCTGCGCCACTGAAACGCCGAGCATGGCCACGAAGGCCACCATCAGCGGCCGGCGCAAGCGTGGATCGGTCAAGCGTACCGGACGGGGTGGTTGCTTGAGGTGCAGTTCCTGACGCTTGAGTTTGCGCAACAGCACCACGAACGCCAGCATTGGCAATAACGCCATCACGTAGAACGGCAGGCTCAAGCTGTGGCGCGCCAGCAAGGCTGCCAGGGCCGGGCCAAGCACCAGGCCAACGGCGTTGGCGGCCCCCAGTGAGGCCAAGGTGCGGGCGCGGTGCTGCGGCGCGACATTGTCGGCAATCAACGCCGCACCGCCCACCGGCAGGGCGGCGTAGAAGGCACCGATCAAGCCACGTCCGATCACCAGGCCGATGAACGCTAGAGTGGCGCTCGGCAATAGCTGTAAGGCGCTATCGATGAACAGGCACAACGCCCAGTACGCCAGCGTAAAACCGGCGGTGCCGAGTAACAGTACTCGGCGCCGTCCCAAGCGATCACTGGCCTGGCCCCAGGGGCGCGCCAGTAGCATCCAAACCACCCCGGCTACTGTCACTGCCGCCCCAGCCTGCCAAGTGGCCAGGCCGAGGGTGCGGGCAATCGGCCCAATCAGCGACACAAAAGCCATCATCGCCATGGTGCAAGCCATGTTGGCGATCAGCAGCGGGCGCAGGTCGAAGCTGGCCTCGTCAGTGCTGGTCGGGATGGGTTGAATGGGGTCCTGTGCGCTGTTCATGGCTATCCAAGGCTGTGGAGACAAGCCCGGTATTGTGCCGCAGGCTGAACAAGATAGCGGGCAAAGAATGCGCAATTATGTTTTTTTAGCTGATATCGATCACGGGTTGCGTATGCTGGCATTTTGATTTTCGAGTCGGCAGGCAAGGATGAAGTTGAACAGGGTTTTTTTTCGCCGCGCAGACGCCACACACGCCCCAACGGTGGGCGCGGAGCTGGCCAATACCCAGGCTGGCCATGACGCGGCCAGGTCCAAGGGCGAAGAGGATGGCCTGGACCGGCTGTGGCTCGCGCAGTCCATGTATCGCACAATCAAGGCTACGCCGGAGGGGTACTCGACGCGTATTGGTTTGTATGGGGAGTGGGGCGCTGGCAAGACGACGGTCCTGAACTTCCTCAGTGAGATCGCGCAAGCCAAGGGGGATGTGGTTGTCCATGTCTCCGCCTGGCGGGCAGTGGATGCGGACAGTTTCGTGAAATCCCTGGGCGATGCGATGAGGGTCAAGATCAAGACGTTGAAAATCGCAGAACCTTGGCACTTGAAATGGAAGCACCGGGTCGCCAAGGCTTCGTCCGCCCTGGCCAACCTGTCCCAGATGACCGGTCAAGCTGCTGGCAAAATAGATAACGACATGGGAACGATGTTCACCATGGGAGCGGCCCTGACCGGAACGGCCGCTACGCATATCCAGCAACGCCTGGAGCTTGACGCTGCTGACCTTGAACCATTGCGAGCCTTGCTCAAGGAGCATCATGTCATTGTCTTTATTGATGACCTTGATCGCGCCGATCCGGTCATTTTGCCAAAAACCCTAATGGCATTGCGCGAGTACCTTGATCTGTCTGGATTCGCGTTTGTCTTGGCATTCGACAAGGCCATCGTCACCCAATCGCTGAAGGCCTATTCACGGGCCTTTTCCTCGTCCCGCCAGGCATTTCTGGACAAGATCATCGACTTTGAGTTCGAGCTCAAGGCGCTGCCTGGACGTTTGTCGACCCAATTTGCAGCCGATACCCTGGCACAGTACTGCGCCTTCATCCCTGAGCAGGACAGAAGCCGCGCCGCCGAGTGGTTCCCAGACAATCCGCGGCTGACACGCACCCTTGCCCGGGAGTTGGGCAGCCTCAAAGCGGTAGCGCTGCGCCATGGTCAGGGTGAACTGAGGTGGGAAGCGATCATTCTGCAGTCGGTGTTGCGCCGTGAGGCACCGGTGTGTGCCGCGATGGTTGAGGCGCGGCTGCTGGGGAAGGGGACTCCGACCTTGGTGTTGGCCCTCAATCAACACAGCAAGAGCGAAGCGATGGAGCTGCTCGTTCAGGCGATCACAGCGTCTGGCTTCAAGCACGGCAGCGAAGCGTTTGATCGCTACACTCGCCTGGTCGTCAAATTGCAGGGGTTGCGTGCGTTTGATACACCTGAGCGAATCCGGTCAGAAATGTTACTCACTTCGCGTGAGCCCTGCTTTACCCAGCAGGAGTTTCTCCAGTTGATCGAACGCTGGCAGCAGTCTCCAGACAATCGGACGCTCGTTGAGGCCTTGAATACGGCTGCTGACGTCGCGTGCACCAGCCCATTGCGGTCTGCGACGATACTGATTGACCTGACGTTGGATCACTACAGTCTGTGTATAGAGCTGATAGCCCAACAAAAATCCGTTGCACAGCGTAGCCACTGGGTCGATCAGGCAGAGCAAACCGCGAGGTTTCTTTGGGGACTGTTGAACACCAGTGACATTAATGACCTGTACACGGCGAGCACCCAAACCACCCTCAGCCTACGGATGCTTGAGCTATTTACCCGCTTCGCACGGCGAGACTGTCCACTGGATGAGCTCTGGTTGCGCTGTATCGAAGGGTGGATGATGCAGCTCCTGGCAGCGCGTTGCCAGGAACAAACCGAGCTGTTCTTTCGCTGCAAAGCCTATGAAAGCAAGGGGCAGGGAGCAGCGAGCATGCCGCCGATTGTTCAGTGTGTGCATACGGTCACGGCCAAGGCAGCGGTTGACGATGCTATCGGATTGTTCAGCGTCACCAACGCGATTCACCTGTGCAGCTATGAGAAGGAACCCTCGCACCGCCTGGAAATGCTCCGCGATGAGCACTCAATGCTGTATTCCAAGCCGCACAAGGCCAGGCTACTCAGGTTATTTGAAGGTGTTGAAGGACGGGAACAACAGTACGTTCTCGCCAAAAATGCCTTGGATTACCTGAGTTTGTTAATTGACCGCAACCATGATTTGAAACGATTTTTTCAGGTTCATCCCGATGTCCTGAGCGGCTGCTGGCGCCTGATTATTGGGGAGGGTTGGCAACAGGAGACCCTGCAACAGTTGCATTGGCTGCGTGACCGGCTACACAACCGGGGCGTTGATGTAACCGGACTACCTGATCCCTGTAGTGCGACCGCCTAGCCGCCCTGGCTAGCGACGTCCAGGCCACATGCTGCGCAGCACCCCATCGCGCCGCACCAAACCGTGCACCAGCGCCGCGCCCAGGTGCACCAGCACCGTGGCGAACAGCAGGTAAGCCAACCCGCCATGGGCCCGGCGCAGTACGGCATACAGCTGCAGGTCATGGGGCAGTATTGCCGGCAGTTGCCATGGCAGTGGATTGCCACTGGCCGAGAGCATGCCCCAGCCGATCAACGGCATCGCCAGCATCAGCGCATACAGCAGCAGGTGGGAGGCGCCAGCCGCTAGTTTCTGCAGCGTGGGCAGGTCGGCGGGTAAGGGCGGGTGGGGCAAGGTCAGGCGCAGGACGATGCGCACCAACACCAACAGCAGGAGCGCCAAACCAATGGCTTTGTGCAGGCCAAGCAACCAGGTGTGGCGCGGCGATAAGTCGGCGATCATGCTGACGCCAACGAACAGCATGGCCAGGATCAGCACCGCCATGAGCCAGTGCAGCAAGCGCGCCAGGGGGTGGAAGGCAACCGGTACAGGTCTCATGGGTGTGCTCCCAATTGCGCCGCTTCGCGGCTGCGGCGGTTGAAGGATTCGGCATACGCCGCCGAACGGGCCGCCAGGATCGGGTCGGCAGAGGGCTTGATTCCCGCAGGCAGAATCGTTGGGTCAAAGTTGAGGTCGCGACAGGCGCCTTGTTCAGGGCCGTCTACCTGCTCGATCACCAGGGTACCGGCATCGACGGTTGGCCGTTCGGCAGGCCAGGGCCGGGTCGGATCATCGACAGGGTCACCCGCCTCGGCCAGGGTCAGGCGCAAGGTCCAGCGCAATGGCCCTTGGCTCAGACGTTGTTGCAGGTCGTGTTGCAGGTAATCCCGGTCGTCGACTTGACCTTGCAAGGCGGCAAACGGCGTTTGCGGTAACAGGCTCCAGCGCACATAGCGGCTGTGGCCGCTGTGATCGATCAAAGCAAAGGCATTGATGCTGTTGAAGCTGGAATTGGCAAAACTGTCGGGGGCCTTGTAGTCCTTGGCCCATTGACGAAATGCGGCGCTTTCCGGATGCGCGGCGAAGAAGGCTTGCACCCGCGCCGGGTCTGGTTTGCCGCTGGCCGGGTCCGGGGTCATGGCCACTACCTGCTGGTAGAAGGCTTCTGGGGTGCTCACTGCGAGCACCGGCGGCGTATTCATGCCAGTACGCCAGACCTGGCCATCGTCGCTGGTCAACTGCAGTGCCAGGCTCCGGGTCGGCACGCTGGTGTCAGCGCTGTAAGGATTGCTGCCGCCAATGGCGAAGCGACCGATCACCGGCACCCGTTCCTGGCTGAACACGCGCGCCTGGGACAGCGGCGCAGCCTGCTTGCTACTGAGGAAGTAACCGCTGACACAAAGGCCTTTGGCGTGATTCTTACGGTATCCAGGGTAGTGGCCAGCCTGCGCCTCGAAGGTATCGATAATGCGTTTCGGGGTCAGGCGGTCGCTGCCGATCCAGCCGGCGGCATAGGCAAAGCTTGCGGCCAGGGCGCTCAGGCCCAGGCCAATTGCAACCAGACGCAAGGTGCGGGGTCGACCGTGTAACGGCGTGCTCATGGCGGCGATCCGGGTCAGTGAATGAGCCAGTACGACGGCTGGGCAACGTTTTTATTCCGCGGCCATGGAATAAGTTTTTCTGCGCAGCGTCTGTCTCTTACACTGACCACCTGCAGGCCAAGACCCCGGCAATGAACGAACTCGATGACGACCAATTACGCGAAATGCTCGAGCGCCTGCGCCGTTTCGCCCTGTGCCTGACCCGCGAGGCCAGTAGCGCTGACGATCTGGTCCAGGCCACGGTCGAGCGCGCCCTCAGCCGTCGACTGCAGCAGCGTGAACAGGACAGCCTGCGCGCCTGGCTGTTCGCGATCCTTTACCGGCAATTTATCGACGGCAAACGCCGGGAGCGACGTCATGCGCGCTGGCTGGCCTGGTTCGGTCGGGGTGAAGAGGCCGGCAACGCCACCGAAGACATTGTGCTCGCCCAGTCTGGCCTGGCGGCCTTTGCCCGTTTACCCGCCGAGCAACGCGCGCTGTTGTTGCTGGTCAGTGTTGAAGGCCTCAGTTACAAGGAGGCCGCCCAGGCGTTGGAAGTGCCCATCGGCACAGTGATGTCGCGTTTGTCGCGGGCGCGTACGGCGCTGCGCGAACTGGCCGAGGGCTCGACAGTGTCCCCGGCGTTGCGGAGGTTGAAATGAGTCAGTTGATCCCGTCAGAAGGCGAGTTGCACGCCTATGTCGATGAGTGCCTGGACCCGGAGCGTCGCCGGGCGGTGGAGTTGTATCTGGCCGCCAATCCCGAACAGGCCATGCGGGTTGACGGTTGGCGCCGTGATGCCCGGCAATTGCGCGCGGCGTTGTCCGGGTTGGCCGGGCAGCCTGCCAACCCACGGCTTGATCCAGCCTATATACGCGGTGAGCGGCGTCGGCGTCAGCAGCGACGCTGGGCCAATACGGCGGTGCTGTTGCTGGCGCTGGGTATGGGTGGGCTGGGAGGCTGGCACATGCGCGACGCGAGCCTTGTCGCCAGCAATTTGCCAATGGCTGATGCACTGCAGGCCCATAGGCTGTTCGCCGATGCTGGCACCTTGGACCTCAGCGCCCGTGATCCGCTGCGGTTGCAGGCCTGGCTCGGGCAGCATTTTCGCCATGTTGGCAATCTGCCTGACTTGTCGGCTTATGGCTTCACGCCGCTGGGTGCGCGGTTGCTGAGCAACGAGCAGGGGCCAGCGGCCTTGCTGGTGTTCGAAGACTCCCAGGGGCAGCGGATCAGCCTGTTTCTGCGCTCGCCGGGCGAGCGTTTTGCGCGTATGCCCAGCGGTGAACGCATCGATGGGCAATTACAAGCGCGCTACTGGTCTCATGGTGATTACAACTATGCCTTGGTCAGCAATGCTTCCGACCATCGCAGTGCGCAACTGAGCAAGGCGCTGGATATCGCCTTGTAGCCGGTCATTGCGACCCGGCGTAAGCTCGATGCTGTGTGATCCAGCAGTTTGATCCATCACCAGTGAGGTAAGGCGAAATGAAGCGCAAGCAAGGTTTGGTAGTGGCAGCGTTGGTGCTGCTGGCCGGCCAAAGCGCGCTAGCCTCGGCACCGGAAGTGAAGGATGCGCGTCTGGTTGCCCATGAGCAGGCAGTGCAGGCCTATGCAGCAAAAACCGGCAAGTCAGTCCCTGCTGTTCAGGACTACAGCTACGGCACAGCCATCGATGTCGCCCGGCTCATCGAACAGACGCCTATGGCGCGTGGCTGCGAAGCGGCGCCGATGTTGATGACGTTTGAAGACACTTCCGGGCAGCTGGTAACCCTGCGTTATCGGCTCGAAGGGCAGTGTCCGCGATTCCAGGCCACGCGCTGAAGAACGGAATCACTGGATGATCCGGTGATGGCCATTTAGTATTTGGCGCTTCTAGCGTCAGAGAGAGAGGCCATGCAAGCACCGACAGGAAGTCCGCAGCATAACCGCCGCACGTTGCTCAAGCGCGGCGTGGCGTTGGCTGCGCTGGTGCCGGGCGGCTGGGTATTGAGCCAGCAGTTGCTGACCGTCTGGCGTGCTGATTTGCACACTGCCGTCGGTGAGCGGCGTGGCGTGCGTCTGGCGGATGGCAATGTGTTGCAGTTGAATACCGGTACGGCTGTAGACGTGGATATGGTCCGTCATCGTCTGAAGTTGATCGAAGGTGAGATTGCCCTCAGCGTCAATCGCGCGCAGCCCACCGACGTGGACTTTGGCCTGGGGTGGGTGAGCATCGGGCAGGCGCACATCAGCTTGCGTCGCGATGCCGACCGCTGCCAGATTTCAGTGCTGCATGGCACGGTTCAGGTGAAGCCAGAGCAGGGCATAGAGCTGGCGCTGCATCAGGGTGACCAACTGACCCTGTACAACAACGGCAGCGGCGCGATGGGGCGATTTGATCCTTATGCGCCGGACTGGCGCGATGGCGTGTTGAGCGTCCGTGATCAGCCACTGGGTCGCTTCTTGCGTGAAGTCGGTCGTTATCGACCGGGCATCCTGCGCTGGGAGCCAGCGCTGGATGCACTCTCGGTCACCGGCACGTTCCAATTGAACGATACCGACCGGATATTGGCTGAGCTGACGACCAGCCTGCCGGTGGCCGTGCAAGCCCGCAGTCGATATTGGGTCACGCTGGTGCCGCGACAAGGCACGCCGCGTGAGGCCTGACGCTCGGTCGTTTCACGGCCAATCGCAACCTGTCGGCAGCGACTACAGTTCGGTTGGTTGGATGATCTCAACCCAGTAGTCGTCCGGGTCCTTGATGAAGGCCAGGTGCTTCATGCGGCCGTCACTCAGGCGTTTCTGGAAGGTGACGCCCAGTTGTTCGAAGCGTTCGCAGGCAGCGCGGATATCCGGCACCGAAATGCAGATATGGCCAAAGCCACGCGGGTCGGTATTGCCATTGTGGTAGGCAAAGTCCGCGTCATTTTCAGTGCCGTGGTTGTGGGTCAGCTCGAGAATGCCTGGGATCGATTTCATCCACTCGGTGCGCTGGGCGGCATCGGCAGGAATCTGTGCCTTGTCGACCAAGGCGAGGAAATACAAGCTGAACTCGGCTTCCGGGAAGTCGCGTTTTTCTACCAGGCTGAAACCCAACACGCGCGTGTAGAAGTCCAGGGACTTGGTTACGTCCTTGACCCGCAGCATGGTGTGGTTGAAAACAAAGTGTTTGGTTGCGGCATCCGGTTGCGCGGTGACACCGGCAAGGGTGTCGAGTTGATTCAGGCTCATGGCTACTCCGCTTCAAGAGGCTGGCAACAGTGGCCAGCAAAACAGTCAGAGCGACATGATACGGATCTGAATCGATTGCGCAAACGTATTGCGCCCCGCCTGGAAGGGGCGGGGCGCAAGAATTAGAAGCCCGCCGAGGCGGGCGTATGGGGCGCTAGTCCGTTAGCAGCCTTCATCCTGATCGAGTCGATGTGAAAAAAGTGTGAAGAACGCTTTCACGAACGCAGCCAGCTGTCTACCGTTTTTGCACCGTACTGTTCTTTCCACGCTTTGAGGCCGCGGTGGTTGCCACCTTTGGTCTCGATCAGCTCGCCGGTATGTGGGTTCTCATACACTTTGACCACCCGTGCGCGGCGGGTTTTGGGTACGGCTACCACACCTTTGGCCACGGCTTTGGGGTCGAGGATGGAAATGATATCGCGCAGGTTTTTGCCGTAGCTATTCATCAGATCGACAAGTTTTCGTTCGAACTCGATTTCGCGCTTGAGGCCGGCATCCTTTTTCAGCGCCTCCAGTTGCGCCATCTGTTCTTGAAGCGCTTTTTCGGCAGCACGAAACTCTGCAAGTCTGGACACTGTCATCACTCCTTTATGTCGTCAGTGGCCCGGCAGGGGTAAAAACAGGAATAACCTGAATAACGCTGCCAGCACTGGGGTGGGCACAACATCGCACTAATTAAGAGTGTAGTAGTCTGCGCGCCGGGGGTAAACATTTGAAATTTAACATCGCTGCAATGGAACTTTCTTACTTGCCCGCGCGTTAATACCAAACAACTAGTCGGTAACCCGTAGAGCGCCTTAGACAAAGGTCCAATGGCCCGGTCTAGAGCGGTTTGGAGATAATGCCTGGTCAGCTTCGAGGTTTATTGGCGCTGGATGCGTTGCCGGTGCCTGGACGGCTGCCGGTTGTTTTTTGTCATTCTTTCGGATTGTGCTTCTCATGTTTGCCCCATTTCCCCTTGCACCCGAGCGCGGCCTTGCTGGCCTGCTCGCGATGTTGACTGCCGCTTCGACTCAGGCTGCCGGTTTTGTTGAAGACAGCAGTGCCAAAGTCGAAGCACGCAATGTCTATTTCAATCGTGACTTTCGCGATGGCCATGTCAGTTCCAGCCAGGGCGCGTCGAAACGCGAAGAATGGGCACAGGGATTTATCCTCAATGTACAGTCCGGCTATACCCAGGGCCCCGTCGGCTTTGGCGTCGATGCCTTGGGCATGCTCGGGATCAAACTCGATTCCAGCCCCGCCGACAGTAACAGTGGCTTGTTGCCGTCCAGTGGCAACAACCCGCGTGAGTCAGTCGACCAATACGCGAAAATGGGCCTGACCGGAAAAATGCGCTATTCGCAGACCGTACTCAAGTACGGCTCGCTGCTGCCGGATATGCCACTGCTCAAGTACAACGACGGCCGCTTGCTGCCCACGATGTTTCAGGGGGCGATGCTCACCTCCGAACAAATCAACAACCTCAAGTTCAGCATTGCCCGTTTGGACAAATACACCGCGCGCGATTCCACCGATCGTCAGGACATTCGCGTGCACTGCAAGAACAAACGCTATGCCTGCAACATTGAAGCCGATCATTTCGACATGGCCGGCGTCGATTACAAATTCAGTGAGCGGCTTAGTGCTCAGTATCAGGTCGCCAAGCTGGAGAACATTTACCGCCAGCACTTCCTGGGGGTAGTGGCCAGTCAGCCGCTGAACGTCGGCAGCCTGTCCGCCGACCTGCGCTTGATCAAAAGCGACGACATTGGCAACGCCCGCGCGGGTGATATCGACCATCGCGCGTTCAGTGGCATGCTTGGTTACAGCCTGGGCGGCCACAAGGTCAGCGCCGGTTGGCAGCGCATGTACGGTGAAAATTCGATGCCGTACCTCGATGGCAGCAACCCGTACCTGGTCAACTATGCCCAGGTCAACGACTTCGCCGCCGCCCAGGAGCGTTCCTGGCAGTTACGCTATGACTATGACTTCAAGGCCGTTGGTGTGCCTGGCTTGACCTTCTTCACCCGCTACATCAACGGTGACCACATCAAGGTGCCGGGCAGCCTGGCCGAGGGCAAAGAGTGGGAGCGTGACAGCGAGCTCAAATATCAGGTCCAGAGCGGCACCTTCAAAGATGTTAGCGTGCGCCTGCGTAACTCTACCTACCGCAGCAACTACGAGAAGTGGGCGCGGGACATGGACGAAACGCGGGTGATCGTCAGCTACAACTTCTCAATCTGGTAAGCGACGCATTGCTACAGCCCCTTGGTCGGTCGACAATGGCGACTGGCCAAGGCGGGGAGTGATGCGCAATGAAACAGCTGCTGTTGATCGGCATCGGACCGGGCAATCCGCGCCAGATCACCCTTGAGGCGGTTGATGCGCTCACTCGTGTCCAGGTGTTCTTTGTCCTCGACAAGGGGCGTGTCAAGGATGAGCTGCTGCAACTGCGTAAAGACATCCTCGAACGCTACATCTCACATGCGCACTACCGTTTGGTGCAGGTCGAAGATCCGTACCGAGAGGGGGCTGCCAGCAACTACGTCGGTGCTGTGCAGGCCTGGCACCAGCAACGGGCCACGCTCTATGCCCACTTGATCGAGACCGAGCTGGCGGAGGGTGAGTGCGGGGCATTCCTGCTCTGGGGTGAGCCGACGCTGTATGACAGTACCTTGCGTATCCTTGATCTGGTTAAAGCCCTTGGCGTCGGGATCGAGCTGGAGGTGATCCCTGGTATCAGCAGCGTGCAAGCTCTGGCCGCCCGCCATCGCATCCCCTTGAACCGCATTGGCGAGCCCCTGACCTTGCTGCCAGGGCGACGACTTGCCGAACAGGCGCGGATCGACAACCTGGTAGTGATGCTCGACGGCCACTGTGCGTTCGCCGCCCTCGACGATCCGCAACTGTGGATTTACTGGGGGGCATACCTTGGCACCGGCGATGAGATTCTCATCGCCGGGCCGTTGCACGCGGTTCGCCACCAGATACTTGAGCTGCGCGCGCAGGCGCGCGCGCGCAAGGGGTGGATCATGGACACTTATCTGCTGCGTCGACCGCTGTAGCCAAGCGATTCTTCGCTTCGATCCATTGCGCCATGTACTGGGTGCTCTTGTGTTGGTGGTGACGCAGCATGGCACCGGTGAAGTTGAACAGCCGGTGCTGGTCCAGATCGCTCAGAGCATATTCGATGCGTTCGACCAGGGCAGCGCTGTGTTGGCGGTGGTCATAGCGGGCCTTGAGCAGTTGTAAGCCATGTTGTTGCGCTTGCTCCCAGCGGGTCTGGTCGTTGTACAGTTGTGCCGCAGCGTCGGCCAGGCCTTCGGCGGTGCTGGCCACAGCGCCAGGCCAGGGCAGGGCACCGTGCATGGCTTCGGCGCCGATCGGGGTGGTGACGCTGGGGGTGCCGCAGAGCATGGCATCGGTGAGTTTGCCCTTGATCCCGGCACCGAAGCGCAGCGGCGCCAGGCAGATCCGCGCATTGCCCATCACCTCCAGGGCGTCTTCAGCCCAGTTCATGATGTGGAAGCCTTCGCCAGGCTTGTGCAATGCCGTGGCTTTGGGCGGTGTGTAGGCACCGTAGATGTGCAACTGTGCCTGCGGCAGGCGGCGACGGATCATCGGCCAGAGGCTGTTCTTCATCCACAGCACGGCATCCCAGTTAGGGGCGTGGCGGAAGTTGCCAATGCTGAGGAAGTGGGCCCGTTGCGCAAAAGGCTTGAAGGGCTCGCTGGGCACGTCGACCATCAACGGGCACCAGTGCAGCAAATGCTCGGGAACACCGAAGCCGTTGATCAGCAGGTCGATCTCGACATCGGAGATCATCAGGCTCAGGTCGCTGCGGTAGATCGCCGCCAGTTCGCGCAAGGTCAGGTCGGCCGTGGCCATTTGCCGATACAGCTCGGGGCCGGGCGTGGCGAACAGTGCGCGGAAATCGTTAGGGTCTAGCCCTTCGATCAGGCGTCGGCGCAGCAATTGCTGGCGAGCGTCGCGCAGGCTTTGCAGGTCGGAGGTTTCCAGCACGCGCAAGGCGCGGGGGCAGTGTTTTTCCACACGCCAGCCGAATTGCTCTTCCATCATGAAGCGGTCGAACAGCACGACATCCGGGGCCAGCTCGCTGACAAAGTGATCGAAACTGCTGTCGTTGAGAGTGATGGCCTGCTCGGCGATGCCCAGCTCGGCAAGGTCGGCCTTGTGCTCGCCGACGGTTGCCGGGCTGCTGAAGGTCACCCGCCAGCCACGCTGCACGAAGCTTTCGAGGATCTGCATCATGTGCCCGCCGGCGGCCGAGGAGCGCGGTTCGGGCCAGACATAGCCGATGACCAGGACGTTGAGGGCGGGTGTGAGCATGTGCGAAAAGCGCCTTGGCAAAAACGCCTATTAGAACAGATTGGCGCCACGCTGGGAGCCGGCATTGCCGTCCTTACTCCGCCAGAATGCTTCGTACCTTGTCGCGCAACTGATCGATGCTGAACGGCTTGCCGATCAGGTGCATGCCTTGCGGCACTTGGACGCTGTCGCCATAGCCACTGGCGAACAGGATCGGCAGCGTCGGCCTGGCGTCGAGGGCCTTGCCCGCCAACACCTTGCCATCCATATCCGGCAGGCCGATGTCGGTCATCATCAGGGCCAGCGATTGCTGAGGATTATTGAGAACCCTCAAGGCCGCCGCGGCGTTATCGGCCTCAATGACGGCATAGCCCAACGCTTCAAGTACATCGACGATCAGCATGCGTACGATGGCGTCATCCTCGACAACCAGAAGGGGTGGGTGAGATGAGGGCATGGTGAAAGTCCTGTACAAATGTCTGTTGATACTCTGTAAGCCAGGGGATGCCTGAAGTTCCCTGCGTGCTTTGCAGCATAACCATCCCTGCGCGTGCAGGGAACGATTAGCGCTTGCAGGTCTCAAATGCTGGCTAAATGCCCTGCCAGAAGTGCAAAAGCTGCTTAGACTGGTGTGTAGACAGCCACTGAAACGGCTGTCGACGTGGAAAAGTAGAACTATTACTCGAATAATCCGCCACACTCTTTTGTTTGATTCACTTGCTCGGACCTTTTGAGATGATTCAGCCAGCCTCGATAGATCAGCAAAGCTTTCGCAAGTTGCTGAGCCGCAACATCGCCCTGCCCCTGGGGGTAGGCCTACTCAGTGCGGTGGTGTTCGTGGTGGTGATCAATTACCTGTTGTCGGCCATCCAATGGGTGGAACATACCGACCGGGTGATCAATAACGCCAACGAAGCGGTCAAGCTGTCGATTGATATGGAAACCGGCATGCGCGGCTTCCTGATCACCGGCGACGAACGTTTTCTCGATCCCTACGAGGTGGCCAAGCCCCAAGTGCTGTCAGGGTTGATGGGGCTGCAGCAACTGGTCAAGGACAACCCGCAGCAAGTTGACCGCCTTGATCGGTTGATCGGCTTGCAGCAAGAGTGGAATGCCTTTGCCGCCCAGATGATCAGCCTGCGTCGCGAGGACGGTGATTACCGTGAACCGATCCGCGTCGGCCGCGGCAAGCGCATCACTGACGAGATCCGCAAGGAGTTCGAAGCCTTTACCGGCATGGAACAGCAGTTGCGGGTGGCGCGTAATGAACAGGTCAGCAGCCTGACCATGGCGGCGATTTCGGTGTACTTGTTGTTTATCGTCCTGCTCAGCGCCTTGTTGGCCTACCTGGGCCGGCGCGACTTGCTGGCATTGTCAAACAGCTACACCAGTAACCTGCAAGCCCAGCAGCGCTCAACCCAGCGTTTGGAGCAACAGGCCTGGTTGCGCAGCGGTCAGACGCAACTGGCCGAACAGGTGCTTGGCCAACTGACGTTACCGATGCTGGGCAACAATATCCTGCGTTTTTTCGCCGGTTATCTGGGCAGTGTGGTCGCAGCACTCTACGTGCGAGACGAACATGGTGGCCTGCGCCGTGTGGCCAGCTATGGTTTCTCCAGTGAACAGGAGGCCCGCGAGCAGGTGGTGGGTCAGCAGGAGGGCATACTCGGTCAGGCGCTGAGTCAGGGGCGTCTGTTGCGGCTTGATCATGTGCCCGATGATTACTTCAAAGTCAGTTCCGGATTGGGGGAAGGTTTACCGCGCAGTGTGCTGGTGATGCCGTCAAGCAATGACGGGCAGATCAACGGTGTGGTCGAACTGGGTTTCCTGCGGCCATTGACCGACCGCGATATCGAGCTGCTGGAATTGGTTGCCGATAACCTTGGCACCTCGATTGAGAGCGCACGTTACCGTCAACGCCTGCAGGAGGTGTTGGCCGAGACCCAGCAGCTAAACGAAGAGCTGCAGGTCCAGCAGGAAGAGCTGAAAACGGCCAACGAAGAGCTCGAAGAGCAATCGCGAGTGCTCAAAGAGTCACAGGCGCACCTTGAGACCCAGCAGGCCGAACTCGAACAGACCAACGAGCAACTGGCTGAACGCACCGACGCCCTGGCCGAGCAACGTGATGCCCTGGACCGCAAGAACGGTGAATTGAATCAGGCGCAGCTCGAATTGCAGACGCGCGCCGAAGAGCTGCAGCGCTCCAGCAAATACAAGTCAGAGTTCCTTGCCAACATGTCCCACGAGTTGCGCACGCCACTCAACAGTTCGCTGATCCTGGCCAAGCTGCTGGCGGAAAACCCGCAGGACAACCTCAGCGCAGAACAGGTCAAGTTTGCCGAGTCGATTTATTCGGCAGGCAATGACCTGCTCAACTTGATCAATGACATCCTCGATATCGCTAAGGTCGAGGCCGGCAAACTCGAAGTACGGCCGGAGACCACCCAGGTGGTGCGCCTGACCGAAGGCTTGCAGAGCCTGTTCGAACCGCTGGCCCGCGATAAGCAACTGAGCTTCAGCGTGGTCATCGAGCCGCAGGTCCCTGCGACCCTGTATACCGACCGCCAGCGTCTGGAGCAGATCCTCAAAAATCTGCTGTCCAATGCCGTGAAGTTCACCGAGCGCGGCCAGGTCAGCCTGACGGTCAGCTATCAGGTAGGCACCGGTATGGTTTTCTCGGTGCGCGACAGCGGCATTGGCATCGCCGCCGACCAGCAACAGCGTATCTTCGGGGCCTTCCACCAGGCCGATGGCACCAGCAATCGGCGCTATGGCGGCACCGGTCTGGGCTTGTCGATCTCGCGTGATCTGGCGCAGTTGCTTGGCGGTCGGATCAGTGTCGACAGCAGTATCGGCAAGGGCAGTGTATTCAGTCTGATCCTGCCACAACGCTATGAGCCCATGATTGAGCAGGCTCCGGCCATGATCGTCAATCAGCCCATGGCCACGCGGGTAGAGCCCGAGCCGCAAACGCCGCTTAACGCTGCAGTGATTGCGCGTAGCACGCCGGCATTTGCCGACGACCGCGACCTGGCACCGTTCAGTAACCGTTGCATTCTAGTGGTCGAAGATGAGCCGAATTTTGCCCGCATTCTCTATGACCTGGCCCATGAGCTGGGTTATAGCTGTCTGGTTGCCCAGGCCGCTGATGAGGGCTATGAGCTGGCGGCGAGTTTCATTCCCGACGCGATTCTGCTGGATATGCGCTTGCCTGATCACTCCGGCCTCACCGTGTTGCAGCGCCTCAAGGAGCAGGCCAGCACCCGGCACATTCCGGTGCATATCATTTCGGTTGAAGACCGCGTGGAGGCGGCCATGCACATGGGCGCCGTCGGCTATGCGGTCAAACCCGCCAGCCGCGAAGAACTCAAGGCAGTATTCGCGCGTCTGGAAGCCAAATTGACCCAGAAGCTCAAGCATATCCTTCTGGTCGAAGACGATGACCTGCAGCGCGAAAGCATTGCCCGCTTGATCGGCGACGATGACATTGAGATCACTGCGGTCGGCATGGCTCAGGAGGCGCTGGATCTGCTGCGCGAGAACATCTACGACTGCATGATCATCGACCTGAAACTGCCGGACATGCTCGGCAATGAGCTGCTCAAGCGCATGTCGGACGAGGACATCCGTTCGTTCCCACCGGTGATTGTCTACACCGGACGCAACCTGACCCGTGATGAAGAAGCCGACCTGCTCAAGTACTCACGCTCGATCATCATCAAGGGGGCCCGCTCACCGGAGCGCCTGCTCGATGAAGTGACACTGTTTCTGCACAAAGTCGAGTCGACGCTGTCCCATGAAAGACAGCGCATGCTCAAGACGGCGCGCAGTCGCGACAAGGTGTTCGAAGGGCGCAAATTGCTCTTGGTCGATGATGACGTACGCAATATCTTCGCCCTGACCAGCGCACTCGAGCACAAGGGGGCGATCGTCGAGATTGCCCGCAATGGTCGCGAGGCGATCGAGCGGCTTGAGCAAAACCCTGATATCGATCTGGTGCTGATGGACGTGATGATGCCGGAAATGGACGGCTACGAAGCCACGCGGCGGATCCGCAAGCAAGCGCAGTGGCGCAAGCTGCCGATCATTGCGGTCACCGCCAAGGCCATGAAGGATGACCAGCAACGGTGCCTGCAAGCCGGGGCCAACGATTACCTGGCCAAGCCGATAGACCTTGACCGGTTGTTCTCGCTGATCCGTGTCTGGCTGCCGCAACTGGAGCGAATTTGACTATCGAACGTAATACCGACATCGAAATACGGCTGCTGATCGAGGCTATTTACCTCAAGTACAGCTATGACTTTCGTGATTACTCCGGTGCCTCGATCAAGCGCCGGATCCTGCATGCCTTGCGCCAGTTCGAGTGCAAAACGGTCTCGGCGCTGCAGGAGCGGGTGCTGCACGATCCGGGCATGTTCATGCAGTTGCTGCAGTTCCTGACCATCCCGGTCAGCGAGATGTTTCGCGACCCGGAGCACTACCTGGCGGTACGCCAGGAGGTGGTGCCGCTGCTGCGCACATGGCCATCGCTGAAGATCTGGATTGCCGGCTGTAGCACCGGTGAGGAGGTCTATTCGATGGCGATTCTGTTGCGTGAAGAAGGCCTGCTGGAGCGCACCATCATCTACGCCACCGACATCAACCCCAGTTCCCTGGACAAGGCCAAGCAGGGCATCTATTCGATGCAGAACATGCGTGAGTATGAACAGAACTACCGCAAGGCCGGTGGCCTGCGCGACTTCAGCGAGTACTACACCTGCGCCTACGGCAACGCCATTGTCGACAGCAGCCTGCGTGACAACGTCACCTTTGCCGATCATAGCTTGGCGACCGACAGCGTGTTTTCCGAAACCCAGTTGATCTCGTGCCGCAACGTGCTGATCTATTTCAACAAAGCCTTGCAGGATCGCGCCTTCGGCTTGTTCCACGACTCGTTGTGTCACCGTGGCTTCCTGGTGCTGGGCAGCAAAGAAACCCTGGATTTTTCCGCCTACGCGGACCAGTTCCAGGCACTGGTCAAGCCAGAACGGATCTACCGTAAATCATGAACGGCATTCAGGCGGTTGCGCTGGGCGCTTCGGCCGGTGGTGTCAGCGCCTTGCTGCAGCTGTTCCATGACCTGCCGGTGGATTTTCAGATCCCCTTGGTGTGCGTGCTGCACTTGCCCGATGACCGCCACAGCCAGTTGGCCGAAGTGTTCAGCCGCAGGCTCCGGCGCCCGGTGTGCGAAGCGCAAGACAAACAGCCGGTAGCCCCGGGCATGATCTATTTCGCCGGTCCCGGTTATCACCTGTCGGTGGAGCAGGACCGCTGTTTTTCGTTGAGCCAGGAAGAACGGGTGTACTTTTCCCGGCCTGCCATCGACATCCTTTTTGAGTCGGCTGCCGATGCCTATGGCCCGGCGCTGCTGGGTGTGCTGCTAACCGGTGCTAACGAAGACGGTGCGCGCGGCCTGGCACAGATCAAGCAGTTGGGCGGTTACACCATCGTCCAGGACCCGCACGAAGCGCAGGTCGCAACCATGCCCAACGCGGCGCTGGCTCTGCACCGGCCTGACCACATACTGCCGTTGAGCGGCATCGGGCAATTGCTCGCCAAGCTGGAATTTTCTGAATGCTAAGCCATATCCAAGCCAAGCTACTGATCGTCGACGACCTGCCAGAAAACCTCCTGGCACTGGAGGCGCTGATCAAGGGCAGCGATTGTGAAGTGCATCAGGCCCAATCTGCCGACCAGGCGCTGTCGTTGTTGCTCGAACATGAGTTTGCCCTGGCAATTCTGGATGTACAGATGCCGGGCATGAACGGTTTCGAGCTGGCCGAATTGATGCGCGGTACAGAAAAAACCAAGAACATCCCGATTGTTTTCGTCAGCGCCGCCGGGCGTGAGATGAACTATGCCTTCAAGGGCTATGAAAGCGGCGCGGTGGACTTCTTGCACAAACCACTGGACAACCAGGCGGTAAAAAGCAAAGTCGCGGTGTTCGTTGACCTTTTCCGCCAGCGCAAAGCCTTGGGCCAACAACTCGAAGCGCTGGAGCGCAGCCGCGCTGAGCAGGAGCAACTGCTTTCCCAGTTGCAGGTTACCCGCCGCGAACTGGAGCATGCGGTGCGCATGCGCGATGACTTCATGTCGATTGTCTCACATGAGGTACGCACGCCGCTCAATGGCCTGATTCTGGAAACCCAGCTACGCAAGCTACACCTGGCCCGGGACAACGCCGATGCGTTTACCCTGGACAAGATGCGCGCCATGGTCGAGCGCGATGAGCGCCAGATCAATAGCTTGATTCGTCTGATAGAGGACATGCTCGATGTGTCGCGGATCCGTACCGGCAAGCTGTCCATCCGGCCCATTCAGTTCGACCTGAGTCAGCTGGTCGCGGGCTTGATCGAGAATTTCGCCGCCCAGGCAGCGGCAGCGGCATCGTCCATCGAGTTCAAGGATCAGGTACCGCTTCCAGGTGTTTGGGATGAATTTCGCATCGAACAGGTCGTGGCCAACCTGCTGACCAATGCCTTGCGCTATGGGGCAAACCATCCGGTACAAGTGCGCACCTTCGAGCAGCAGGATCTGGCCTGCATCGAGGTTCGCGACCAGGGTATCGGTATCAGTGAGCAGAACCAGCAGCGCATCTTCCAGCAGTTCGAGCGGGTGGCCAGCAATCCAGGTAATGCTGGGCTGGGCCTGGGGTTGTACATCTCGGAGCAGATCGTATTGGCCCATGGCGGCAGTATTGAGGTTCAGAGTGCCGAGGGCAAGGGCGCTACCTTCACCGTGCGCCTGCCGCTTCCCAGACCGCGTTGAGGCACGAACGGTCGCTGGCGGTTAGCGCGCCTGCGACCACGCTTGGCCTCAGACCATCGAGTTCAGGCTTTCACCGCGCAAGGTCCGTTCGATGCCGCCCAGCAGCATGCTTTCCATCAAGGCCAGGCCCTGGGCCTGGGGGAGTTGAGAGGCCTGCAACCAACTGGGCAAGCTGTTGAGCAGGTTGGCAATCACATGGGCCGTAGCGGCCAGTGCCGGGCCCCGCAAGGTGGCCTTGGGCACAATCAGGCGCAGCAACGCGGTTTCATACTGTTGGCGTAGTTGGCCAATCCGCGCTTGTTGCTCCGGGCTCAGGCAGCATTGATCCCGCTCGGCCAGACGGAACTGCAGCGGGCGCTCCGTGTGCAGCGCCCAATGCGCCGCAATGACCTGCGCCAGGGTTTGCTGATGGGCGCGGCGCCCCTGGTTGAGGGTGGCAAGCAGTTCCTCATACAACTCTTCGATCAGGTCGTACAACAGGTCCTGCTTACTGGGGAAGTGATGGTACAACGACCCTGCGGTCAAGCCCAGGTGGCTGGCCAGCTCGCGCATGCTGACCTGGCCAAAGCCCTTTTCGGCGAACAGCGCCAGGGCTTTGTCACGCCGCTCTTCGAAGTTCGTACAGCGCAAAGCGGCGTCCATGGGCTCGTCCTCAGTAGGTGAAGAAGCCGCGACCGCTCTTGCGCCCCAGGTAGCCGGCGGCAACCATTTCCTTGAGCAGAGGGGCAGGGCGGTACTTGCTGTCGTTATAGCCTTCGTGGAAGGCCTCCATGATCGCCAGCAGAGTGTCCAGGCCGATCAGGTCGGCCAAGGCCAGCGGGCCGATCGGCTGGTTGCAGCCCAGGCGCATACCGGTGTCGATGTCTTCGGCGCTGGCCAAGCCCTCTTGCAGCACGAAGATGGCTTCGTTGATCATCGGCACCAGGATGCGATTGACCACGAACCCCGGACGGTTGCCAGCGCTGATTGGCGATTTGCCGACCTGTTCGGTCAGGGCCAGGGCCGTTGCGTAGGTGCTGTCACTGGTCTGCAGGCCACGAATGATTTCGACCAGGGCCATCATCGGCACCGGGTTGAAGAAGTGCACGCCGATGAACCGCTCAGGCTGACTGACCGCTGCTCCCAATTGGGTAATCGACAGCGACGAGGTGTTGGTGGCAATCACGCAGTCACTGCTGACGCTGGCGGCGATCTGCTGGAGGATGCGCAGTTTCAGCTCAAGGTTCTCGGTGGCCGCCTCGATCACCAGCTGTGCGTGCTGCAATTGAGCGTAGTCAGTGCTGGTGGAAATTCGTGCCACCGCTGCTTCGGCAGCGTCGGCGGCCAGGGTCTGTTTGCTGACCTGACGATCGAGGTTCTTGCGCAAGGTGGTCAAGCCGCGCTCCAGCGCGGCCTCGGACACATCGATCAGGGTAACCTGGTAACCAGCCACCGCACAGACCTGGGCAATGCCATTGCCCATGGTACCGGCGCCGATGACTGCAACGTTTTGAATACTCACGGTGAAAACTCCTGGGTTCAGACGCGCTCGAAGACCACGGCGATGCCTTGGCCACCGCCGATGCACATGGTGGCCAGGGCGTAGCGGCCTTCAATGCGCTGCAGTTCGTGGATGGCTTTGGTGGCAATGATTGCGCCGGTAGCACCGACCGGGTGACCGAGGGAGATGCCAGAACCGTTGGGGTTGACCTTCTCGGGGTCAAAGCCCAGTTCGGCCGCCACGGCGCAGGCCTGGGCAGCAAAGGCTTCGTTGGATTCAATGACGTCCAGGTCAGACACTTGAAGGCCGGCTTTTTCCAGGACCTTGCGTGTAGCAGGGACCGGGCCCAGGCCCATCAGCTCGGGTTCGAGACCGGCATGAGCATAGGCAACCAGACGCGCCAATGGTTTAAGACCATGGCGTTTGACGAAATCACCGGTGGCCAGCACCAGCGCACCGGCGCCATCGTTCAGGCCGCTGGCATTGCCGGCCGTGACGCTGCCGTCTTTCTTGAACGCCGGTTTCATCCCGGCCAGTTGCTCGGCGGTGACGTTGCCACGCACGTGCTCGTCGACTTCAAAGCGCACGGTGCCTTTACGTCCAGGAATATCGATCGGCACGATCTGGCTGTCGAAACGGCCTTCGGCAATGGCGCGGGCGGCACGTTGCTGGCTGACCAGGGCCAGTTCATCCTGCATCTGGCGGGTGATGCCATTGCGCTCGGCAACGTTCTCGGCAGTGATGCCCATGTGGAAGCCAGCAAACGGGTCGTGGAGGATACCGAGCATGTAGTCGACACCCTGCAGATCACCCATGCGCGCACCCCAACGGGCTTGCGGCAGCAGGTAGGGGCCACGGCTCATGGATTCAGCACCGGCTGCCACCACGGCCTCGGCGTCACCGAGCAGCAGGCTCTGGGCGGCGGAGACAATGGCCTGCAGGCCCGAACCGCACAGGCGGTTGACGTTGAACGCCGGGGTTTCCTTGGGAATGCCGGCATTCATCGCGGCGACCCGGGCCAGGTAGGCATCGCGGGCTTCGGTAGGGATGACCGTGCCCATGACCACATGGCCGATCTGCTCAGGTGCTACACCGGCTCGCTCGATTGCCGCACGGGTCACGGTGCTGGCCAGGTCAGCCAGAGGCAGGTCCTTGAGGGCGCCGCCAAAACTGCCGATGGCCGAACGGACGGCGCTGACTACGTAGATTTCCGGGGTGTTCATGATCGACTCCAGTATGCGAAAGCATGGCGGGGCGGTGGCAGCCTCTGACAGAATGCACGCCAAGCCAGGTTCAGGTTGTCAGCGAGTCTAGGCAAAGCCTTTCGCTGGGCCTATGCCATAACTGTTCACTGAAACTGGTATTTTTTGCCATACCCTTGCGGAATCCGCCATGCGGGAAAACGATACAGTCGCGGTTTACTTCGTCCATACCATGCTGCATTCGCTGCGTGACCAACCGCAGCGGGCGGCGGCTTTGTTGCGCGAGGCCGGTATCGATCCGGCGGTGCTCGACACGGAAGGTGCCCGGGTGTCGGCTTCAGCCTTTGCCCGGCTCTGGTTGATCCTGATCCAGGCGCTGGATGACGAGTTTTTCGACCTTGACAGCCATGGCATGCCACTGGGCAGTTTTGCCCTGATCTGCCGTGGCCTGATCCAGGAACCGACGCTGGAAAAAGCATTGCGTCAATGCCTGGGCAATTTCGCCCTGTTCTTGCGTGATGTGCGCGCCAGCCTGTCGATCAAAGGCGCGCGGGCGTTGATCAGTGTGAAGTCACGCATCGACGATCCACTGACCCGTGTCTATGCCGAAGAAACCTTCCTGGCCTTGGTGATTAGCCTGTTGTGCTGGTTGGGGGGGCAGCGGCTGGTGATTGATCGCACGGCGCTGACGGATCTGCGTCCGGCCCAGGATGACGACCTGTTGCTCTGGGGGGCCAACCTGCAGTTGGGGGCGGGTGTCAGTGAAATCGAATTTGCTGCCGACTATTTGCGCTTGCCGGTGATTCAGGATTTGGCCGGGCTCAAGACCTTCCTGCGCAGTGCGCCGCAGTGGCTGGTGATACGCTATCGCAATCAGAATGGTCAGGTGGCTCAGGTGTACCGCTACCTGCGTGAGCGTGAGCAGGGCCAGTGGCCAACCCTGGTGGCCATGGCCAGGCGCCAAAGCCTGAGCCCCAGCAGCTTTCGCCGCCAACTGGAGCGCGAAGGCCGCTCGTATCAGCAGATCAAGGATGAAGTTCGCCGTGCCACCGCTTTTGAATGCCTGCGCGAAACCGACATGAGTATTGCCGAAATCGCAGAACGCACTGGGTTCCAGGAACCCAGCGCGTTCCACCGCGCGTTCAAGAAGTGGACTGGCGAAAGCCCTGGGGGCTACCGCTTACGCATGGCTCCCGGTCGCTAGGGCCTCCAGCAACTTACGCAGGTGATCCTGTCCTGCCTGGTTCAGGGCAAACACTGGCCGACGTGGCTCGCCCACGGGTAGCCCCTGGATGGCCAGGCCAGCCTTGACGGTCGCCGGCAAGCCCGCCTTGAGGATGAAGTCCAGCAGTGGCAACTGACGGTAGAACACGGCCTTGGCAGTCTTCAGGTCATTGCTCACGATGGCTTTGTACAATTGCTGATTGAGGTCGGGGATCAGGTTCGCCGCCGCGGTGCACCAGCCGCTGGCACCGGCGATGAAGGCTTCCAGGGCCAATGGGTTGCAACCGTTGTAGAAGGGCACCTTACCCTCACCGAGCAGCTGCAGTTTGTGCATGCGCTGAATGTCGCCGGTGCTCTCCTTGACCATGGTCACGTTCTCGACTTCGCGCACGATGCGCAGAATCAATTCCACCGACATGTCGGTGCCGCTGGTGGCCGGGTTGTTGTAGAGCATGATCGGTACATTGATGCTGGCACCGATGGCCCGGTAGTGTTCGAAGATCTCCGCTTCGCTGAGCTTCCAGTAGGCCGTTGGCAAAACCATCACCGCATCGGCGCCATGCGCTTGGGCAAAGCGTGCGCGGCGGATGGCGCCCGCGGTGGTCAGGTCGGAGACGCTGACAATGGTCGGCACGCGTCCGGCGATGTGCGCCAGGCTGAATTCGGTGGCCTGGTCCCACTCCTTGTCGCTCAGGTAGGCACCTTCACCGGTGCTGCCCAGGGGCGCAATGGCATGTACCCCGCCTGCGATCAGGCGGTCGATGGACTGGCCCAGGGCAGTCAGGTCAAGTTGCTGACCGTCGCTGCTGAACGGGGTGATGGTGTAGCCGATGATGCCGTGAAAGGTTGTGCTCATGAAAGGTACTCCGCAAGTAAGGCAAATAGGGCAAACAATCAGCTCAGGCAGTCGGCATGCACCCGCAGGCACTGCCGCGCGTAGTAGTTGAAGGCAGCGCTGTGGCGTTTCGGGCGAGAAATCCAGTCGTGGGCTTCGCGGCCCAGGGCCGGCTCGATCGGTTTGACGTCGCCGGCAGCCATGGCCAGCAGTTGCAACTTGGCTGCACGCTCAATCAGTTGGGCGATGACACACGCTTCTTCGATGCTGCTGCCGGTTGACAACTGGCCGTGGTGAGAAAGCAGGATGGCGCGCTTGTCGCCCAGTGCGGCGCTGATGATTTCGCCTTCTTCATTGCCCACCGGCACACCCGGCCAGGCTTGCAGAAAGGCACAGTCCTCATACAGCGGGCATAGGTCCATGTGCGAAACCTGCAGCGGCACTTCCAGCATTGACAGCGCGGCGACATGGGTGGGGTGGGTGTGAATGATGCAGTTCACATCCGGACGTGCCCGATAGACCCAACTGTGAAAGCGGTTGGCCGGGTTGGGCATGCCCTGGCCTTCGAGCACTTCCAGGTCTTCATTGACCAGCAGCAGGTTGCTGGCGGTGATTTCATCGAAACCCAGTCCCAGTTGCTGGGTGTAGAAAGTGCCCGGTTGTGGTCCGCGGGTACTGATTTGCCCGGCCAGGCCGGAATCGTGGCCGTTGTCGAAGAGAATTCGACAGGTCAGGGCCAGCTTTTCCCGTGCAGTCCACGTATTATCGGCAAGCGAGCCTTGCATCTGTGTAAGGGCCTGCTTGATCAGTTGGTCCTTGGGCAATGCCAGAGTCTTGGCCATGGGGATATCCTCGATGGTGTGGAGAAGTGTCAGGCTGGCCCGCCCCGGCTACTTGGAAGGTGGAGGGGCGGTTAAGCTGATGACACAAAAAAGCATAAATGACACAATGTGTCATTAGCAAGAAAAAGCTTGCCCGTGGCACTGGGAAAATTGCACTGAATGTCTATCCGATTGAAATTATTAAGAAAAAAACTTGGGGTTACCTTGGAGGTGTTGGCCGAAAAGTCCGGCATGACCAAGAGCTACCTCTCCAAGGTTGAACGTGGCCTCAATACGCCATCGATCGCCGCTGCCTTGAAACTGGCGCGGGCGCTGAGTGTCAACGTCGAAGAGTTGTTTGCTGAGGATATGCCTGGCCAGGCACGTTTCAGTCTGGTGCGCAGTGGCGAGCGACAAGCCCTGTCGGGCAGTGCCCAGGGACCAGGTTACGCGGTGCTGGCCAACCATATCGGCAGCCGCCGTTTGCTGCCGTTTATCATCAGCCCCCCTCACGACTTCAGCGACTCGACGTTCAAAGAGCACCTGGGCGAGGAGTTTCTGTTTGTTCACGAGGGCCAGGTGGAGGTGGATTTCATGAATGAACGGGTGATTCTCGAGCGCGGTGATGCGCTGTACTTCAACGCCCAGACGCCCCATCGGCTGCGCTCGCTGGGGGACGTGCAGGCGCAATTGCTGGTGGTGGTGCATGACGCCGAAGAATGACACCGATGACCACTCACTCGCGTTTCTGGCGTGATCCGGCGCTGCCGTTCATTGAGGCGCGCCGCGTCGATGATGGGCGCAAGGTCTGCTATGCGCCGCATTCCCATGAGAGCTTTTCCATTGGGGCGATCACCGGTGGACGCAGTACCTATGTGAGTGGGGACAACCATCAACAGGTAACAGCAGGTAGCGTTGTGTTGATGAACCCTGGGGTGGTGCACACGTGCAACCCGATTGAGGGTGAGCCTTGGTCTTACCTCATGTTGTATGTCGACCTGCCCTGGTTGCAGGCCTTGGGCTTCCAGCCCTTTGAAGTGCTCAGCAGCCAATCACCTGACCTTTACCAAGGGCTGTGCCAGCTGCACGGCGTGCTGACGGACAGTCAGCTCAGCAGTGCCAGCAAGCACGCGGCACTGCGCATCTTTTTCAGTGAGCTTATCCAGCGATTGCCCTCCCGCGTGGCGGACGCCGGACGCGTCAACCCACGTTTGTTGACCGCTGCGGCTTTCATTCGCGCGCACTGTACCCAGGCACTGCGACTGGAAGACATGGGTGATGCGGCCGGGCTCTCCACCTCGTATCTGATCAGGGCGTTCAAGCAGCATTTTGGATTGACGCCCCACGGTTATCTGGTCGACCAGCGGGTGCAGTATGCCCGGGCCCGGTTACGCAGCGGCGCACTGATTGCCGAGGTGGCACTGGAAGCAGGGTTTGCCGACCAGGCACACCTGCAGCGGGCTTTCAAACGTCACCTTGCCGCAACGCCGGGGCACTATCGATCAGCCCAGTAGCAGGTACAGGGCGCTGGCCACCAGTAACGCCGCCAACACGCGATTGAACAGGCGAACGCGTTGTGGATTGCCCAGGTACTGGCTGATGACGCTGCCGGCCCAAGCCCAAGTGGCGATGGACAGGTAGCAGATAACAAAATAGATCCCGGTGAACTGCCAGAGCAGGGTCGTTTCGCCTTCGCTGACATAAGCGCCGACACCGGCGACGCAGGCGAGCCAAGCCTTGGGGTTGAGCCATTGCAAGGTTGCACCGGCGAGCATGGACGGTGCTGCTGTGGCCGAGCGGCTGGCCAGTTCTCCACGGTCGCTGGCTAGCTTCCAGGCCATATAGAGCAAAAAGGCCACGCCGCCAGCGTGCAGCGCTTGGGTCATGGCGGGCCAATAGCGCAACAGCTCATGCAGGCCCAGGCCGATCACGATCAGTAGCAAGCTGAAGCCGAGCGTAGCACCGGTGACATGCCTGAGGCTTGCGCGCAAACCATAGCGGGCACCGCTGCCCAGGGCGACAAGGTTAACCGGGCCGGGTGAAATGGAAGCGGCCAGCGCGAAGGCGGCCATGGACAGCATCAGGCTCATGAGGGTTCATCCTGTAGGAAAGGTTGAATCAGTCTGATGGTCTCGCTGGGCCGGGTATTGAAGGAAATTACCCTACTGAAGGTTGGACAGGCGGCACACGCTTTACAGAAATTGAAATAGTTTTGCGCTATCAGAAAAGCCTGCTGCAATTGTAGGATCTCCTCCCCAAATTCACGCTAGGTTGATATGACTTCGTTCTCGGAGCCCCCCAGTAGCTGGCCGTCCCGGCCTTTCTCCCGTCCCTGTGACGTTTCCCTGCTGTTCGCCCAGATGAGTGCCCGCCCATGGAATGGCTAGCCGACCCCACGGCCTGGCTGGGCCTTGCCACGCTGATTGTGCTCGAGCTGGTACTGGGTATCGACAACCTGGTGTTCATCGCGATCCTTGCCGACAAACTACCGCCGCATCAGCGCGACCGTGCGCGGGTGATCGGTTTGTCCTTGGCGTTGATCATGCGCCTGGGCCTGCTGGCCAGTATTTCCTGGATGGTGACCCTGACCGCGCCGTTGATCGAGGTGCTTGGCAAGAGCTTCTCCGGTCGTGACCTGATCATGCTGTTTGGTGGTGTGTTCCTGCTGTTCAAGGCCACCATGGAGCTGCACGAGCGCCTTGAAGGCCATGTCACCCAAACCAACGGCAATGCCCGTCATGCCGCGTTCTGGCCGATTGTGGCGCAGATCGTGGTACTCGATGCGGTGTTCTCGCTCGATGCGGTGATCACGGCTGTCGGTATGGTGGAACACTTGTCGGTGATGATGATCGCGGTGATCTTCTCCATTGGCATCATGATCGTTGCCAGCAAGCCACTGACACGCTTCGTCAACAGCCATCCAACGGTGATCATGCTGTGTCTGGGCTTCTTGATGATGATTGGTTTCAGCCTGACTGCCGAAGGCCTGGGTTTCCACATTCCCAAGGGCTATCTGTATGCGGCAATCGGCTTCTCGATCCTGGTCGAAGTGTTCAACCAGGTCGCTCGCGCCCGGCGCAAACGCAGCCTGCAGCAGCACCGGCCATTGCGTGAACGCACTGCCCATGCGGTATTGCGCCTGTTGGGTGGGCGGCGCATCGAGGCTGATGAAGTCGGTGAAGAAATTGCCGACCTGGTTGAAGGCGGTGAAGAGCATGTGCTGTTCGACCGTCGTGAACGGGTGATGATCAGCGGTGTGCTGAACCTTGCCGAGCGGCCGATCAAGACACTGATGACAGTACGGACCCAAGTCGATGCCATCGACCTGGCCCAGTCGCCCGAAGCAATCCGTACCGCGTTGATGCATTCGTCCTACTCCCGCTTGCCGCTTATCCGCAATGGCCGTATCGACGAGCCGTTAGGTTTCGTGCACAAGAAGGAGTTACTCAAGGAGCTGCTGGCCGGCAATGAGCCGGACCTGGAAAGCCTGGCCCGCGCACCGCTGAACCTGTTGGAGAGCTTCAGCATCCTCAACGCCTTGGAGCAGATGCGTAACCAGTCGACTCACATTGCTTTTGTGGTCAACGAGTTCGGTGATTTCACTGGCTTGCTGACCATGACCGACATTCTTGAGTCCATCGCTGGTGAATTGCCCGATGCCAGTGAGGTCGAGGGGCCAGGAATCATTGAGGACGAGCAAGGCTTTGTCGTCAGCGGTGCCCTGAACCTGAGTCAGATCCAGGCGCGTACCGGTTTCACGGCCAAGCCAACCGAGGATTACCAGACCCTTGCCGGCCTGGTGATGAGCCTGCTGGATCGTTTGCCAATGGTCGGCGACAGCCTGGAATGGAATGACTGGCAGATGACCGTGGTTGCGGTGGAGGAGCGCCGGGTCCGTGAGGTGCGCCTCAGGCCGAGCGCCGCTGGTGACGCAGCAGGTGTTTGATGCCTTCGAGGATCAGCACCAGCACCGCCAGCCAGATCGGCAGGTAGGTCAGCCACTGGTCGGGACCGATGGTCTCGCCCAGTAGCAGGGCCACCGCCACCAGCAACACCGGTTCGACGTAACTGAGCAAGCCGAACAGGCTGAAGGCCAACAGTCGGCTTGCCCAGACGTAGAAGATCAGCGCCAGGGCGCTGATCACTCCGAGCAACGGAATCAGGCCATACAGCGCAGGATGCTCGACCAGGTCCTGGGCATTCAATGGCCCCTGGATGACAAAGTACAGCGCCGCTGGCAGCAGTAGACACATATCCGCCCAGAGGCCACCGAGGTGGTCGGTACGGCATTTGCGCCGGAGCACGAAGTACAGCGGATAGCCAATGGCGACCACCAGGGTTTCCCAGGCGAAACTGCCATGCTGGTACAGCTCGTGGCCGACGCCGGTTGCCGCGCATGCCACCGCTACCTTTTGCAGGCGTGACAGGCGCTCACCGTAGACCACTCGCCCGGTCAGGACCATGCTCAACGGTAGCAGGAAGTACCCCAGCGACACCTCAAGGCTGCGGCCGTGCAAGGGTGCCCAGAGGAACAACCACAACTGCACCCCCAACATCGACGACGTGCCGAGCAGGCCCAGTAGCAACATCGGTGTTTGCCGGATGCGCTTGAGCAGGCCGGTTATCAATGCTCCGTCCTTGCTCACCAGCAGAAACAGGGTCAGGCAGGGCAGGGTCAACAAGGTCCGCCAGCCAAACACTTCTTCACCGTCCAGCGGCGTCAACAGCGAGGTGTAGTAATACATCACGGCGAACAAGCATGACGCCATGACCGATGAAATGATGCCTTTGGACACGAGGGCCTCTGTAGCAAGAAAGAGAAGGGCGCACAGCCACCCATGATCATACGCATGTATCAGTGGCTGACCACCAGCGGCGGGTGTTGGGTTGCCAGGGCCTGGATGAACGCTTCGGCCGACATTGGTCGGGCGAACAGGTAGCCTTGCTGGAAATCGACGTTGTGCCGGTCCAGGTAGTCACGTTGCGCTTCGGTTTCCACGCCTTCGGCGACAATCCCCAACCCCAGCTTGCTCGACAGCTCAATGACACTGTCAAGGATATGCAAGGACAGCGCGTCGCCGCCGATCATGGCGACAAAGCTCTGATCGATCTTCAGGTAGTCGACTTTGAACTGCTGCAGGTAGGCGAGGCTGGACTGGCCAGTGCCAAAGTCATCCAGCGCGATCAACACCCCCAGCTCATGGAGTTTACTGAACAAGGTATGGGTAACCTCGCTGGGGACGATGAGCTTGCGCTCGGTCAGCTCCAGGGTGAGCACCACTTTGTCCGCAGGAAAGGCAGCAAGAAAGGCTTGGCAGTCGTCGTACAGGGTCAAGTCCTGGCAGTGGTCAGCCGTGATATTAATGCCGACATGGAAGCCGTCGTCCAGTGTGTCGGCATGGGGGGCCAACAGCTCGGCGGTGCGCTGCATCAGTTGGCGGGTCATCGGCACGATCTGGCCACTGTGTTCGGCGTACGGAATGAACAGGTCCGGGCGCACCAGGCCATCACGCGGATGTTGCCAGCGCATCAACACTTCCACGCCGGCCCAGCGGTAGTCGCCACGGCGCACCACCGGCTGAAAATAGGGCAGAAACTCCTGGGCCTCCATGGCGCGTTGTAATTCGGCGCGCGGTGAGGTGACCCGACGCAATTGCCAGTAGCAGGTCACACCGGCGATGGCGCCAAGCACCACCAGCAGGCCGAACAGGGCCGGGTATTCACTGCGCATCAACTCGCCGACCTTGCCTTGGGCGTAGCCGCTGTGGATGGAGAACGGATAGCGCGTCGACGTGACTTGGGCAGCAGCGACTTCAGCGACTGGCAGTGGACCATCCTTGACGTTGCCATCACGGTCCATCCAGTGCGAGCCGATTTGCAGCAGCGGGTGAGCATCCGCATCGAGCAGGTGCAGGGCGCTGATCAGGTGATCGCCATCCACCGTACTGATGGCGCCGCGATCACCTTCAGTGACGCGGTACACCAGCAGCGCATGGCCGGGGGTTACGGAGTTCCCGCTCATCAGCCACAGTGTGCCCTGGGTATAGTCGCTGTCATGCACCGGTTCGCTATAGGGGCCGAACAGCGAACTGCAATACAGCTCACCGCGGTACACCAGGTTGGTGGAGCGCACGAAGGCGCGTCGGGTGACCTGGTCGCGCAGGGCCAGTTTTTCCTCGACGCAGGGAAGCCCTGCCAGCGGCAGCAGGTCCCGGGCAGCGGCGGAGATATTGTCGAGGATGCGTTCGATCTGGGTGGCCGTCTGTTTGGCGCTGGCCTCGCTGCGGCCTTGCAATTCGCGCTCGGCCTGCCAGTACATGATCAGCAGCCCGCAAAGAACCGGCAGGGCACCCACCAGCCACGGCAACAGCAAACGCAGCGGGCGACGCGGGCGGCGATGGTGTACCGATAGGGGCATGGCGACTAACCTGAAAGAACCGAACTGTGCAGAGGATAGCCGTACGTCGCCAAGGTGACTGCACTTAAAGTGCGACAAATTGGATTACGCACTGTAGAATCACCTTACGCATACAATAATAAGGTTCCTCATTAACGAGGAATCAACCCGCCGAGAATGGGTCCATATGAAGTGTCATGGGTTCAAGCTGATCTATGGAGACTACCTCGCACGCAGTGTGAGGGGCATCTCCTGCGCACCGCCATCTTCGCTCGACATCGATAGCAAGTAATCACCGTTTTTAACGCTTTGATGATGAGGTATTGAGCATGGCCGACATTTTTGAAAACCCGATGGGCCTGATGGGCTTTGAATTCATCGAGTTCGCCTCGCCCACCCCGGGCGTGCTGGAGCCGATCTTCCAGATCATGGGCTTCACCAAGGTGGCCACCCACCGTTCCAAGGATGTGCACCTGTACCGCCAGGGCGACATCAACCTGATTCTGAACAACGAACCGAAAAGCATCGCGTCGTATTTTGCCGCCGAGCACGGGCCGTCGGTTTGCGGCATGGCCTTCCGTGTGCGTAACGCCCATGAAGCCTATGCGCGTGCGCTGGAGCTCGGTGCTCAGCCGGTGGAAATCGAAACCGGTCCGATGGAGCTGCGCCTGCCGGCGATCAAGGGTATCGGTGGTGCACCGCTGTACCTGATCGACCGTTTCGAAGAAGGCAGTTCGATCTATGACATCGACTTCCATTTCATCGAAGGTGTCGACCGCCATCCGGTTGGGGCTGGCCTGAAGATCATCGATCACCTGACCCACAACGTTTATCGCGGCCGCATGGCCTACTGGGCGGCGTTCTACGAGAAGCTGTTCAACTTCCGTGAAATCCGTTACTTCGATATCAAAGGCGAATACACCGGTCTGACCTCCAAGGCCATGACGGCGCCTGATGGCATGATCCGCATCCCGCTGAACGAAGAGTCGTCCAAGGGCGCCGGGCAGATCGAAGAGTTCCTGATGCAGTTCAACGGTGAAGGCATTCAGCACGTCGCGTTCCTCACCGATGACTTGCTCAAGAGCTGGGACGCCCTGAAGAAGATTGGCATGCGATTCATGACCGCACCGCCTGACACCTATTACGAAATGCTCGAAGGCCGCTTGCCAGGTCACGGCGAGCCGGTAGGTGAATTGCAGGCGCGGGGCATCTTGCTGGACGGCTCTTCGCAGCCCGACGACAAGCGTCTGCTGCTGCAAATCTTCTCGGAAACCCTGATGGGGCCGGTATTCTTCGAGTTCATTCAACGCAAGGGCGATGATGGTTTCGGCGAAGGTAACTTCAAGGCGCTGTTCGAGTCCATCGAGCGCGATCAGGTCCGCCGAGGTGTGTTGAACGCCGAGTAATCCGGGTCAGCCACAGGAAAGGCCATTGGGCTTAACCCCAATGGCCTTTTTTGTTGCGCTTTCAACGCTGGGGTGATGCTGGGCGGGCTCTTTCTCTTCTGAACAAGCCCCAAGAGGCGGCTGCGGAGGTCATGATGCCTACCAGCAGCAGTGAGGGTAGGGTTGCTTGCATCGCCTGACGTACGGCCTGCCAGGATTCCCCGGCTGGGTAGCCCGCATGGACGGTGTACCCATACCGCTCCGAGATCAGTTGTATGGTGTTTTCTGCATGGTTGGGTACCTGGTAGGACTCACCATTGGCCGTTGCCCAGACAAATTGCTGACCAAATTGCAGGCTGAGTACGACTGAGTTCTGGAACCCGAGCAGCTCTACCTGCAAGGCCCGAAGGTTGGCGGCAGTGATGACGGCGTGATCGTTCGCCTGAAGTCGATACAGCAGGATGGGCGTATCCGGGGTTGCTCTGTTGCTGGTGTGTATGCGCAGTCGCCCGTTGATGTAGCTATCTGCCGCCATTGCAATGTCAGTCGAACCATAGAGGGTGTTGCAGTAAATCCGCTCCTGTTTTTCGAGTGACAATGAGCGTGCATTCGGCTGTCGGACTAACGTTTGACGTAATTCGGACAGAACGTCTTCGCACGGGCTGCCCAGCAGCTCCACGGCCTGTCTGCTGGTGGTGTGTAGCGACTCGACCACTCTGTCAATTGCATACACGGCTTCACGTGCCGTTACCTCAATCGTTTCTTCTTGTTTACGGTCTACTTGCCATACGAGTACGAGCAAGCCGCAGGCGATCGGCGCCATTCCGATCAGAACGGTCACCAAAAACTCGATCACACTACGCCCGGCGTTAGGGGCTGAAACCATGGTGGGTGCCTCTATGCTGAACCGGTGGTCAGCATAGAGAAATGCCCCTGAGGCGCCTGTAGGCACCATTGTTAGCGTTTGTAGTACCTTTCAGCGAGTGAGCCAGGTCAAACGTGTTTACGGCCGCCCAATGCTGTCAGCACCAACTCAGCTACCGCGCCAGCGGACTTAGGGTTCTGACCCGTAATCAACCGGCCTTCCTTTTGGTCAGTGATGGCAAACGGCTTCCATGGGTCGTCTGCCTTGCGATAGAGGCCGCCTCGAGCGAGCAGTTCGGTTTCGGTGAGGTAGGGCACCACTTTGTCCAGTTCAGCCAGTTGTTCTTCGACGTTGGAGAAACCGGTCACTTCGCGATCTTTGACCAGGAGTGAGTTGTCACTGAGCTTGATGCTGAGCAAGCCTACGGCACCATGGCAGACCGACGCGACCACCCCTCCGGCTTCGAAGATCCTACGTGCTAAACCCTGAAGCTCGGTATTCTCCGGGAAGTCCCAGATAACGCCATGCCCGCCCGCGTAGTAGATCGCGGCATAGTCCTGAGCCTTGACCTGGCCTGGGTTTAGACTGTTGCCCAGGCGGTTCATGAACGCCTTGTCGTTGTACCACTGCCAGTCAATGTCTTCAGCCATGGTCAGGCTATGGGGATCAATCGGCACGTAGCCACCGGCAGGGCTGAGGTAATCGACTTTGTAGCCGGCTTTTTCGACTTTTTCGACAAAATGCACCGCCTCACCCAACCAGAGCCCGGTGGCACGCTTGAGTGTTGGGTATTTGGCCGTATTGGTCAGCACCACCAGAATCTTCTTGCTCATCACCAGGCTCCCTTCGCTGGATCGGACCCGGTCCGGCCGGATCACCGAGGAAAACCCCTACAGCATAGTAGTGCTTGGCTGGGTTGCCATTCCTGGCTGGCGGTATGCTAGCCTTGCTGCAACCTTGAAGTTAGCCAGTGGAGTCAAGCGCCTCATGAGCAGCACCCCAACGCAAACAGATGAATTCATGCAGGCCGCTATCGACGAAGCTCAACAGGGGCTGGCTGAAGGTGGGATACCGATCGGTTCAGTGCTGGTGCACAAAGGACGGATCATCGGTCGTGGGCATAACCGGCGAGTACAATCGGGCAGCGCTATTTTGCATGGCGAAATGGATGCGCTGGAGAACGCCGGCCGTCAATCCGCCCAGGTGTATGCCGAGTCGACGCTGTACACCACCTTGTCTCCCTGTGCGATGTGCAGTGGCGCAATTCTGCTATACGGGATCAAACGGGTGATCGTCGGTGAAAACCAGACGTTCATGGGGGAAGAAGCGTTGCTTGAATCCCGTGGCGTGACGCTGCAGGTTCAGCACAATGACGCCTGTATCAGCATGATGAAAAATTTCATTGCCGCTCGGCCAGCGCTGTGGGACGAAGACATCGGCCGCTAATACCTTGCGCCCCGGCGCTGCGCCCTAGGCTCTGTATGAAAAGTTTTGAGACGAAGGTCAGGCAAGACGAAAACAGCCGAGGAAGCGGAGTTTACGGGTTGTAGATGAGCATTCCGAGGCTGTTTTCAGCGCAGCATCACCGAGTATCAAGGCTTATCGTACAGAGCCTAGAGGCCCTGCTGTACCAGCGGGTCATCGGGGTTCAACTGCTCGAGTTGCGCCAACAGAACCTGCACATTCTGCATCTGCCCGGTTTCTTTCCAGTATTCAATCAACAGTACCCTGGCTTTGCGGTTGGCCGGATCACGAGAAAGCAGTGTTTCGAGCTGCTTCTGTGCCGGTTCTACCTGGTCGAGCTGATGCAGGCTGGTGGCCAGGGTGTAACGGTACTCATTGTTGTCCGGTTCCAGCTCCAGGGCCCGGGCGAAGGCCAGCAGGGCATACTCGTCCTGGCCATGACGCAGCAGCCAACGCCCCAGTTCGTGCTGCAGGAAGGCGGAGTCCGGCTGCAACTGCAAGGCATTGGCTAGAACTTGGCGCGAGGCATCGGTCTGGCCTTGGCGCTCCAGCACCTGAACGTGCACGGCCAGAGCCTGAAGGTTGTCAGGCTCCAACTGCAGGGTTCGCTCCACGGCTGCGGTCGCGTCTTGAAAGTTATTTTCGTGTAGATACAACTGAGCCAGGTGTAACTGGGCGGCTGGGTCGTCGGTCTGTTGCGCAAGAACGTGTTGATACTGCTCAAGCGTGTGCTGCAAGGGGTTGAAATATAGGCCGATATCGTCCGGCCCCAATTCCAGTAACGCATCGACCACGGCAAAGCGCACACTTTGCTCTTCATCATCGAGTAGCGGTGCAAGTACCAGGCTACGCTGGGCACCGGGCAGCATTGCCTGAATGCTGGCGATCGCCGCGCGACGTACCAATGGATCGTCGTGCTGCAGGTCTTGGCTGGCCAATTTCAATGCCAGGGGTGAGGGGTAATTGGGCAGTTCAGCGTAGAGGCCGGCGCGGCGTATGGCGGAAAGGTCCGTGCGCTGCAGTTGCTGATATAGCACCCTGGCTGCACCGGGCTGGCCGTTATGAGCCATGGCGACCGCTTTGCTGTAAGAGTGCTTGAGTGCTGGCGTCGGGGTAGGGCTGTCGCCACGCCAGAAATACACCGCCAGGCCCAAAACGAGAAGCAGGATCAAGCTGATAAGGGTGTATTGGCGTTGTTTCGACATGGGTGAATCCGGGGCGCGCAACCGACAAAGGCGTCAGCTTGGGTCAGTAGGGGGGGCGACGTCAAATGGAGTACACGCTGGCGAGCAAGAGACGCCTGAGGGTTGGGTGTTTAGGGAGCGGGCTGATCGCGCGCGTCAAGCACTCAGCCCCTTGCGCCGATAACCTTTGAAACACCACAAAAAAGCCCCGCGAGCGCGAGCAGGCGAGGCAAAGGGCCGGTCAGAAACCAACCAAAGGAGCGGTTGAATCAGTTGATGGTGGCGACGCGCTCGGTTTGCCAGCCGCCACCCAGGGCCTTGTAAATGGCGACGATGCCACGGTAAAGGTCCACCTCACCCTGGGCCTGAGCGTCTTCGGCGCTCAAGCGCTCACGTTCAGCGTCGAGTAGCACCAGGTAGTCCACCGTGCCTTCGCGATAGCGGATCGACGCCAGATCGGCAGCCTTGCGACTGGCCTCGCTCTGGCGTAGCAGGGCGAGCAAGCGTTGCTGACGTTTGCTGTAGTCACTGAATGCGTTTTCCGACTCTTCCAGGGCCAGCAAGACCTGCTGCTCGTAATTGGCCAGCGCCCCTTCGGCATCGGCATTGGCACCGCGCAGACGCGCGCGCACACTGCCCAGGTCGAACGCAGCCCACGTGATGCTCGGCCCCAAGGCCCAGGCTTGTGCCGCTGACGAACCCAATTGCGAGCCGCGAGCAGCGGTAAAGCCGAGGAAGCCGCTAAGGCTGACCCGCGGGAACAGGTCGGCGGTGGCCACACCAATGTTGGCGGTCGCCGCTGCCAGTTGGCGTTCGGCACTGCGGATATCCGGACGACGTTTGAGTAGTTCCCCCGGATCACCCACCGGCAGGGCCTTGGCAATGGCCGGCAGTTGTGCCGGTGACAGGTCGACCCTCAAGGCGTCCGGACGTTGCCCCAGCAGGGTGGCAATACGATTGCGTGCCCGTACCTGTTCAGCCTGCAGTTGCGGCACCGTGGCTTCCACCTCTGCCAATCGTGCATCAGCCCGCACTACATCAAGGTCGTTGCCGACGCCGGCGTCGCGCAACGTTTCAGTGATGCCCCGCGAATCCTCCTGGGTCTTGAGGTTGGCCAGGGCAATTTTCTCGCGTAGTTGCGCCCCCCGCAGTTGACCATAGGCATCGACCAGCTCGGCGATCAAGCTGACCTGCAGCTGTTGCAGGTCGGCCTGGGCTGCATCCTGCTGGGCCTCACTGGCTTCCAACTGCCGTTGGATGCGACCGAACAGGTCCAGCTCCCAGGCCATGTCCAGGCCCAGATCATAGCGCTCGCTATTGACCCGGTCCTCGGTCTGCCCTGGTATTTGGCCCTTGCCCAACTCGCTGCTGACGCGGCTGGTCACGGTCGGCAGGGCATCGTTGCTGACGTCGTCGCGAATTGCCCGGGCTGCCTTGAGGCGGGCAAAGGCCACACGCAACTCGCGGTTGCCTTGCAGCGACTGGCTGACCAGTTGGTTGAGTACTGGGTCATCAAACTGCTTCCACCAGGTGCTTTCGAAGCGACTACGGTCAAACGTCGTCCTGGCGTTCGGCTCATTGGCGGCGCTCAGTTGCGCCGCCGCAGTATCCGGGGTCTTGTAGTCCGGCCCGACGGCGCAGGCCGCCAGGGCCAGCACCAGCAGGTTGGGAAGCATAAGTTTCAAACGGTTCATGCGTGGCTCTCCAGCTTCAGTACACGAGCCGCCTTGCGCGCCTGGCTGCGTTCGACATAGCGACGGATCAGGACAAAGAACACCGGTGTCAGCAGCAGCCCGAAGAAGGTCACCCCGATCATTCCGGAGAACACCGCCACACCCATGGCATGGCGCATTTCGGCACCGGCACCCGAGGAGAACACCAGCGGCACCACACCCATGATGAAGGCAATCGAGGTCATCAGGATCGGCCGCAGACGCAGGCGGCAGGCTTCCAGTACCGCTGCCAGGGGATCGAGGCCTTCGGCCTGTTTGTCCTTGGCAAACTCGACGATCAGAATCGCGTTCTTACACGCCAGCCCCACCAGTACGATCAAGCCGATCTGGGTGAAGATGTTGTTGTCACCTCCCGACAGGATCACCCCGGTGATCGCCGACAGCAGGGTCATCGGCACGATCAGGATCACCGCCAACGGCAGGCTCCAGCTTTCGTACTGAGCGGCCAGCACGAGGAAGGCCAGCAGTACGCAAAGCGGGAAGACGAACAGCGCGGTATTGCCGGACAGAATCTGTTGGTAGGTCAGCTCGGTCCATTCGAAGGTCATGCCATTGGGCAGTTCTTCCTTGAGCAGTTTTTCGATGGCCTCTTCCGCCTGGCCGGAGCTGTAGCCGGGGGCCGCGGCACCGTTGATTTCGGCGGTAATGAAGCCGTTGTAGTGCATCACCCGGTCAGGCCCCGAGGTATCGCTGACTTTGATGAAGGTCGCCAGCGGGATCATCTCGCCCTGGTTGTTGCGCACTTTCAGCTGACCGATTTGCTCCGCTTCGAGACGGAACTGTTGTTCTGCCTGGACGTTGACCTGATAGGTACGGCCAAAACGGTTGAAGTCGTTGGCATACAGCGAGCCCAGGTAGATCTGCAGGGTGTCGAAGATATCGCTGATGGCCACACCGTGGGTCTTGGCCTTTTCCCGGTCGATGGCGGCATCGACCTGCGGCACGTTGACCTGATAGCTGGTGAACAAGCCGGCAAGCTCTGGCACGTTCTGACTTTTGGCGATGATGTTCTGGGTTTCTTTGTACAACGCCTCGTAACCCAGGTTGCCACGGTCCTCGATCTGCAGGCGGAAGCCACCGATAGTGCCCAACCCCTGTACCGGCGGCGGTGGAAAGATCGCGATGTAGGCGTCTTCGATATCAGCGAACTGCGCGTTCAGCGCGGCGGCAATGGCCGCCGCCGACTGGCTCGGGTCCTTGCGCTCATCGAACGGCTTGAGCGGCGTGAACACGATGCCGCTGTTCGGGCTGTTGGTGAAACCGTTGATCGACAGGCCTGGGAAGGCCACCGAGTCAGCCACGCCCGGCTGTTTGAGGGCGATCTCGCTCATCTTTTTGATCACCGCTTCAGTGCGATCGAGGCTGGCTGCGTCGGGCAGTTGAGCGAAGGCCACCAGGTATTGCTTGTCCTGCGCCGGCACGAATCCGGTCGGTGTCGAGGAGAAGCCCAGCCAGGTCATGACGATCAGGCCGCCATAGACGAACAGGGCAATGCCACTGCTGCGGATGACCCGGCCGACGGCACCGACATAGCTATGACTGGCACGGTCGAAGAAGCGGTTGAACGGGCTGAACAGCCAGCCACCCAACAGGCGTTCAAGTACACGGGAGAATCGGTCCTTGGGCGCGTGGTGTTCTTTGAGCAGTACCGCTGCCAGCGCAGGCGAGAGGGTCAGCGAGTTGAACGCCGAGATCACGGTCGAGATGGCAATGGTCAAGGCGAACTGCTTGTAGAACTGCCCGGTAAGGCCGGAGATGAACGCGGCGGGTACGAACACCGCACACAGTACCAGGGCCGTGGCAATGATCGGCCCGGTCACTTCGCCCATGGCCTTTTGCGTCGCCTGCAAGGGGTTCAACCCCAGGCCGATGTTACGCTCGACGTTTTCCACCACGACGATGGCGTCGTCCACCACGATACCGATGGCCAGCACCAGGCCGAACAGCGACAGCGCGTTGAGCGAGAAACCGAACAGGTGCATCACTGCAAAGGTGCCGATCAAGGAGACCGGTACGGCCACCAGCGGAATGATCGAAGCGCGCCAGGTCTGCAGGAACAGGATCACCACCAGGACCACCAGCACCAACGCTTCGAACAAGGTGTGAACCACCGCCTCGATCGAGCCGCGGACGAACACAGTGGGATCGTAGACGATGCTGTAGTCCATGCCTTCGGGGAAGTCTTTCTTGAGCTCAGCCATTTTCGAGCGCACTTCATCGGAGATCTCGATGGCGTTGGACCCAGGGCGCTGGAAGATCGGGATGGCCACCGCCGGCTGGTTGTTCAGCAGTGAGCGCAGGGCGTACTGGCTCGACCCCAACTCGACCCGTGCGATGTCCTTGAGGCGGGTGATTTCACCCTCGGCACCGGAGCGAATGATGATGTTCTCGAACTCTTCTTCGGTGACCAGGCGACCCTGGGTGTTGACCGACAATTGAAAGCTGGTGCTGCCCGGTGCGGGTGGCGCGCCCAACTGACCCGCAGCGACCTGACGGTTCTGCTCGCGAATGGCGGCGACCACGTCACTGGCGGTGAGGTTGCGCGAGGCGGTCTTGTTCGGGTCAAGCCACACCCGCAGGGAGTAGTCGCCCATGCCGAACAGCTGCACATCACCCACGCCGCCCAGGCGCGCCAGCTCATCCTTGATGTTGAGGATGGCGTAGTTGGACAGGTAGAGCATGTCATAACGGTTGTCCGGCGACGTCAGGTGCACAACCATGGTCAGGTCGGGCGAGGCCTTGTCGACGGTGATACCGATCCGGGTCACTTCCTCGGGCAGCTTGGGCTGAGTCCGGGTCACCCGGTTTTGCACCTGCACCTGAGCGTTGTCCAGGTCAGTGCCCAGCGCGAAGGTGATGGTCAGCGTCAGCTTGCCGTCGGCGGTGGACTGAGAGGACATGTACAGCATGTTTTCCACACCGGTGATGGCCTGCTCCAGCGGTGCGGCGACGGTTTCGCCGATCACTTTCGGGTTGGCGCCTGGGAAGTTGGCGCGTACCACCACGGTCGGCGGGACCACTTCAGGGTATTCGCTGATTGGCAGCTGGAACAGCGAGATGCTGCCGGCAATCAGGATCAGCAGCGACAATACCGCGGCGAAAATCGGCCGGGTGATAAAGAACTTGGAAAAATTCATCGGACCGATTCCTTAACCGCGCGATGCCGAGGCACTGACGAGTTTGACGTTGGCAGGGGTGCCAGGCTTGCCCTGGATGCTGGCTTCCAGCGCCTGGCGTTGCTGGGCGAGGGCGGCGAGGGTGGCCTCACTGGCCATCGGCGTGTCCTGCGGATCGACCGCCGAGCCCGGACGTACCCGTTGCAAGCCCTTGACCACGATGCGGTCGTCCTTGCTCAGGCCATTGCGCACAATGCGCAGGCCTTCAAGTTTTGGCCCCAGCTCGACGGCGCGGTAAGCGGCTTTGTTGTCCTTGTCCATGACCAGCACGAACTTCTTGCCAAGGTCGGTACCCACTGCTTCGTCATTGATCAGCACGGCTGAGTAGGTGGCACTGCCGACCAGCTTCAGGCGCGCATACAAGCCAGGAGTGAATTGCCCGTCGCGGTTGTCGAACACCGCCCGGCCACGGATGGTGCCGGTCTTGGGGTTGACCTGGTTGTCGACGAAGTTCATCTGGCCCAGGTGCGGATTGCCGGTTTCATTGGACAGTCCCAGGTACACCGGTGTGCTTTGACCGCGCTGGCCGTCGCGGGCCAGTTGGGTGTACTTGAGGTAGACGCGCTCGTCAGCGTCAAAGTAGGCGTAGACCTTGTCGGTGGACACGACGCTGGTCAACGGCGTGACATCGGCGGTGACGATGTTGCCGGCGGTGAATTGTGCGCGACTGACCCGGCCGCTGATAGGCGCGGTGACGCGGGTGAAACTCAGATTCAGGCGGGCCAGGTCCAGTTGCGCCTGAATGGCGGCGACACCGGCACGAGCCTCAGCGGCGGCGCTGCTGCGCGACTCGGCCAACTCTGCTGAAATGGCGTTGCTGTTACGCAGACGATCACCACGGCGGGCTTCGTTTTCACTGCGAATGGCGGTGGCGCGAGCTTGCTGCAATTGCGCTTCGAGGCGACGCACCTCGGCCTGGAACGGGCGCGGGTCGATCTGGAACAGCAGGTCACCTTTGTTGACCTGAGCGCCTTCGGTGAAAGCGACTTGATCAATCTGCCCGGAGACCCGTGGCCGCACTTCTACGGTCTCGGGGGCTTCCAGGCGACCGGTGAACTCATCCCATTCATTGATCGGTTGCTCCAGTACCTTGGCCACGCTGACCTTGGTCGCCGCCTGTGTCTGGACGGCTTCCGGGGTACGACCGCAGGCACTCATCACCAGTACTGCAAGTAGAGCCAGGGGGTAACGCAAAGGTTTGAGTGACTGTTCCATGGGATGTCCGCCAATTTATTGAGAATGGGCGGATTCTGCGAGTTGTAACTATTAACGACGAATCGAATGGGGCGAAGGTTATTATCATTGGGAATGATATGAGGCCTGTGGCTCGCCAGTTGTAGCCGCTGCCGACAGGCTGTGGTCGGGCGTGAAACAGCCGTCATTCAGGCCCTTGCGGGTTGCTGGATGACGACTGCTTTGCAGTTGATTGCAGCCTGGCGCCAGCGGCTACAGATCAATCTCCTACCGGGTTAGCCGCTGGGTGGCGGCGCGTTTTGCCCTGATCGGCGGGGCGCTTGAGGACACGCATCACTGCCAGAGCGGCCACCACCAACCCGGGTGAGGCGGCCAGCAACACACCCACCGTTCCAGCCCCTGCTGCAAGGATCTGCCCGGCCGCCAACGGCCCACTCACAGAGCCCAGGCGACCGATGGCCACCGCGGCACCGACACCGGTGGCGCGGATCGTCGTGGGATACAGGGGTGGGGCCAGGGCATACAACACCAGTTGCGCAGCCATCACGAACAGCCCGGCGGCGAAGCCAGCAGCGGCCATGGCCATGAGCCCGACCGATAACCCAAGCCCGGCCAGTGCGGCCAGTAGCCCGAGATAAATGCACAGTACCACCTTGTGGGGATTGCAGCGGTCGAGCAGCACGCCACCGAGCAGTGAGCCCAACGCACCGCCGATGTTGAACAGCATCTGCACCATGCCAGCGTCAGGTTTACTGAAGCCCTGGCCGATCAACAGCGAAGGCAGCCAATTAAGCAGCATGTACATCACGGTGAGGGTGAAGAAGTAACTCAGCCACAGCGCCAGGGTCGAGCCGGCTCGCCCTTCACCGAAGAGTGCGGTAGTGGTCGACGCCCGACCGCTACTGCTGGCGTTGCGTTCAAAGGCCAGCGATTCGGGCAACAGCGCCAACATCAACGGCACTGCCAGCAGTGGCGCAAGGCCACCTATGATAAAGGTCAGTTGCCAGTGCTCATGGGCAAACATGGCCACCAGTGCCGCCAGCGCTCCGCCCAAGGGTACGCCCGCGTACATGATGCTGATGGCGGTGCTGCGCCGCTGTTCGCTGACCGCCTCGGCGCACAGGGCGATCAGGTTGGGCAGGGCGGCGCCCAGGCCCAGGCCGGTCATCAAACGTGCCAGGAGCAGTTGCGGGTAGCTGTCGACATAGGCGGTCCAGAGCGAAAACAGGCCAAACAGGATGACCGCCGCCACCAATACCTTCTTGCGTCCGATGCGGTCGGCCAGCCAGCCACCAAAGAACGCGCCAGGCAACAGGCCGACAATGCTGGCGCTGAATACCCAGCCAAGCATCTTCGGGTCCAGGGCAAAGCTCTGGCGTAAACCGGCCGCCGCCGTGCCGGCTGACTGCAGGTCGAAACCTTCGATCAGCGCGACGATAAAACACAGGGCAATTGTCAGCGTCGATCGACGCGATGAACTGTTCATTGGCACGAGCCTCATTCTTGTTGTTCTGATCCGCCGGGTAGCTCCGGCGTGAAAATAAGATTAACAAATATAACTAAATTTACAGCGGTTTTTTACCCAGGCTCTCAGAGGGAGAAAACGCCATGACCATCAGCGACTTAGCATTGAGATTAGCTGGCTTAGGATTAATAGTTAATAAAATTAACGTTCGATTATCGGACGTTGCCGGTTGACGCCGGTAAGGCGGCTTTCCATTCTGCGCATCGCGTGGCGCCTCAAGGGGTTGCGCTGATGCCCAAAACAACAACAAGAAAATGGATACCGCCATGCATGACTGCGTTCGTGACACCCGCATTGCGTCAACGGTGCGTTGGGTTAAAAGGCCAACACTGCTCTGGCTGAGCATTGCACTGATCAGCAATCAGGCGCAGGCCCAGGGTGTGCTGCAGGACAGCCATGCCACGCTGACCATGCGCAACTACTACTTGGACCGCGACTATAAGGATGACGGCGCCAAGCAAGCGGCCCGCGAATGGGCACAGGGGTTTATCCTCAATGTGGAGTCGGGCTACAGCGAAGGGCCGGTGGGGTTTGGCCTGGATACCCGCGGATTTCTGGGCATCAAGCTCGACTCGGCACCGTCACGCAGCGGTACCGAGCTGCTGCCGGTATCTAAATCCGATGGCGAAGCGGCAGACGATTACTCGCGCTTGGCCCTCACCGCGAAAATGCGCTGGCGCAAGTCCGTGGTGAAAAGCGGCGATGTCTCGATCTTCCTGCCGTTTGCTTTTGCCAGCCCGTCCCGGCTGCTGCCGCAGACGTTTCGCGGTACGACGCTGTCGTCCTCGGACGTCGATGGCCTGGTACTGAACACCGGTTACATCGACCGGATCAACAAGCGGGACTCGACCAGCTACGAACGAATGGGGATCGCATCGCCCAACCGCCGCTTCAACGGTGTGGCGACGTCCTCGCACTTGGCTTACGCGGGGGCCGACTACCAGGTCACGCCGGCGCTGGGCGTGCGCCTCTACCATGCCGAACTGGACGACCTGTACCAGCAGGACACCCTGGCAGCGCTGTATGAGCAGCGCTTGGGCCCTGGCACCTTGACGGCGGACCTGCGCAGTTTCTTCAGTCGCGAGGATGGGCGGGGGCTGGCTGGGGAGGTCGACAACCGCAACCTGTCGGCCTTGTTCAGTTACCGCCTCGGGGGGCATCGCCTCGGTATCGGCTACATGCATGCCAGTGGCGATACTGGCACGCCTTACATCGGCGGGACGGAGTTGATGGGCATGAGCGAACTGACCATGAGCTCGGATTTTCTCAATGCCCGTGAGCGCACCTGGCAGGCGATCTACGACTATGACTTCACGGCGGTCGGCCTGGTCGGTTTGAAAGGGCGCCTGCGTTATGTGCGTGGCGACCATATCGAACTGGCGGCCTTTGATGCCGACGGGCGCAAGGAGCGAGAAATGCAGATGGAGCTGGGTTATGTGATTCAGAGCGGGCCGTTGAAGAACCTTGGGCTGCTGGCGCGCAAATCCATCTACCGCAACGACTTTCCGGCAGGCACTGCCTTCCGGGATGAAAACCAGACCCGCTTCCAGCTGATCTACAGCCTGCCGATCTGGTGAATGCGTCAGTCCTGGTAGACCTTCTTCAATAGCCTCAGTAGCTCGGCCCGTTCGTTTTCGTTCAGGGCCGCAGTGGCTTCCAGGTCACTGTCGGCGGCGATCTGCTTGAGTTCCTTGAGCAAGGTCTCACCGTTTTTGCTGAGGAAGATGCCATAGGAGCGCTTGTCCGGTTTGCAGCGGATGCGTACCGCCAGCGCGCGTTCCTCCAGCTTGTTCAGCAACGGCACCACTTGCGGCGGTTCGATGGCCAGGGCGCGAGCCAGGTCGGCCTGCATCAGACCGGGGTTCTGATCAATGATCGCAAGCGCGGAAAACTGGGCAGGGCGCAGGTCATGGGCCGACAGCTTGCCGATCAGGTTCTGAAAGCACTTGAGCTGGGCGCGACGCAGGGCATAGCCGATCAGGTTTTCGAGCGACGCGTCCAGCGCCGCTACCGGGACGTCAGCCTCGGGTGCGGCGGCAGTGCTGTGGGCGGATCTTGCCATCAGGCGGGTTCCTTGGGTGAATAAGAACATTACCTAGTTTGCCTAGATAGACCTGCTATGGCTAGCACGAAGGTCATGAATGCATATGGAAGCGGTAGAAAATTAGTTAATTTAAATAATAGTTAATTGACATAACTAAATTGCAGCGTTAGCGTCTGCACATCGTCCATCGAACAACAAGAGCACACACCATGAGCACATACGAAGGCCGCTGGAGCACCGTCAAGGTTGAACTGGAATCAGGCATTGCCTGGGTCATTCTCAATCGCCCGGAAAAGCGCAACGCCATGAGCCCGACCCTCAACCGCGAGATGGTCGATGTCCTGGAAACCCTGGAGCAGGACGCCGAGGCAGGGGTCTTGGTGATCACCGGCGCAGGTGAATCCTGGACCGCCGGCATGGACCTCAAGGAGTACTTCCGCGAAGTCGACGCCGGCCCGGAAATCCTTCAGGAGAAGATCCGCCGCGAGGCCTCGCAGTGGCAATGGAAGCTGCTGCGCATGTACGCCAAACCGACCATCGCCATGGTCAACGGCTGGTGCTTCGGGGGGGGCTTCAGCCCGCTGGTAGCGTGCGACCTGGCCATCTGTGCCGACGAGGCGACCTTCGGCCTGTCGGAAATCAACTGGGGCATTCCGCCAGGCAACCTGGTCAGCAAAGCCATGGCCGATACCGTCGGGCATCGTCAGTCGCTGTACTACATCATGACCGGTAAGACCTTTGGCGGGCAGAAAGCCGCCGAGATGGGCCTGGTCAATGAAAGCGTACCGCTGGCGCAACTGCGTGAAACCACCGTGGCGCTGGCGCAGAACCTGCTGGAGAAGAACCCGGTGGTACTGCGCGCTGCCAAACATGGCTTCAAGCGCTGCCGCGAACTGACCTGGGAGCAAAACGAAGACTACCTGTACGCCAAGCTCGATCAATCGCGCTTGCTCGACACCGAAGGTGGCCGCGAACAGGGCATGAAGCAATTTCTCGACGACAAGAGCATCAAGCCGGGCCTGCAGACCTATAAGCGTTGAGCACCGCGGCAGCGCCGAGCCATCATGCGCTGCCTGCGGGTATCAGCCCGTACTGACAATTCCCGACAATGACCCTAAAGAGGAATGACGATGTTGCAGGTGCCTTTGCTGATTGGCGGTCGGTCGTGCCCGGCTAGCGATGGAAAAACCTTCGAACGGCGTAACCCGTTGAGCGGCGAAGTGGTCTCGCAGGTAGCGGCGGCCAGCCTGGCGGATGCCGATGCTGCTGTGGCGGCGGCGCAGGCAGCGTTTCCCGCCTGGTCGGCGCTGGCCCCCAATGAACGGCGCAGCCGTTTGCTGGCGGCGGCCGAGCGGATGCAGGCACGCAGTGGCGAATTCCTCGACGCCGCGGGCGAAACGGGCGCCATGGCCAACTGGTATGCCTTTAACGTGCGCCTGGCGGCGGGAATGCTGCGTGAGGCCGCGGCGATGACCACGCAGATCTGCGGTGAAGTCATTCCCTCGGATGTGCCTGGCAGTGTTGCCATGGCGGTGCGTGCGCCCTGCGGCGTCGTGCTGGGGATCGCCCCGTGGAATGCGCCGGTGATTCTCGCCACCCGTGCCCTTGCCATGCCGCTTGCGTGTGGCAATACCGTGGTGCTCAAGGCGTCGGAGTTGAGCCCGGCCGTGCACCGCTTGATCGGTCAGGTGCTGCAGGATGCGGGGCTGGGGGACGGCGTGGTCAATGTCATCAGCAACGCACCGCAGGATGCCGCGGCCATTGTCGAACGTTTGATCGCCAACCCAGCGGTACGTCGGGTCAACTTTACCGGGTCTACCCACGTCGGGCGCATTGTCGGTGAGCTGTCGGCGCGTCACCTCAAGCCGGCGCTGCTGGAACTCGGTGGCAAGGCACCGCTGATCGTGCTCGACGATGCTGATCTGGATGCCGCCGTTGAAGCGGCAGCCTTTGGTGCGTACTTCAACCAGGGGCAGATCTGTATGTCCACCGAGCGTCTGGTGGTCGACAGCCGAATTGCCGAGCGCTTTGTCGAGAAACTGGCGCACAAGGTCGCCGGTTTGCGCGCTGGAGATCCTGGCGACCCAGCCTCAGTGCTGGGCTCCTTGATCGATGCGAACGCCGGTCAACGTATCAAGGCGCTGATTGACGATGCGCTGGAAAAGGGCGCGCGCCTGGTCTGTGGCGGGCAACTGGACGGCAGTATCCTGCAACCGACCCTGCTCGACGGCGTCGATGCCAGCATGCGCCTGTACCGCGAAGAGTCCTTCGGGCCGGTCGCTGTGGTGGTGCGGGCTGAGGGTGACGAGGCGTTGCTGGCGCTGGCCAACGACTCCGAATTCGGTTTGTCAGCGGCCATCTTCAGCCGTGACACGGCCCGCGCTTTGGCGCTGGCCCAGCGCGTGGAATCTGGCATCTGTCACATCAACGGGCCGACGGTTCACGATGAGGCGCACATGCCCTTTGGCGGCGTGAAGGCCAGTGGCTACGGCAGCTTTGGCGGTCGTGCAGCCATCGAGCACTTCACTCAGCTGCGCTGGATCACCTTGCAGCACGGGCCGCGACACTACCCGATTTGATGGGGCAGCTCAGCGGCCTTTGAATGTACAACAATAACAAGGAGCACCCTGCGTGAAACCCGCCATCAGCCCACGTGCGTCAGACCCTCTCGCCACGCCGCGTTACCGCCAGGTAGCCATCGGCCACCCCGATGTTGAAGTGAGCCAGGTGGATGGCATCCTGCGCATGCGTGCCAAAGAGCCACTCGCTCCGTTGCCTGCGCGTCTGCTCGAGCGCCTGCAGCACTGGGCTCGGGTGCGGCCGCATCAGACCTTTATCGCCGCGCGTGATAGCGCTGGAATGTGGCGTGAGGTCAGTTATGCGCAGATGCTCGAACAGGTTCGGGCGATTGCCGCCAACCTGCTTGGGTTTGGGCTGTCGGCGCAGCGTCCGTTGGCTATCTTGTCGGGCAACGACATCGAACATCTGCAGATTGCCTTGGGCGCCATGTACGCCGGTATTGCGTACTGCCCGGTGTCACCGGCTTATTCGGTGTTGTCTCAGGATTTCGCCAAGTTGCGCCATGTCTGTGAGGTGTTGCAGCCGGGCCTGGTGTTTGTCAGCGACACAGCGCCGTTTCAGCGTGCTATCGAAGCGGTGATCGACCCCAGGGTGCCGGTAGTCAGCCTGCAGGGAGTGCTGCCTGGTCGGCCTCAAGTGGCCTTTAGCCGTTTGCTCGACAGCCCCGACGTTGCGGCTGCCGATGCTGCCTTTGCTGCAACTGGAGCGGATACGATTGCCAAGTTTCTGTTCACCTCCGGCTCGACCAAGTTACCCAAGGCGGTGATCACCACCCAGCGCATGCTGTGCGCCAACCAGCAGATGCTGCTGCAGACGTTCCCGGTGTTTGCAGAAGAACCGCCGGTGCTGGTTGACTGGCTGCCGTGGAACCACACCTTTGGCGGCAGTCACAACCTTGGGATTGTGCTGTACAACGGCGGCAGCTTCTATCTGGATAGCGGTAAACCGACGGTGCAGGGCTTCGCTGAAACCCTGCGCAACCTCAAGGACATTTCACCGACCGCTTACCTGACGGTCCCCAAGGGCTGGGAGGAGCTGGTCAAGGCGTTGGAGCAGGACGCAGCGTTGCGCGAGCGCTTCTTCGCCCGTATCAAACTGTTCTTCTTCGCCGCTGCGGGGCTTTCGCAAAGCATCTGGGATCGCCTGGACCGTGTCGCCGAACAGCATTGCGGTGAGCGTATCCGCATGATGGCGGGGCTGGGCATGACGGAAGCGGCACCGTCGTGCACCTTCACCACCGGCCCCTTGTCGATGGCCGGTTACATTGGCCTGCCGGCACCTGGCTGTGAAGTGAAGCTGGTACCTGTGGGCGACAAGCTGGAAGGGCGCTTTCGCGGGCCGCACATCATGCCCGGCTACTGGCGCGCCGAGCAGCAGACCGCCGAGGTATTCGATGCTGAAGGCTATTACTGCTCAGGTGATGCCCTGAAACTTGCCGACCCTGACAACAGCCAGCTGGGGCTGATGTTCGATGGGCGTATCGCCGAAGATTTCAAGCTGTCTTCCGGGGTGTTTGTCAGCGTTGGCCCGCTGCGCAACCGTGCGGTGCTCGAAGGCTCGCCCTATGTGCAGGATGTTGTCGTCGCCGCACCTGACCGTGAGTGCCTGGGCATTCTGGTATTTGCCCGGTTACCTGAATGTCGCCAACTGGCTGGCCTCGAACCTGGCGCCAGTGATGCGCAAGTGCTGACCAGCGCCGCGGTACGTGAGTGGTTCGCGCACTGGTTGCAGCGTTTGAACCGTGACGCCCAGGGCAATGCCAGTCGAATCGAGTGGGTGGCATTGCTGGAGGAGCCGCCTTCGATCGATCACGGTGAAATCACCGACAAGGGCTCGATCAATCAGCGCGCAGTCCTGCAACGGCGGGCGCAGACGGTGGAGGCCCTGTATCGCGGCGAAGCGTCGAACATGCTGCGTGCGGGGCGCGCAGCATGAGTGGCGCCGGGTTGTGTAGCGTCTTTGACGATGCCGCCATCATGGAAATGGTGCGCACGCCCTGGACCGACCTGGGGGCTGCACTGGCCGGGATCTCGCCCATCGACCTGGGCATCAAGGTTGCCCGTGAGGTGATGGCGCGGGCGGGTATCGATCCGCAGGCGGTTGACAGTGTATTGGCCGGGAGCATGGCGCAGGCCAGTTTTGATGCCTATATGCTGCCGCGCCACATCGGCTTGTACAGCGGGGTGCCACAGGCGGTGCCGGCCCTGGCGGTGCAGCGTATCTGCGGCACGGGTCTGGAAGTACTGCGCCAAGCGGGCGAGCAACTGGCCAGCGGTGTCGAGCTGGCCTTGTGCGTGGGCAGCGAATCGATGTCGCGCAATCCGATTGCCGCCTACAGCCACCGCGGCGGCTTTCGCCTGGGTGCCGCTGTGGAGTTCAAGGACTTCCTTTGGGAGGCCCTGTACGATCCGGCGGCAGGCATGGACATGATCGCCACCGCGGAAAATCTCGCGCAGCATTATGGTCTGAGTCGCGAACAGGTCGATGCCTATGCCTTGCGCAGCCATCAGCAGGCGCTGGCGGCGCAGGCGCGGGGCTGGTTCGCTGAAGAAATTGTCGCAGTAGGCAACGAAACGTTCGCCCCGGAGCACTACCGGCCGCGCAGCATACGTTTGCCACGGGGCGTGGAGGAGGTTGGGCAGGACAGTCATCCACGCTCAACCGACAGCGCCGCCTTGGCGCGGTTGACGCCGATTCACGCTGGCGGTGTGCAGACCGCCGGCAACAGCTGTGCGGTGGTGGATGGTGCCGCGGCGGCGCTGGTCTGTCGTTTCTCGGCCTGTACGCGCCCGCCACTGGCGCGGCTGTTGATGGCCACCGCCGTGGGCGTAGCGCCGCAGACCATGGGCATCGGCCCGGTGCCGGCCATTGAGCTGTTGCTGCAGCGCAGCGGTTTGCGCCTGGAACAGATTGATCGCTTCGAAATCAACGAAGCCCAAGCAGCCCAGGTGCTGGCAGTCGCCAACGCCCTGGAACTGCAACCTGAACGATTGAATCGACACGGCGGCTCCATCGCCTTGGGTCATCCCTTGGCGGCCACCGGTTTGCGCCTGGTACAAACCCTGGCTCGCCAACTGCGCACCGACAACCTGCGCTATGGCATTGCCGCTGCCTGTATCGGTGGGGGCCAGGGAATGGCGTTGCTGATCGAGAACCCGCAATACCACCGTTGAAAACACCACCCGATGAGGTCAGGCATGCAGCAGTACAAGGCGCCGTTGAGCGACATTCAGTTCGTCCTCGAACACTGGCTGCAAGCCCCTGAAGTCTGGCGAGCGATACCGGCCTATCAGGACGTCGACCCCGAGTTGGCGCGCCAAGTGGTGGAGCAGGCTGGGCGCTTTTGCAGCGACGTGTTGGCACCGTTGAATGCGTCAGGCGATCGTCAGGGCTGTCGCCTGATCGACGGGCAGGTACACACACCTGACGGCTTCGCCGCTGCGTACCAGGCCTACGTCCAGGGCGGTTGGCCGGGCCTGGCCTGCGATCCGGCCTGGGGCGGGCAGGGCTTGCCGCAGGTCCTCGACGCGGCGCTGCAGGAAATGCTCTATGCCAGCAATCATGCGTGGGCCATGTACACCGGCATTGCCCACGGTGCTTACCTGTGCCTGAACGCCCATGCCCCGGATTGGCTGAAGGCACGTTATCTGCCGGCGGTGGTCAGTGGTGAGGTACTGCCGACCATGTGCCTGACTGAACCCCAGGCAGGCAGTGATATCGGCCTACTGCGCTGTGCAGCGCAGCCCGAGGCTGATGGCGGCTACAGCATCACTGGCAGCAAACTGTTTATCTCCGGCGGCGAACACGATTTGACGGCCAACATCCTGCACCTGGTGCTGGTGCGCTTACCTGGGGCACCCGCAGGTAGCCGTGGGTTGTCGCTGATGCTGGTGCCCAAATGGCTTGAGCAGGGTGAACGCAATGGCGTGCAGTGCGACAGTATTGAACACAAGCTGGGCATAAAGGGCAGCGCCACCTGTGCCCTGCATTTTGACCAGGCTCGCGGCTGGTTGGTGGGGGAGGTTCACGGTGGCTTGGCGGCGATGTTTGTGATGATGAATTCGGCGCGTTTGCACGTGGGTTTGCAGGGATTGGGGCACGCAGAAGCTGCATGGCAATATGCGCGCGAGTACGCCTTGGAACGTCGGCAGATGCGCGCGCCCAAACGACCGGATCAGGTACCCTCCAGTACGGCAGACCCGATCCATTTGCACCCGGCGATGCGCCGTGTTCTGTTGGAGTTGCGCGTGCGCAGTCAAGGCATGCGGGCGATTGGTTACTGGGTGGCGCACTGGCTGGACCTGGCCGCTGAGGCCGTGCAGCCACCGCAGCGCGAGCGGGCCCGGCAATTGGCGCAATTGCTGACACCGATCGTCAAGGCAAGCTTTACCGAGCAGGGCTTTAGCCTTGCCAGCAAAGCGCTTCAAGTGTTCGGCGGTTATGGCTACACCCAGGAATTTGCCATCGAACAGACCTTGCGCGACAGCCGCATTGCGATGATCTATGAGGGCAGCAACGAAATTCAGGCCAATGACCTACTGTTGCGCAAAGTGCTGGGCGACGGTGGTGAAGCGTTTGCCCTGTTGCTGGAAGAGATGCGTGAGGAAGCCGCGGCGGGCCTTGGCGCGGCCGGGTGTGGGGTGTACGCAGATCGATTGGCGGGTGTTTGCGACAGTTTGCAACGCGTGGTCGACGATGTGTTCGGGCTCAGTGCGCTGGACCCGGAGTACCCTTACCGCGCTGCAGGGGATTTCCTGCAGCTGTGTGCCAGCGGCCTGCTGGCGTTTGCGTGGGCGCGGGCAGCGCGGTGTGTGATGGGCTTGGCGGTAGATGACCCACTGCGTGTGGAAAAACTGGAAAGCGCCGGCTTCTTTTTTGACTACCTGTTGCCAGCACTGGATTACCACGTGGCTGCTGTTCGGGCCGCCGAGGCGCAACTGCCGTTTTTGCGCGGGTAGGGTGGTGTGGGGGGCGAGGCTGGCCCGTTGTAGCCGCTGCCCCGTGAGGCGGCGATCGGGCGTGAAACGGCCGCAACACCTGACCGCAGCGATTTGCCAGAGCCAATGAGGTGCCCGCGTTGCGACTGCGCTACAGTCGATCGCAGCTTCGTGCCTAGGCTACAGCTACCAGCCCAGCCCCGAAGCTCCTATTTACTTACAGTCAGCCAATACTACTTTACAGGTGTTAGGCGTACCCCCGGACCGGCTGGCATAGCGCATACAGTTGTGCAAGGATTTTTGCCGGGCGATTTGCAGCGTAGATCCCCAAGCCAGCCCCCCTTCACCAGCAGTGGGCATGGCTTTGGCGTGGCACGCCGAGCCTGCGTTTGCGGCCTGATAACGAGCCTTCGTCGATTTGCTGGAACATCCTGATGACAATACCAAACCGATGGCGAGCAGGGCTGGAAGGATGAGTGCCGAGCCTCTATACGTTGGTTTACCGCGCATTCAAATGTACCCCTACAAAACCAGCCGCCAGCTTCAGCGTAGTTGCTGGCGCACAAAAGCGGTGAAGAGTATCACCGCTTTTCAATCACTGCGCAGCGGCCTGGGGTCAGCCTTTGAGCTGTGGGAAGTCTTCTTCGAAGTGCTCGTGAGGTCCTCGCGTATCGCTCTGGCGGCGCTGTGCTTCCATCTGCCGTAGTTCCACCCGACGAATTTTGCCGGAGATGGTCTTGGGCAGCTCGGTGACAAACTCAATGCGTCGTACCCGCTTGTAAGGCGCCAAGTGCTCGCGAGCGAAGGCGAGAATGTTGCCGGCCAGCTCAGCGCTGCCGGGTTGATCCTGGGCCAGGATCAGAAACGCCTTGGGCACGGCCAGGCGGAGCGGGTCCGGGCTGGGCACAACGGCCACTTCCATTACCGACGGGTGCTCGATCAGCGCGCTTTCCAGCTCAAAGGGGCTGATGCGGTAGTCGGAGGCTTTGAACACATCGTCGGCGCGACCAACAAAGGTGATGTAGCCCTGTGCGTCGATCTGCGCGGTGTCGCCCGTGCGGTAGTAGCCGTCGCGCATCACCTCAGCGGTCTTTTCCGGGCTGTCCTCGTAGCACAGCATCAGGCCGAGAGGGCGTACGTCCAGCGACAGGGCCACTTCACCTTCAAGGCCAGGTACGCCGTCGGGGTCAAGCATGGTCACCTGATAGCCCGGCAGCGGACGCCCCATGGAGCCCGGTTTGAGTGGCTGACCAGGCGTGTTACCGACCAGGGCGGTGGTTTCTGACTGGCCGAAGCCGTCGCGTAGCGGCAGGCCCACGCGTGCTGGATCTGCTCGATAATTTCCGGGTTCAACGGTTCACCCGCGCCGACCAGTTCACGCAAGCGCAAGCGGTCCTTGTAACTGGCCAGATCCTCCTGAATCAACATGCGCCACACCGTGGGCGGTGCACACAGGCTGGTGACGCCGTAGCGCTCCAAGGCGCCGAGTAAGGCCCGGGCGCTGAAGCGCGTGGTGTTGTGGATGAAGATGCAAGCGCCGGCGTTCCATGGCGCGAAGAGGCAACTCCACGCGTGCTTGGCCCAGCCCGGTGAAGAGATGTTCAGGTGCAGATCGCCTGGCTGTAGACCGATCCAGTACAGGGTCGAGAGGTGGCCAACCGGGTAGCTTTGGTGGCTGTGCAGCACCATTTTCGGCTTGGAGGTCGTGCCAGAAGTGAAGTACAGCAGCATCGGGTCGGTGGCCAGGGTGCGGCCCTTGACCTCGAACCGCTCGCAATAGTCTCTGGCGGCGCTGTGTGCCGTCCACCCCGCGGACGCCGGGCCAACGCAAATCCGGCTGCAGTCCTCACCCAGGCCGACAAACTTGTCCAGATGGGCGCTGCCGACTACCAGGTGGCGAACCTGGCCACGTTCGATGCGGTCGCTCAGGTCCTCCGTGGTCAGCAGGGCCGTGGCAGGGATGACCACGGCGCCAAGTTTGAAGGCGGCCAGCATGGTTTCCCAGAGGGCGATGTCGTTGCCGAGCATCAGCAGGACACGATCGCCACGGCGCACGCCAAGGGCATCCAGGTGGTTGGCCACCTGGTTGGAACGCGCAGCCAGTTGCTGGAAGCTGTAGCGCTGTTCGCTGCCGTCTTCTTCGACGATCCACAGTGCGGTGGCCTGATTCTCCGCGGCCATTACATCAAAGTAGTCCAGCGCCCAGTTGAAGGTTGTCAATTGTGGCCAGCGGAAGTCGCGCACGGCGGTGTCGTAGTCGGTGCGGTGGGCCAGGAGGAAATCACGGGCCGCTAGAAAGGGAAGGCCGTCAGCTGACACACGGGCTGCTGCGGGACCCCTTGCACATGGGGCGCTTTCGGGCACGAGAGGAAGGGGAGCCTGAGCAGGGATAGAGGTATTCATGATGAGTGCCCTTACTTATTGTTATCGAAGGCCTGATTTATTGCAGGGGGCTGATCAGTACCGGCGGATCGAGTATAGGCATGCGTATATCAAGCCAATACACACATTTAACCCTGTTGGTTGTGCAAAAAAGTCTCATGCTGTTGCTTGCGGCGCCGCGTTGCGCGGAGCGATCCGCAGTAGCGCATTCAAAGAGGCGTCTAGATGGCTCGTAGGCACACCGGTGCCTTTCTGAATGGGCTTTACGGGCACGTAAGCTTGTGCGAACTTGACGGCGCATTCATGCAATTGCGCAGTAGGACCCCAGCGCGACGGGGCAGGTGTCGCTGGAGCGAACCATGGCACAAGACATTCAAACAATAATGGCTGCCGATCCACTGCATGAGGCACGGCAGGTGCGTCTCAGACTGGCCAATGAGGGCCGCTTACCCCAGGGTATTTTGCGTGAAGAAATAGACGCGTCCTGGCGTCGTAGCCTGAGTTACGGGGTGAACTGCCTGGACGACGAGACGGTGGCTTTACAACAAGACCTCGACTTGCAGATGCTGCTGGCCAACAATCGCCTGTTGATTGATGCGGTGACGCCCGAGCTGGAATACCTGGTCAGCCAGCAGGGCGCCGGGGGGCTGATCATCCTCGGCGATGCCGGTGCCAATCTTCTGGCTGTCGAGGGCCAAACCGAATTCCTCGAAAGGCAAGGTTTGCGTGACCTCAAACCGGGCAGTTGCTGGAGCGAGTCGCTACGCGGAACCAATGCCATCGGCACCGCAGTGGTGGAAGGGCGGCCGACCCTGATCAACTGCGGTGAACACTATCTCGATTGCCTGAGCAGCTACTCCTGCATTTCGGTGCCGGTCAAAGACCCGCACGGCCGGGTGATGGGCGTGCTCGACCTGACCCGCGACGGCATCATGACCCAACCCCAGGATGGACTGGCCACGTTGATGATGGCGGCAAGTCATATCGAGAGCCGGCTATTCAGTATCTGCTACCCCGAACACCTGGTGTTGGCCTTCCACAGCCGCGGGCAGTATCTCGGTTCCTCCTGGCATGGGCTGCTGGCGTTGAGCCTTGACGGGGAGCTGCTGGCCGCTAACGATCAGGCCTGCAGTCTGCTGCAGATGACGCGCCAATCGTTGCTGGGCCTGCACAGCAGTGATCTGTTGGGCAGCCGCTCGATGCAATTCATCGCGCGTTTGGTGCAAGGCGAGGTTAGGAGCGCTCAGACCGCCAAAGGCGAGCTTTTTTTCAAGGCCCTTCAGGTGCCGCGCCACAGCCACTTCGCCGGTGCCATTTCGGCGCCCCGTTCTCCGGTTGCCAAGCCTCAGGTGCTCGACGAACTGGCCGGTGGCGATAGCCGATTGGCTCGCGCCTTGCGCATGGCTTGCCGAGGAATGGCAGGAGAGCTTCCCGTGCTGTTGCTGGGTGAGACCGGCACCGGTAAGGAGGTGGTGGCGCGAGCCTTGCACCAGGCCAGCGAACGGGCGGAAAAGCCCTTCGTAGCGGTGAACTGCGCGGCGATTCCGGACGGCTTGATCGAGTCGGAACTGTTCGGTTACCGCGAAGGTGCGTTTACCGGTTCACGCAAGGGCGGCATGGTCGGGCGGCTGATGCAGGCACACGGCGGTACGCTGTTTCTCGACGAGATCGGCGACATGCCGCTCAGCCTCCAGGCGAGACTGTTGCGTGTTCTACAGGAGCGCAAAGTGGCGCCGCTGGGGGCGGGGGAGGAGCAGACGATCGACGTCGCACTGATCTGCGCCACGCACAGAGACCTCAAGCACCTGGTAGCGAGCAAGCAGTTTCGCGAAGACCTGTTCTATCGGATCAACGGTATCAGCGTGATGTTACCGGCTCTTCGTGAACGAAGCGATTTCGGCACGTTGGTAAACCGGTTGCTGGAAAAGTTGGCGGCGCCGACGACCACGCTCGACGAGGAACTGAACACGTTATTGAGCGGCTATCACTGGCCAGGCAATACGCGTCAACTCGAGATGGTCCTGCGCACCGCGCTGACCATGCGTGAGCCAGAGGACAGGGTGCTGACGCTCGACCATTTGCCCGACAGCCTGCTGGACGAGCTGAGCGCCAGCGAGCGGCCCGCGAGCGGCTGTATCCGCGAGCAGGAGCTGGAACTGATTCGCCGGTCCCTTGATGCACACCAAGGCAACGTTTCGGCCACCGCTGACGCCCTGGGCATCAGTCGCGCGACGCTGTACCGCAAGCTAAAGCAGTTGCGCTCATGATCCCGCGCCTGATTGTTCGGCTGATCGAGAGCCACAACCCTGAAGCCCTGCAAGCCGCCTTGCGCTGGCTCTACAGCTTTGTGCGCCCCCAGCGTCTGGCGATTGTCGGGTTACTCGGCTTGTCGATCTGTGCGTCGGCACTGGTGCTGGTGCAACCCTGGCTGACCAAGCTGCTGATCGACGATGGGCTGCTGGCGCGCAACTTTCCCATGCTGGCGCTGATCGCCGGGCTGATGATCGTGGCTGGGCTGCTGGGAACGCTGCTATCGGGGATCAACCGCTACCTGCACACGCGGCTGTCCGGGCGCATTCTGTTTGCCCTGCGCGATGACCTGTATCGGCATTTGCAAACCCTGTCGCCCAGTTTTTACAGCCAGCGGCGCATCGGTGACCTGATGTCGCGCCTTGACGGCGATGTTGCAGAGATTCAACGTTTTGCCGTGGATTCGCTGTATTCGGCGGTGTCGAGCGTGATCGGCCTGGTGGTTGCCGTCGCGATGCTGGTGACCCTGTCGTGGAAACTGTCGCTGCTGGTGCTGGTGCTGATTCCCCTCGACGTGCTCTGGTTGCGCTGGATGCGGCGCAAGGTCGAGCGCGATGTGCGCCAGTTGCGTGAGCGCTCGGCAGACATGTCATCGTTCATGGTCGAGACGTTGCCAGTGATGAAATTCATCCAGTCCGCCGGCCAGCAGCAACGTGAGGCACGTCGGTTGCAGAGGTTGGGGCAACGTTACATGGACCAGTTGCTGCGCCTGCAGGTGACCGAGTTTTTCACCCAGGCGGTCCCCGGTACGTTGACCTCGTGGTCCCGTGCCTGCGCGTTTTTGATCGGTGGCTATTGGGTGGTGCAGGGCACGTGGCAGCTCGGTGCGTTGATCGCGTTTTCCACTTATTTGGGCATGGCGGTGGGGCCGGTGCAGAGCTTGCTCGGTTTGTACGTGGCCATCCAGCGCATGACCGTCAGCCTTGGCCGGGTCATGGAATTGCGCGGTGAGGCCCCTAGCGTCATCACGCCAGTCGACCCACAGCCAATGCCGACATCGGGTGAGCTGTGTTTCCAGTCCGTACATTTCGGCCATCCTGGGCGCCCGACGACCTTGCGCGGCATCGATGCGCTGATCCCTTTCGGCCTGAAAGTCGCCCTGAGCGGCAGCTCTGGCGTCGGCAAGACGACGCTGATCGATCTGCTGCAACGCCACCACGATCCACAGTCCGGCCAGGTGTTGCTCAATGGCATCGACTTGCGCGATCTGGACGTGTTCGAGCTGCGACGGCGGATCGCCGTGGTCAGTCAGGATATTGTGCTGTTTCGGGGCAGCCTGGCGGACAACCTGTCCTACAGCGTGCCCGCTGCCAGCCGCGCGGCCATTGCTGAAGTGGCGCGCCTGGCGCAACTCGACAGCCTGATCGAATCCTTGCCTGAAGGCCTCGACAGCCCGTTGGGTGAGCGCGGACAGCAGCTGTCGGGAGGGCAGAAACAGCGGATCGCCATCGCCCGCGCCTTGCTCCAAGATCCCTTGATTCTGGTGCTCGATGAAGCCACTTCGGCGGTCGATGAAGCCACGGAGCGTGACGTGATCGAAGCCATCGACGGACTGTTCGCCGGGCGTACGCGGATACTTATCAGCCACCGTTCGGCGACGCTGGCGGATGCCGACCTGCGCTTTGAATTGGTGGACGGCGTACTCAGGTCATCGCAGGTGTTGCATGAAGTCTGAGCTACGGGTCGGTATTGTCGACAGCGGGCATTCGTTGGCGCAGCGACCCCGGGTGGTGGCTGGCCGACGTTTCTATTTGGTGGCCGACGGCCTGGCTGAGGCACCATTGCGTGATGACCCGTTGGGCCACGGTAGTGCGGTAATCGATGCCATCAGTCTGCGAGCCCCCTCGGCAATGTTTTGCGTTGCGCAGGTATTCGATCAGCGCGGGGTGACCAGCGCCCTGCAGATCGCCACGGCCATTGATTGGTTGGTTGCGCAGGAGGTCCGGTTGATCAACCTGAGCCTGGGGCTGCGTCAAGACCGCAGCCTGTTGCGCGAAGCCTGTGCGGCGGCGCAGGAACGTGGGGTGCTGCTTTGTGCGTCCAGCCCGGCGCAGGGCGCGGCGGTGTTTCCAGCGAGCTACCCGGGGGTGCTGCGGATCACCGGCGATGCGCGTTGTGAGGCGCATGAGTGGTCATGGCTCAACAGCCAACAGGCGGATTTCGCCGCCTGCGTGCGCGGCACCCCTGCGGGGCAATCCGGCGCGAGCCTGGGCTGCGCGGCGTTGAGCGGGCATATCGCTCGTTTCCTGGTCGAGCATGACGATGGCAACCATCGGCAAATAATTGAATGGTTGCGCGAGAACGCCCGTTATCACGGCCCTGAACGGCGCGTCTGGGCATGAGCGCGATGTTGATTCTTGGTGCTGGTCCGGCCGGGGCGGCGGTGGCGCTGGGCTTGCGACGGCTTGGCTACGACGTGACGCTGGTCAGTGACTGGCGACGATTTGCGGCGCTCGAAGGCGTATCGGTGCGAGTGCTCGATGCCCTGCGCGGCGCGGGGCTTACCCATGCATTGGAAGGCGCGACGCTGCCTTCGCAGCGCCAGGTGTCCTGGAATGCTCAGCAGCATGCGCAAAACATCGAGTTCTTGCTGGACCGTCCGCGCTTTGATCGAGGCCTTCGCGAGGACCTGCGCCTGGCCGGTGTCGAATTGATAGAAGGGCGGGTCATGGCCGTGCATTCAGAGGCGTCGGGCCATCGGGTGTCCGTCGAAGGGCGGGCAGCGATTACTGCAGACTTTCTGGTGGAGTCGCGGGGGCGCCAGGCCCCGGCAGGTGGCAAGGGGCTGCGCGGGCCGGAAACCGTCAGCCTGCTCAACCGTTGGCAAGGTGCAGCGGGCAAAAACGCGAGTGCGGTCGAAAGCCTTGAAGACGGCTGGGCCTGGATGGCGCGGCAGGCCAATGGTCAATGTTATTGGCAGTTGACGGTAGATGTGGCCAGTGCCGAGCTGCCGGGCAAAGCGCAGTTGCTGGATTACTGTCGAGCTCGGCGCCAGGCATCGGCGTTGGCGCAGGCGCTATTTGGCGGTGTGCCGGAACGCGATTTGCAGTTGCATGCCCGCAGCAGCACGGCGATTCTCGGCCCACAGGTCTGCGGCGATAACTGGATTCGAGTTGGCGATGCAGCGATGGCGGTTGATCCGCTGTCGGGAAACGGGATCTTCCAGTCCTTGTCTTCAGCGTTGCAGGCACCGGCGGTTATCAATACCTTGATCCGCGCACCAGAACGTGCGGCGCTGGCCCAGCAGTTTCATCAGCAGCGGGTCGAGCAGTTGTTTTTGCGTTTCGCCCGAATCGGCCGCGATTTCTATGCCGATGAACAGCGCTGGCCGGAGCAGCCGTTCTGGCGCGCTCGTCAGCGCTGGCCGGATGCAGAACCTGCACACCCACAGCCAGACTTCTCCTCGCTACGGATACAGCGTGCGCCGGTGTTGCGCGACGGCTTGGTGGAGGAGGCCGAGGTGGTGGTCACGGCGGATCAGCCGCTGGGAGTCTGGCATTTGCAGGGGGTTGAGCTGGCGCCGTTGTTGCGGCGCTTGCAAATCCAGCCAGCGCAACAGGCGCTGGCGGATTTGACCGTGGAGCAGGGGAAAAGGGTGCGTAGCTGGCTATTAGGGCAAGGCTATCGACCGTAAGCGCGGGTTCACAGCTTGATCAACACCGACTTCAACTCGGTGTAATGCTCAATCGCGGCATAGCCCATTTCTCTGCCCACCCCCGACATCTTGTAGCCACCAAACGGCAGCGCCGGGTCCAGGGCGCTGTGGCAGTTGACCCACACCGAGCCAGACTTGATCCGTGGAATCATCCGGTGCACCGCCGCCAGGTCGTTGGACCAGATGCTTGCGCCCAGACCATAGGGGCTGTCATTGGCCATGCGCAGGGCATCGGCTTCGTCGTCGAACGGAATCGCCACCAGCACCGGACCGAAGATTTCCTCTTGCACCAGCGCGTGGTTTTGATCGACGTCGGCGATCACCGTTGGTTCGACAAAGAAACCCGGCCCGAACCGGTTGCCACCGCAGGCAATGGTTGCGCCGCTTTCACGACCCATGTCGATATAGCGCGAGACCCGCTCCTGCTGGCGGGCCGAGATCAGTGGCCCCATCTGTACACTCGGGTCCAGGCCATTGCCGAGTTTCATGGCGCTGGCAATGCCGGCGATATCGGCCACGACATTGTCGAAGTGTTTGCGCTGCACATACAGCCTGGAACCGGCACAGCAGACTTGACCCTGGTTAAAGAAGATGGCGTTGGCGGCGCCCGCTGCGGCACTGTTCAGGTCGGCGTCGGCCATGACGATAGTCGGTGACTTGCCACCCAGTTCCAGGGTGACCCGGGTCATGGAGTCCATGGCGACCTTGCCGATTTCCTTGCCCACCGTCGTGGACCCGGTGAATGTCAGTTTGTCCACCAATGGGTTGTGGGTCAGGGCGGAGCCTGCGGTGATGCCGGTGCCGGTGACCACGTTGAACACCCCACTCGGGTAGCCGGCTTCGAGCACCAGTTCTGCCAGTTTCAGCGCTGTCAGTGGGGTTTCGTCGGCGGGCTTGAGCACCACGGTGCAGCCCGTGGCCAGCGCCGGACCGAGTTTCCAGCAGGCCAGCAGCAGCGGAAAATTCCAGGCGACGATGGCGCCGACCACACCCACTGCTTCTCGGCGGATAAAGCTGTGGAATTGATCGTCCGGCATCAGCGGTAATGATACTTCGACACATGAACCTTCAATCTTGGTTGCCCAACCCGCCATGTAGCGCAGGAAGTCGATGGACAGTTGCACATCCATGGCCTGCGCCACCGCCGCGCTTTTACCGTTGTTCAGGCATTCCAGCTGGGCCAGCACTTCGGCGTCGCGCTGCATCAGGTCGGCAAGCTTCCACAACAGGTTCTGCCGCTCCCGAGGCCGGGTTCGGCTCCAGGCGGACTCATCGAAGGCCTGACGCGCCGCACGTACTGCGCGATCAACGTCGTCCGGGGTCGCCCGAGGTACCCAGCACAGCACCTCACCGCTGGCCGGGTTGTGCAATGGCATGGTCTGGCCATCGCTAGCCTCGACCCATTCGGCGCCGATCAGCATGCGCGGCGCGCGTTGGATAAACGCAGTGGTTGCGGGGAGTAGGGAGGGGAGCGACATGGTGAGACCTCTTATTGTTCATGGAACAAGGTCTTTCGCAATGGCTGTGCCAGTTCGGCGAGGAATCGCAATTGATTGATTTTTCGGTGATTTATCCGCGAGCTAGGGAGGTACAGGCAGGCGTGGGTGTTGCATATTGCGACACCTTGAGACAGCCAGCATCGAGCGTTCGGCATTTCATCGAGACACTGCTTTGGGGAGGGGCTGTACTGAGCGGGTGGCGAAATGTAGCGGCCGGTGTGCCTGTGCTTGTCTCAGACTGCAACACCTGTCGCGATATTAGACGCAAACACAGCTGTTCAGACGCGACTTATAGTCAACCGCGTTACGTAACTGCTTGATTAAAAAGGTTGCGTTGAAGCTGGCACGTTCCGTGTATTGATCATCACTGACGTTTCTCTTGCCGCCGTCTGCAGTCCGTCGCTGACGGCAGAAACAATAAAAACGATAAGCCAAAAATAATAAAGCACCGTGCGAGGTTCGACGTTGATGAAGAGAAAACTCCGAACAGGCCTGAGCGCCAGCCTGCTAGTCATGGCGGGTGCTATTGCGCTGCATTCGCCCTACAGCCTGGCAGCCCGCGACGCCCAGACCATCCTCAAGGAAACCTGTCAAGGCTGTCACACGCCCGAAGCTGACAATGCCCTGAGCCGCATCAGTCATCAGCGCAAGACCCCGGAAGGGTGGCTGATGAGCATTGCCCGGATGCAGACCATGCACGGTTTGCAGATCAGCGATGACGACCGCCGCACCCTGGTCAAATACCTGGCCGACACTCAAGGCCTCGCACCGAGCGAGACCGAGGGGGTGCGTTACGCGCTGGAACGCCGCCTCAACACCGTCGAAACGTTTGACGAGCAGACCAGCCAGATGTGCGGGCGCTGCCACTCCGGTGCACGGGTGGCCCTGCAACGTCGACCGGCTCAGGAGTGGGAGCGCCTGGTGAACTTCCACCTCGGCCACTGGCCGTCTTTGGAGTACCAGGCGCTGTCTCGCGACCGCGACTGGTTTGAGCTGGCCCGTAAAGAGATGGTGCCGCTGCTGGCCAAGCGTTACCCGTTGGACAACCCGGCCTGGAAAAACTGGTTGAGCAGCGCACCGAAAGCACAAGCGCTGGTGGGCGACTGGAGCTTTAGCGGCCACCTGCCCGGTAAAGGCGAACTGGCCGGGGTAATGAGCGTCAGCGCCGATGGCAGTGACACCTTCAAGGTCAGCGTCAAAGGCCAGTACGCCGACGGCAGCCCGTTCAATGGCGACGGCAGTGCGATTCTTTACAGCGGTTATGAATGGCGCGGCAACGTCAGCCTCGATGGCGTAACTATGCGTCAGGTATTCGCCGCCCAAGGCAGTGCCATGCAAGGCCGGATGTTCGAGGCTGAGCACGATGAGCGGGGCCTGGATTTCGTCGCGGCCAAGCAGGGCAGCAGCCGTTTGCTGGCGGTGCAGCCAGGCTATCTGAAAGCGGGCAGCGAAACCGAAGTCACCTTGATCGGCAGTGGTCTGACGGGGCAGCCAAGTTTTGGCAAAGGCGTGGACGTGGTCGAGGTACTGGAGCAAACGCCTGCACGCCTGCGCGTCAAACTCAAGGCGGCTGAAAATGCCCAGCCGGGGCTGCGCAACGTCACCGTCGGCACGCTGAGCGGTCCGACCCTGTCGGTCTACAGCAATATTGCCGAAGTCAAAGTAGTGCCCGCGTTCTCGGTGGCACGGATAGGTGACGGCGGGGGTTCGACACCGAAGGTTCAGGGGCGTTTCGACGCTGAAGCCTGGGGCAAGGACGTCGATGGCAAACCGTATCGCATCGGTGTGTTCCCGGCGCAGTGGTCGGTGCAAGCATTCGACGACCGCGCCAAGGAAGACGAAGACGTCAAGTTTGCCGGCACCATTCAGGCCGATACCGGGGTGTTCACACCGGGCGATGCCGGGCCGAACCCAGCACGCAAAATGTCCACCAACAATGCCGGCAACCTCAAGGTGATCGCTGCCGTCGACGACGCAGGGACGTCGCTGACTGGCGAAGGCCACATGATTGTGACCGTGCAACGCTGGAACAACCCGCCCATTCCTTGAGTGCCTTGAGAACCAAGACTTCAGACACTTTTTCGGAATGATCGCAGGCCTCGCAAGCGAAGCCTGCACAGGAGGTTTGCCATGGGCGCTATCTTGAATCTGGTCGAACGCAACCTGCACGAAGTTCGGGTCGATGCCGACCGTATGCTGTTTCATGTCCCCAGCAGTTCGCTGTTCGCCAGCGATGAGCTGACGGGCTCGATTATCGATACCTTGCGCGGCCCCGGCTGCTCGTCGGAGGACTTGATCGAGCGTTTGGCGGCACGTTTCGGCGGCGATGAAATTACTGAAACCCTACGTGAGCTGATGGCCCTGGAGCTGGTCAGCGATGGCTCACCGCTGACCCCGGAAATCGCCATCCAGCGCGTCGAGCGCACGGCGATCAACACCGTGGTGCTCAACGTCAACACCGGCTGCAACCTGAGCTGCACCTACTGCTACAAGGAGGACCTGGACAAGCCGTCAGCCGGCAAGAAAATGGACCTCGAAACGGCAATCGCTTCGGTGGAAATGCTGCTACGCGAATCTCCGGACGAAGAGCGTTTCACGGTGGTGTTCTTCGGTGGCGAACCGCTGAGCAACCGCAAGCTGATCGAGTACATGGTCGATTACTGTGAAAAGCGCTTTCGTGAGGCAGGCAAGCTTGTAGAGTTCGTCATGACCACCAACGCCACCCTGCTCACCGAAGAAACCGTGGACTATCTGAATGCTCACCGTTTCGGGCTCTCGGTGAGCATCGACGGGCCGAAAACCGTGCACGACCGCAATCGTATTACCGTGGGCGGGCAGGGGACCTACGAGGTGGTGCGGCGTAAGGCCCAGATGCTGTTGTCGCGCTACAACAGCCGCCCGGTGGGCGCGCGAGTGACCTTGACCACCGGCGTCACCGACGTTGAAACCATCTGGGACCACCTGTTCAATGAACTGGGTTTTGCCGAAGTCGGCTTTGCCCCGGTGACATCGGGTGACATCAGCTCGTTCAACCTGTCCAGCGAAGAATTGATCGACGTCTTCGCCAATATGAAGAAACTCGGTCGACGCTACCTGGACGCGGCGCTGGAGCACCGCAACATTGGCTTCTCCAACCTGCACCAGTTGATCACCGACATCCACGAAGGTCACAAAAAAGCCCTGCCGTGCGGCGCGGGCCTGAAGATGCTGGCGGTGGATCACAAGGGCGAGCTGAACCTGTGCCATCGCTTTACCGGCTCGTCGCTGCCGACTTTCGGCAATGTTCACCGTGGGGTGAAGCAGGTCGAGCTGAATGACTTCCTGTCCCAGCGCCTTGACCGCACCAACACCGGCTGCGCGGACTGTCAGATTCGCAACCTCTGCTCTGGCGGTTGCTACCACGAGAGCTACGCCCGTTACGGCGACCCGACTCACCCGACCTATCACTACTGCGAACTGATGCGTGACTGGGTCGACTTCGGCATCGAGGTCTACACCCGGATCATGGCCCAAAACCCTGCGTTCATCAGCAGTTACATCACTCCGCGCAAGGCTCACTGATATGAAACATCTCAAGGCAATCAATAACAAAGCCCAGAAGCTTGATCAGGCCGCGGCCGAAAACCGCATCGAAGAAGTGGTGGCAATGAGCTCGGTCGCCGGCTGCGCCTCGACCACCGACCCGGGATGGGAGATCGACGCCTTTGGCGGTGTGTCGTCGCTGTGCCAACCAATGGAAGCCGACCTGTACGGTTGCTCCGACCCTTGCTGGTGGCCAGCGCAAGTGCCGGACATGATGAGCACCTACCCGGACTGGAACAAGGATGCCCAGGCGTCCAACGACAATTGGCGCAACCTCGGGACTGTCTTTCCCAAAGACAAATAACCGAACAGAAAAAGGATTCCAGCATGCCTAGCATCAACGCCTGCGGCCTGGCCGCGTTCGCTATCCTGAGCGTGTGTTCGCACACTGTTCTGGCCGATGAAAACACCGCACTGCAAAGCGGTCACGAGTACCTGGTCACCGCCAACTACCCGAACAACCTGCACGTCATCGACCTGGCCACCGATAGCCTGTTCAAGACCTGCAAAATGCCTGACGCCTTTGGTCCTGGTACGATCCAGTTGTCTCCGGATCGCAAGACCGCTTACGTACTGAATAACCACTACGCGGATGTTTACGGCGTAGCACTCGACAACTGCAAACAGGTGTTCCACGCCAGCATCACGCACAAGCCAGGGGAGAAAGCGAAGTCTATGTTCGCCTTCACCGTCAGTCATGACGGTAAAGAGCTGTACACCATCGCCAATCCGACGCTGATGCTCAATGATCGCTATGAAGTGCAGTCACCTCGGCTCGATGTGTATGCCACCGATGCCGGGCTCGATGCCAAACCGCTGCGCAGTTACCCGGCGCCTCGTCAGCTGACCATCATGCAGAGTGGTGATGACGGTACGTTGTATGTGGCGGGGGCGGATATCTACAAGGTCGATGTGAACACCGGAAAGTTCGATGTGCTCGTTGCTAGCCGACATTGGAAACGCCCCAACTACAGTGCGCCTGACGTGCTCTACATCTGGAACCAGCAAACCTATCGGCGCGAGTTTTCGTTGCTCTACACCACCGCTAAATTCAAGGACAAGAAGCAGGATCCAGCCACTGCCGAATACCTTTACGGGCTGTTCAGCGTCGACCTGAAAACCGGCAAGGCGCAAACCACCGACTTCGGCCCGCTGACGGAAATCTACTTCAGTGGCATGCGCTCGCCGAAAGACCCGAATCTGATGTTCGGTGTGCTCAACCGTCTGGCCAAGTACGACATCAAGCAGAAGAAGTTGCTGCAGTCGGCAACGCTGGATCATTCCTACTACTGCATTTCCTTCAACAAGGACGGGAGCAAGATCTACCTGACCGGAACCTTCAACGACGTGGCGATCTTCGATGCCGACAGCCTCAAACAGATTGGCAACGTCAAGCTGCCGGGCGGCGACATGGCGATCACCACTACCCAGGTGTTCATCCGCTAAGGAACGGGGCGAAGGCTCAGCCGAGCCCCGGTTGTTGCGTGCAAGCGTTCAGGTCTTCGAGGAACGCTTGCAGGATCGGTGGCGGCGATACACCGCGTCGGGTGATGACATCGAACGGAGAGGTCAGGTCCAGCGTGCTGGCACCCAGGCGGCGCATTTCTCCGGTCTTGACCCACTGCTCGGCGAAATGTACCGGCAGAAAGCCGATGTAGGCGCCGGAGATGATCAGGATCGCGGCTGCCTCGATGTTCTCGACGGTGGCCGCGGCCTTGGTCATGCCCAGTTGCTCCAGGTCGTACTCATTCATGTAGCCGCGCACGACGATCCGACAGGCGCGAACGTCTTCAAGCAGGCGGCCGTTCGTGGCATGGCTGGCGTGCAGCGGATGGCGGCGGCCACAGTAGAGTCCCAGGGCTTCGTCGTAGAGGGGCAGGTAGGACAGCCCTGACACGCGCAGGGGGAAGTGACCGATGGCCAGGTGCAAGCGCCCGTCCAGTACACGTTCCTCCAGTTCTGCGGGGGTACCGATGTAGATATGCAGGTGGGCGTCGTGGCCGCGCGAGACAAAACGCTGGGTGGTACGCGGCAGCGGCGAGTCGGGGTCGGTCAAGGTGGAGTCGATAATACCCAGGTTGAGCTTGCCGCTGATGTGCTGTTTGAGCACGTCGGCATCCTGGCAGAAGCTCTCCACCGCACTGAGCAGACGCACAGTGGCCTCATGGATGGCTACACCTTGCTCGGTGAGACGAAAGCCACTGCGCCCGCGTTGGCAGAGTTTGACCCCCAAGCGGGTTTCCAGGTGTGTCATCTGCTCGCTGATAGTCGACTGGCCAGCATTCAGTGCGGCCTGCGCCGCGGAAAAGCCACCGCACCTGACAATGGTGGTGAATACCCTGAGCAGTTTCAGATCAACATCGTGGAGCTGAATCACCATGGCCTCCCGGCCGGGCGTCACATCGTGGCTGCTGATATGAACGCACGGGCATTGTTGTTTTTTCCAAGCTAACCATGTGCATGTGTCGACCGCAATGCCTGATGCCTGAAAATGCGTTTGGCTGCAGTGGCGGTGTTTTGCTGGCAAACGACATCCCTATGGATACTTCGGATTCGACGATGTAGGCATCTGCACTTGCGCATTTTTCCCTGTCCGGCCTGCCGCCATAGTGGCTGCAACGGTGGTCGAGCAGTCGCCCCGTCTCCTGACCAGAACAATAACGTGGAGAAACTCGAACATGGCAAAGCACGGGTATGAATCCGGCCGTCTGAACCTGCCCTTCGTGGGCCATTGCACCTTCGCCAAATCACCCATTTGCACCGACTGGGCTGCGATCAATGCCGACGTGGCGATCCTTGGCGCGCCCAACGACATGGGTACCCAATGGCGTTCAGGCGCACGTTTTGGACCTCGCGGCATCCGCGAGGCATCGACGCTGTTCTCCTTCGGCCATGCCGGCGCCTACGATTTTGAAGATGACGCCACCTACCTGACCGATGACCAGCTGCGCATGGTTGATGTCGGCGATGCCGATATCGTCCATACCGACATGGCCACTAGCAACGCCAACATCGAGTCGGCCGTGCGCCAGATTCTCGCGGCAGGTGCCATGCCCGTGGTCCTGGGCGGTGATCACTCGATCCACGCCCCGGTGATCAAGGCGTTCGAAGGACGTGGGCCGATCCACATCGTGCATTTTGATGCCCACCTGGACTTCGTTGATGAGCGCCACGGCGTGCGCTATGGCCACGGCAGCCCGCTGCGCCGCGCTTCGGAGCTGGACCACATCGTCGGCATGACCCAGATGGGTATTCGCAACGTGTCGTCCTCCAACCGCGACGACTACGACGCCGCCCGCGAAGCCGGGTCTCAGATCCTCTCGGTACGCGACGTGCGGCGCCTGGGCTGTGAGGGGGTGATGGCGAAAATTCCCGAAGGCCGCGACTACTACATCACCATCGACATCGACGGTTTCGACCCGTCCATTGCCCCTGGCACGGGGACCCCAAGCCATGGCGGTTTCTACTACTACGAAGTGCTGGAAATCATCCAGGCTCTGGCCCGGCGCAGCCAGGGCCGGATCGTCGGCATGGACCTGGTGGAAGTGGCGCCGGCCTATGACCCGGCCGGCGTCACCTCGATCCTCGCTGCGCAACTGCTGATGAACAGCATCGGCTTCATCTTCCATGCGCGCGCCAACGCTCGCTGATCCGGAGAATCCCCGTGGACAACAAGGTAAAAGCCTACCTGCAGGCCTTCGGCGTTTCCGAGGCGACCCAACGATTCCTGTCCAAGCCGCAGCGCATGTTCATCGCTGGTGCCTGGCTTGAGGCCAGTGACGGCGCCAGCGCCGAAGTCATCGAGCCTTCCACCGAAGGCGTGTTGACGCGTATCCCGATGGGAACCGCCGAAGACCTCGACCGCGCGGTACGTGCCGCGCGTGCGCAGTTCGACGGCGGCCCCTGGAGCCAGCTCAAGCCACTGGAACGCGAACGCCTGATCCATCGGCTGGCTGACCTGATCGACGCTAATGGTGACGAGCTGGCACAGATCGAGTCCATCGACATGGGCAAATCGGTCGCCCAGGCACGCGCCGTGGATATCCAAGGCACGGTCGATACGCTGCGCTACTTCGCCGGCTGGGCCAGCAAGATCCATGGACGCACCGTCGAGCCCTCGCTGCCAGGCAACTACCTGGCCTACACCCGCAAGGAAGCGGTGGGTGTGGTGGGTGCCATCGTGCCTTGGAATTTCCCGTTGCAGACCATGGCTTGGAAGCTCGGTGCGGCCCTGGCGACCGGCTGCACTGTGGTGGTCAAACCGGCTGAGTTGACCTCGCTGTCTGCCCTGCGTTTTGCCGAGCTGGTGCAGGAGGCGGGCATTCCCGACGGCGTGCTGAACATCGTCACCGGGCGCGGCAGCGTGGTCGGCACAGCGATGTCCACTCACCCGGGCATCGACAAGCTGAGCTTTACCGGTTCCACGCCGGTGGGCTGCTCGGTGGGCAAGGCAGCGATGGACCAGATGAAACGTCTGACCCTCGAACTCGGTGGCAAGTCGCCGGTGATCGTGTTTGCCGATGCCGATATCGAGGCGGCGGCCGAGGCAGTCGCCAACGGTGTGTTCTTCAACTCGGGGCAGGTCTGCGACGCCGGTACCCGCGCCTATGTCGAGCGCAGCATCTACCCCGCGTTCCTCGAGGCGCTGGCCAGGTACACCGCCACCCTGAAGATCGCCCCGGGCCTGGACCCGGACTGTTTCATCAGCCCCATGGTCTCGCGTCAGCAACAGCAGCGGGTGCTGGACTACATCGCCCTGGGCAAGGCCGAAGGCGCGCAGCTGTATTACGGTGGCGAGCCGCTCGAGGGCCCAGGCTTCTTTGTGCAACCGACGATCTTTGCGAACTGCAACAACGACATGCGTACCGTGCGCGAGGAGATTTTCGGCCCAGTGCTGGTGACCCAGCCTTTCGACAGCCAGGAGCAGGCGCTGGCCCTGGCCAACGATTCGGTGTATGGCTTGGCGGCGGCGATTTACTCCAATGACCTGGGCAGGGTCCACGGCCTGATTCCACAGTTGCGTGCCGGCACGGTCTACGTCAATGCCCACAGCACCCTCGACCCTTCGATGCCATTCGGTGGCTACAAGCAGTCGGGCTATGGCAAGGACATGGGCGCTGAACAACTGGAGTTCTTCCTGGAGACCAAGGCGGTCTGGATCACCTTGCCCTGAGGAACAGGGCAAATCTGCGTCGCTGACGGTTGGCGGGCGACGCAGGTTTTTCACATGCATCGTATTTCAAGAACAAGAACCTATCGAGGTGATGCTCATGAACAGCCAAGTGGATGTAGAGCGTGCGCAAGACCTGGACAGGCGCATACGCGCCTATGAAGAACTGGAGAGCAGGGCGGATTGGCCCGGAGCATTGAGCACTGGTGATTTCCTCGCGCTGACCCTGCTGACGCTGGTGATGGTCGCCGGGGCGTACTTCCTGGGAGGCCATCCATGAACCCGTCCAGAGAGCAGGAGTTTCGCCTGAGCGCCGAACGTGGCGATACCCCGTTGCTGCCCAGCGAACGGGTGTGGGGTTTCTGGGGCTTTGCCTATGCCAACTCGGCGTTGGCGGTGGCCACCTGGGTGTTTCTGATCGGTGGCGCCACCGCGCTGTTCGTCGGGCCTTTGCAAGGCATCAGTGCGATTGTCATCGGTAACATCATCGGTGTGATTCTCGCCGCGTCATCCACCTGCCTACCGTGCGGCAAATACGGTGTTGAGCAATTCACGTACCTGCGCAGTATGTTTGGCCTCAACGGCAGTCGCCTGGTCTATGTGCTGTCGGTGGTGGTGCTGACCATGGGTTGGCTGGCGGTGCTGGGGCTGATGTGCGGGCGGGCGCTGGACAACCTGGAGACCCTGGTGCAGCACAGCCAGCCCAACAGCGACGACTGGCTGGTGACGGCGGGCGCCTTGCTGGCCATCGTCCTCGCGGCACTGGTCGCCATGCGCGGGCCGGACATGATCCGGCGCTTGAGCGCGGTGATCGCGCCGAGCCTGATTTTGATCATGCTGGCGCTGATGTACTTCATTTCCCAGCGCTTGAGCTTCGCCGAACTGCTGGCCATGCCGCCGTTGCAGCCGCCCTTTGCCGACCAGCGCATCAACTTCATGATCGCCGTGGAAATCAACATCGCCGCAGGTTTCTCCTGGTGGCCGTACATCGGTAACCTGTCGCGGTTGTGCAGTAACCAACGCACGGCCTTCTGGCCCAACCTGGTGGGCATTTTCGGCGCCGCCGTACTGGGCGAAAGCGTCAGCCTGTTCGCCGCTTCCACCCTGGGCAGCAGCGACCCTACCGCCTGGATGCGCCTGGCCGGTGGTGTGGGATTCGGCGTGGTGGCGTTGGGCTTTCTGGCGCTGGCTAACCTGACTGGTATGGTCAATATCCTCTACACGGCTGTCATTGGCCTGCGCCAACTGGCCGGGGAGCGCTTGCGCAGCGTGCGCTGGGGGGCGCTGATCGGGCTGTTCTGCGTGATCCCGGTGATCATCGTGCTGTGCTTCCCGGGCATCTACGACGGCTTCTTCATCTTCCTGGTCTGGACCTCGGCGCTGAACAGTGCGCTGGCCGGCATCGGCATCGCCGATTACTTCTTCCTGCGTCATCAGCGTGTGAACCTGCGCCATGTCTATGCCGCGCCAGGTGCGTCGCCCGTGCGTTTCTGCAAGGGCTTCAACCCGATCGCATTGCTGGCGCTGGTGGCGGGGTTCGCGATCTACGTGGTGGTGTTCAACCCGCAGACGCTGGCCAACACCAGCTTCTTCACCTTCGCTACCGCCTCGCTGCCGTCCTGCCTGCTGGCCGGGCTGGTTCACTACGGGCTGACCCGACTGCTGGCCACGCGGCTGGGCTGGGGCGGCTACTCCAAGGGCAATGCACGCACCATCGAGGCCGCAGGCTTCGGCGCAAAGGACTAAAACCATGAACAAGCGATACGACTACATCATCATCGGTGCGGGCTCTGCCGGCTGCGTTCTGGCCAACCGCCTGACCGAGGACGCCGGTACTTCGGTGCTGGTCCTGGAGTTCGGCGGCAGCGACCGCAGCGTGCTGATCCAGATGCCCAGTGCGTTCTCGTTGCCGATGAACACCAAGAAGTACAACTGGCGTTACGAGACCGTCGCCGAGCCGCACCTGGACGGTCGCCGCCTGCACTGCCCGCGCGGCAAGGTGCTTGGCGGTTCCTCCTCGATCAACGGTCTGGTCTATATCCGCGGCCATGCCTGTGACTTCGACGAATGGGAAAGCCTGGGTGCGAAAAATTGGGGCTATCGAAATTGCCTGCCGTATTTCAAGCGCGCCGAGACCTACAAGTTCGGTGGCGATGACTATCGCGGCGGCGCCGGCCCCCTGGCCACCAACAACGGCAACAACATGCAGAACCCGTTGTACGGCGCCTGGGTGGAGGCCGGTGCCGAGGCCGGCTACATCAAGACCGACGATTGCAATGGCTACATGCAGGAAGGCTTTGGGGCCATGCACATGACGGTCAAGGACGGCGTACGCTGGTCCACCGCCAATGCCTACCTGCGCCCGGCCATGACCCGGCCCAACCTGACCGTCGTCACCCATGCCATGACCCGGCGCATCCTGCTCGACGGCAAGCGTGCGGTGGGCGTGGAGTACGACGAGGGCGGCCAGACCCACAAGGTCTATTGCAACCGTGAGGTGCTGGTATCGTCCGGTCCGATTGGCTCGCCGCACCTGTTGCAGCGCTCAGGGATAGGCCCGCAAGCGGTGCTGAAAAAGGCCGGTATTGAGGTCCGCCACGACCTGCCAGGGGTCGGCGAAAACCTTCAGGACCATTCGGAAATCTACATCCAGTACGCCTGCAAGGAGCCGGTGACGCTCAACGGCAAGATGAACCTGCTGGGCAAGGCGCTGATCGGCCTGCGCTGGTTGCTGTTCAAAGACGGCCTGGGTGCCAGTAACCATTTCGAGGCGGGCGGTTTCATCCGCTCGAGCAAGGGGCTGCGTTGGCCGGACATCCAGTTTCACTTCCTGCCGGCAGCGATGCGTTACGACGGTGACAAACCGTTCAAGGGCCACGGTTTCATGGTGCTGACCGGGCCAAACAAGCCCAAGAGCCGTGGCCACGTGCGGGCGCTGTCGGCGGACCCTTATCAGCACCCGGAAATCCGCTTCAACTACCTGGAGAGCGAAGCCGACCGTGAGGGCTTCCGTCGCTGCGTGCGCCTGACCCGGGAAATCATCGCCCAGCCGGCCATGGATCGCTTCCGCGGCGAAGAGCTGGCACCAGGGCCGCAGGTGCAGACCGATGAACAGATCGACGCCTTCGTACGCGCCAACATGGAAAGTACCATGCACCCCTGTGGCTCCTGCCGCATGGGCGAGGATGACATGGCAGTGGTCGACTCCTCACTGCGCGTACGTGGCCTGCAGGGGCTGCGGGTGATCGACTCTTCAGTGTTCCCCAGCGAGCCCAACGGCAACCTCAATGCGCCGACCATCATGCTTGCCGAACGTGCCGCCGACCTGGTGCGCGGGCGCGAGCCGCTGGCGCCGGCCACTGTTCAGGTGGGCCTGGTCGAAGGGTGGGAGGACGATCAGCGCAGTCGGGCGCCGATGCGCAAGGTTCGCGCCTGACGTTGGGTAGCCGCTGCCGTGAGGCTGCGACCGGCCGTGCAACGGCCGTAAAACGGGTCACGCCGTACTTCGAACCAGCGAGGGTGACCCGATTGCGACTGCTCTGCAGTCGATCGCAGCCTCGTTCCTCGGCCGCGGCTACTGGGGGACTGTTCAATGCGGACTGAATGCGTTCCATTGGAGCGAAACCGCTACAGTGGGGCCGAGCACAGGGTTCACGACGCTTTAGCGCCAGTGGGCAGCCTGATTCACGACGGTTTATGGAGTGACTTCATTACACCCACTACCTACAACGCCGCCTAAAACCACGCGTTTTCGCTTGGCATAGACCTTGCTCTTTCATTGGCACTCCGCCGCACTGGCTGAGGTGTTTGAACTTGTGACGTTATAAAAACAATTAAACTAGCAAGGTAAAGCCTAATGAAAAACTCGACGCTGGGTCCGCCTGACAGCGAAGCGCACGAACTCCAACGTAATCTTTCCAACCGCCATATCCAGTTGATCGCCATTGGCGGTGCCATCGGCACTGGCCTGTTCATGGGCTCTGGCAAGACCATCAGCCTGGCAGGGCCCTCGATCATCTTTGTCTACATGATCATTGGCTTCATGCTGTTCTTTGTGATGCGGGCCATGGGCGAGTTACTGTTGTCCAACCTCAAGTACAAGTCGTTCATTGATTTCTCCGCTGATCTCCTGGGGCCCTGGGCAGGGTTTTTCACCGGCTGGACGTATTGGTTCTGCTGGATAGTGACCGGCATTGCCGATGTGATTGCGATCTCCGCCTATTCACAGTTCTGGTTCCCGGATATCCCGCAATGGTTGCCGGCACTCAGTTGTGTTGGCCTGCTGCTTTCGCTCAACCTGCTGACCGTCAAGATGTTCGGTGAACTGGAATTCTGGTTCGCCATGATCAAGATCGTGGCCATTTGCGCCTTGGTCTGCACCGGCCTTTACATGGTGGTTGCGGCCTACCAGTCGCCTGCTGGCGATGTCGCGTCGCTGGCCAACCTGTGGAATGACGGCGGCATGTTTCCCCACGGCGCCATGGGCTTCTTTGCCGGTTTCCAGATTGCGATCTTTGCCTTTGCCGGGATCGAACTGGTGGGTACCACCGCCGCCGAAACCAAGAACCCTGAACGCAACCTGCCACGGGCGATCAATTCGATTCCGCTGCGCATCATCGTGTTCTATGTGTTCGCCTTGATCGCGATCATGGCGGTTACGCCGTGGCGCGATGTCGTTGCCAACAAGAGCCCCTTTGTCGAGCTGTTTGTCCTGGCCGGTTTGCCGGCGGCTGCCGGGATCATCAACTTCGTGGTGCTCACCTCTGCCGCGTCTTCGGCAAACAGTGGTGTGTTTTCCACCAGCCGCATGCTCTACGGCCTGGCCGTGGATGGCGATGCGCCGGGCAAGTTCAAGGCGTTGTCCCGCCGCGCAGTGCCTTCCAACGGGCTGATTTTCTCTTGTGTTTGCCTGTCGGCGGGGGCGCTGGTGATCTACTTGGTGCCTAACATGCTCGATGCGTTCACCCTGATCACCACGGTGTCGGCGATCCTGTTCATGTGCGTCTGGTCGATGATCCTGCTGTCGTACCTGGCATACCGCAAGCAGCGCGACCACCTGCATCGCGCTTCGAAATACCGGATGCCGGGCGGCATTGTCATGAGCTGGGCTTGCCTGGTGTTCTTTGTTGCCATGCTGGCCTTGCTGGCGCTGGAAGACGACACCCGTAAAGCGTTGGTCTTCGTGCCGGTCTGGTTCGTCATCCTCGGCCTGGCTTACCGATCGATGCGCCAGAAAAAGTCGCAGGGCGTGCAGTTGTCCTACGACGCGGATTGATCGCCACATGCAGGCGTTAACTCGGGGGGACGGCACAACGGGGCCGTCCCCCCGTCGTCTTTGTACAACCAGGGAGCCGTCATGCGCATTCACGTCACCTTCATCGACCGCGTAGGCATTACTCAGGAGATCCTGGCATTGCTGGGCGCACGCAACCTCAACCTGGACGCGGTGGAAATGATCCCGCCCAACGTCTATATCGATGCGCCGGCGCTGTCACAGGCTGTGCTGGACGAACTTAATGATGCCTTGCTGCGGGTGATCGGGGTCCAGGCGGTGGAGCTTGTAGACTTTCTCCCTGGCCAGCGCCGGCACTTGCAGTTGGAGGCGTTGCTCGCGGCGATGAGCGATCCGGTACTGGCGGTGGACCCCGGTGGCCATGTGTTGCTGGCCAACCCCACGCTGGTCAGCCTCGTCGGCCGCGAGCCAGCCGGTGAGCCGTTGTCCAGGCTGTTCGCCGAACCCGACCTGGCGCAGACCCTGATTGCCAAGGGCTTTCGCCTGCCCATGTGCGAGGTGAGTTTGCAGGGCCAGGCACTGTTGCTGGAAGCCACGCCCATCAGCGGTGGGGCCGACGCCTTGGTGGGTGGCCTGCTAACCCTGTACCCACCCAGCCGTATCGGTGAGCGTCTGGCGTCGCTGTTGCACGACCATGCCGAGGGGCTGCAGGCGCTGCTGGGCGACTCGGCGCCGCTCAAGGAGCTCAAGGCGCGCCTGCACAAGGTGGCGAGTCTGGAGGCGCCGGTGTTGATCCAGGGCGAAACCGGGACGGGCAAAGAGCTGGTAGCGCGTGCTTGCCATGCATTGAGCGTGCGTCGCGATGCGTCCTTCCTGGCACTGAACTGTGCGGCGCTGCCGGAGAGCCTGGCCGAGAGCGAGCTGTTCGGCTACGCCGCTGGCGCGTTTACCGGCGCCCAGCGCGGCGGCAAGCCGGGCCTGCTGGAACTGGCCGACGGCGGCACGGTGTTCCTCGATGAAGTGGGCGAAATGTCACCTTACCTGCAGGCCAAGCTACTGCGCTTTCTTAGTGACGGCAGCTTTCGCCGGGTGGGCGGCGGCGGTGAGGTGCGGGTGAATGTACGGGTGGTGTGCGCGACGCACCGCAACCTGGAAAACATGGTGCTCGAAGGCGGCTTTCGTGAAGACCTTTATTACCGCCTCAACGTGCTCAACCTGATGGTGCCGCCGCTGCGCGAGCGCGGGCGAGACATCCTGTTGCTCGCCGAGCATTTCCTGCGTCAGGCCTGCGCGCAGATCCAGCGCTCGCCGTGCCGGCTGGCGCTGGCCACCCATCCGTTGCTGCTGGGCAATCGCTGGGCGGGCAACGTGCGCCAGTTGCAGAACGTAATTTTCCGCGCCGCAGCCATCAGCGAAGGGGAGGTGATCGATTGCGACAACCTGGAGCTGGCTGGTACAGCCCTGAGCAACCAGCAGCCCGATGCACCGCAAGTCACCAGCCTGGAAGCGGCTGTGCAGGGTTTCGAAAAGTCGCTGCTGGAGACGATGTATGCCGCTTATCCCTCAACCCGGCAACTGGCGGTGCGCCTGCAGACGTCGCACACGGCCATCGGCCAGCGTTTGCGTAAATACGGCATTGCCAGCCGGGTCTAGTCGCTGGCCTGGTTCGATATCGCTCCACTGGAGTCATTACGCTCCAGTTGGGCCTGAGCCGCAGCGCCATTGGCCCATCCCGTCACGGTTGGCTGCGGGGTTCAGGCAGTGGAGCGAAATGGCTCCACTGCAACGGCTTCAGATTGAATGGTTTTTAAGGTTAACGCATTGAAATAAAAGACTTTTATTAAGTTGGCATTGCCCTTGCTCCTGTATCAATCAGTCCTGCACCAGGACCCACCTGATAACAAGAGAGGAAGATCGATGAGCACGCTGCGTTTTACTCCCGAACACGAATGGCTGCGCCTGGAAGCGACGGGCGAGTTGACCGTCGGCATTACCACCTACGCCCAGGAGGCTCTGGGTGACGTGGTGTTCGTGCAGTTGCCGGAGCCGGGCAAGTACGAGGAGGGCAATGAGGTCGCGGTGTTGGAATCGGTCAAGGCCGCCAGCACGATCAGCATGCCCCTGAGCGGAACCGTAGTGGCGGCTAACCAGGCCCTGGCCGATGACCCTGAGCTGGTCAATGCCTCGCCGATGCAGGACGGTTGGTTCTTTCGCATCCAGGTCGCCAACCTGGCCGACCTCGACACGTTGATGGACCAGGATGGCTACGACCGCTTCCTGGCCGACAACGCCTGAGCCAGGGGGCCGACATGACCCATGCATCGATCCCACTGACAACCAACAACGAGTTCATCGCCCGTCACATCGGCCCACGCGCGGACGACATCGACGCGATGCTGGCGTTAATCGGTCATGACAGCCTCGACGGCCTGATCGACAGCGTCATTCCTGACAGCATCAAGGGCACCAGCGTGCTCGCGCTGAGCGAAGGGCAGGGCGAGGCCGAGGCGCTGGCCTCGCTCAAGGCTATCGCTGCAAAGAACCAGCGGTTTCGCAATCACATCGGTCAGGGCTATTACCCTTGCCACACACCGACGCCGATCCTGCGCAACCTGCTGGAGAACCCGGCCTGGTACACGGCCTACACACCCTACCAGCCGGAGATTTCCCAGGGTCGGCTGGAAGCGCTGCTGAACTTCCAGACCCTGATCAGCGACCTGACCGGTATGGAAATCGCCAACGCCTCGTTGCTCGATGAAGCCACCGCCGCCGCCGAAGCCATGACCTTCTGCAAGCGCCTGGCGAAGCGCAAGGCTCCAGCGTTTTTCGTTTCGCAGCAGTGTCACCCGCAAACCCTCGACGTACTGCGCACCCGTGCCGAGCCACTGGGTATCGAGGTGGTCATCGGCGATGAGTCGGCCTTGCTTGAGCAGGACCTTGAGGGCTATTTCGGTCTGTTGCTGCAATACCCGGCCAGCACTGGCGCTATCGTTGACCATCGAGCCCTGGTGCAGCGCGCCCATACCGCTGGTGCGCTGGTGGCGGTGGCCGCTGACCTACTGGCCCTGACCTTGCTGAGCGCACCCGGTGAATTCGGTGCCGACGTGGTTGTGGGCAGCGCCCAGCGTTTTGGCGTGCCGCTGGGCTTTGGTGGCCCGCACGCGGCGTTCTTTGCCACGCGCGACAGCTTTAAGCGCGACATGCCCGGGCGCTTGGTCGGCGTGTCCATCGACCGCTTCGGCAAACCGGCCCTGCGCCTGGCCATGCAGACCCGCGAGCAACACATTCGCCGTGAGAAGGCCACCAGCAACATCTGCACCGCGCAGGTGCTGCTGGCCAACATCGCCAGCATGTACGCGGTCTACCATGGCCCGCAAGGCCTGGCGCAGATCGCCCGGCGTGTGCATCGGCTGACGGCGATTCTGGTGCGAGGGTTGCAGCAACTCGGACACCAGGTCGAGCAGCAGCACTTTTTCGACACCGTCAGTGTGGTGACCGCCGGTCCTGTGGCCGAAGTGCTGAGCGCCGCCAATGCGGCGGGCCTGAATCTGCGGCCGATTGACTCGCAGCGGCTTGGCGTGTCGCTGGATGAAACCTGCGAGCAGGCAGCCGTCGAGGCCCTGTGGCAGGTCTTCGCAGCGCCTGCACAGGCGCTTCCGGATTTCGCCGCCCTGGCCGTCGACGCAGGCGACAGTCTGCCGTCGCACCTGCTGCGCCAGACACCGTTCCTGCAACATCAGGTGTTCAACCGCTACCATTCGGAAACCGAACTGATGCGCTACCTGCGGCGTCTGGCCGACAAGGACCTGGCCCTGGACCGCAGCATGATCGCATTGGGCTCCTGCACCATGAAGCTCAACGCCGCCAGTGAAATGATCCCGATCACCTGGCCCGAGTTCGGCGCCTTGCACCCGTTCGCCCCGGCCGAGCAGGCGCGGGGTTACCGCCAACTGACCGATGAGCTGGAGGCCATGCTCTGCGCCGCCACCGGCTATGACGCCATGTCCCTGCAGCCCAATGCCGGTTCGCAAGGTGAGTACGCAGGCCTCCTGGCGATCCGTGCCTATCACGCCAGCCGTGGCCAGGCGCAGCGTGATGTCTGCCTGATTCCGTCGTCGGCCCATGGTACCAACCCGGCCACGGCGCAGATGGCCGGCATGCGTGTGGTGGTGGTCAACTGCGACGCGCGCGGCAACGTCGATGTGGCAGACCTGCAACGCAAGGCCGAGCAGCACCGGGATTGCCTGGCGGCGTTGATGATCACCTATCCCTCGACCCATGGCGTGTTCGAAGACGGCATCACCCGCATTTGCGACATCATCCATGCGCACGGCGGCCAGGTGTACCTCGACGGTGCCAACATGAATGCCATGGTCGGCCTCTGCGCGCCGGGCAAGTTCGGTGGCGACGTGTCGCACCTGAACCTGCACAAGACCTTCTGCATTCCCCACGGCGGTGGCGGCCCGGGTGTTGGTCCGATTGGCGTCAAGGCACACCTGGCGCCGTTTCTGCCGGGTCACGGTCATATGGAGAGCAAGCAGGGCGCGGTCAGCGCAGCGCCCTATGGCAGTGCCAGCATCCTGCCGATCACCTGGATGTACATCCGCATGATGGGCGGGGAGGGGCTCAAGCGTGCCTCGCAGCTGGCGATTCTCAGTGCCAACTACATCGCCCGGCGCCTGGAGGAGCACTACCCGGTGCTCTACACCGGCGAGAATGGCCTGGTCGCCCATGAATGCATTCTCGACCTGCGCCCGCTCAAGGACAGCAGCGGCATCAGCGTCGAGGACGTGGCCAAGCGCCTGATCGATTTCGGCTTCCATGCCCCGACCATGTCCTTCCCGGTGGCCGGTACCTTGATGGTCGAGCCAACCGAGAGCGAGTCGAAGGAGGAACTGGACCGTTTCTGTGACGCGATGATCTGCATCCGCGAGGAAATTCGTGCAGTCGAAAACGGCATTTTCGACACGCTCGACAACCCGCTGAAAAACGCACCGCATACGGCCAGTGAGCTGGTCGGCGAATGGCCTCATCGTTATGGCCGGGAGCTGGCGGTGTACCCGCTGGCCGATCTGCGCGAGAGCAAGTACTGGCCACCCGTGGGGCGCGTGGACAATGTCTACGGCGACCGCAACCTGGCGTGCGCCTGCCCACCGATGTCGATCTATCAAGACGCTTGATTGCCCAGGCCCGGACGTGGTCCGGGCCTTGCCTGCCCACCGAACAAGAAGGAAATACACGCATGTTCCATAAAAGCCTGACCCTCTCCGATGTCGACCCTGCATTGTCCGCCGCCATCCGCGCCGAGGCACAACGCCAGGAAGACCATATCGAGCTGATCGCCTCGGAAAACTACACCAGCCCGCAGGTGATGCAGGCCCAGGGCACCGAGCTGACCAACAAGTACGCCGAAGGTTACCCAGGCAAGCGCTACTATGGCGGGTGCGAGCACGTCGATGTGGTCGAGCAACTGGCCATTGACCGTGCCAAGGCACTGTTCGGCGCAGGCTATGCCAACGTCCAGCCACATTCCGGTTCCCAGGCCAACGCGGCGGTCTACCTGGCTTTGCTGCAGGCCGGCGATACCCTGCTGGGCATGAGCCTGGCCCATGGTGGTCACCTCACCCATGGTGCCAAGGTCAGCGCCTCAGGCAAGCTGTACAACGCCGTACAGTACGGCATCGACGCCAACGGCTTGATCGATTACGACGAGGTAGAGCGCCTGGCCGTCGAGCATCAGCCGAAGATGATCGTGGCGGGTTTCTCTGCCTACTCCAAGACCCTGGATTTTCCACGTTTCCGCCAGATCGCCGACAAGGTCGGCGCCTACCTGTTCGTCGACATGGCCCATGTCGCCGGCCTGGTTGCGGCAGGCTTGTACCCCAATCCGCTGCCATACGCCGATGTCGTCACCACCACCACTCACAAGACCCTGCGCGGGCCACGTGGCGGCTTGATCCTGGCCAAGGCCGACCCTGAGCTGGAGAAGAAGCTCAACTCGGCGGTGTTCCCGGGCGGGCAGGGCGGGCCGCTAATGCATGTGATCGCCGCCAAGGCGGTGTGCTTCAAGGAGGCGCTGGAACCTGCCTTCAAGGATTACCAGTACCAGGTCATCAAGAACGCCCAGGCCATGGCCGACATTTTCCGCCAGCGCGGTTATGACGTGGTCTCCGGGGGCACCGACAACCACCTGTTCCTGGTCAGCCTGATTCGCCAGGGCATCACCGGTAAGGATGCCGACGCCGCGTTGGGCCGGGCGCACATCACGGTGAACAAGAACGCCGTGCCCAATGATCCGCAATCGCCATTCGTGACCTCGGGCCTGCGCATCGGCACCCCGGCGGTGACCACCCGTGGCTTGCAGGTGCCGGAGTGCCGCGCCCTGGCGACCTGGATCTGCGACATTCTCGACCACCTCGGCGATGCCGACGTCGAGGCCCAGGTGGCCCGGCAGGTGACCGAACTGTGCAAACTGTTCCCGGTTTATTCGGCCTGATCCCTGGGTGTGATGGCGGAGGCCTGTATGTCGCTGAGTGTATTTGATCTGTTCAAGGTGGGTATCGGCCCCTCCAGTTCGCACACGGTCGGCCCGATGCGCGCGGCGGCGCGCTTTGCCGAAGGGCTCAGGGATCAGGGGTTGCTGGCCCAGGTGCACAGCGTGCGCGCCGAGCTGTACGGCTCGCTGGGCGCCACCGGCAAAGGCCACGGCAGTGACAAGGCGGTGCTGCTGGGGCTTGAGGGCGAGCATCCGGATACGGTCGAAACCTCCATGGTGGCTGATCGTTTGGGGATGATCCGCCAGCGCGGGACGCTGTTGCTGCTGGGTGAGAAGTGCATCCGCTTCGTCGAGAAAGAACACCTGGCGATGATTCGCAAGCCCTTGCCCTATCACCCCAACGGCATGATCTTGCGCGCCTTCGATGTCGCCGGGCTGCAGCTGTGCAGCCGCGAGTATTACTCGGTGGGGGGCGGCTTTGTGGTGGACGAGGCGGCAATAGGCGTCGATCGCATCGTCGAAGGCCGCACGCCGTTGCGCTTCCCCTTTCTGAGCGGGCGCGAGCTGTTGGCGCAATGCGCCCAGCACGGGCTCTCGATCAGCCAGTTGATGGCCGAGAACGAGACCGCCTGGCGCAGCCCGGCGCAGACGCGCCAAGGCTTGCTGCACATCTGGCAGGTGATGCAGGACTGCGTCAAGGCCGGTTGCCGCACCGAGGGTATCATGCCGGGCGGGCTCAAGGTCAAGCGCCGTGCAGCGGCGCTGCACCGGCAACTGAGCGCCAGTCCCGAAGCGGGCTTGCGCGACAGCCTCTCGGTGCTCGACTGGGTCAACCTTTACGCCCTGGCCGTCAACGAGGAAAACGCCAGCGGTGGGCGGGTGGTCACCGCACCCACCAATGGCGCGGCCGGCATCATCCCGGCGGTGCTGCATTACTACACGCGATTCGTGCCGGGAGCCAACGAGGACGGGGTGGTGCGCTTTCTGCTCACGGCTGCCGCGATCGGCATCCTGTACAAGGAGAACGCCTCGATCTCCGGTGCCGAAGTCGGCTGCCAGGGCGAGGTCGGGGTGGCCTGTTCGATGGCGGCTGGGGCCTTGTGCGAGGTGCTTGGCGGCACGGTGCAGCAAGTAGAGAACGCCGCTGAAATCGGCATGGAGCACAATCTTGGGCTGACCTGCGACCCGATTGGCGGGCTGGTCCAAGTGCCGTGCATCGAGCGCAACGCTATGGGGTCGGTCAAGGCCATCAATGCCGCACGCATGGCCCTGCGCGGAGACGGCCAGCACTTCGTCTCCCTCGACAAGGTGATTCGTACCATGCGCCAGACCGGCGCTGACATGAAAAGCAAATACAAAGAGACTGCCCGCGGCGGGCTGGCGGTCAATATCATCGAATGCTAGGAGTCACCCATGTCCACAGAACAACTCCAACAAACGCCGTTGCAGCGTCTGCACCTGGAACTGGGCGCGCGCATGGTGCCGTTCGCCGGCTACGCCATGCCGGTCCAGTACCCGCTGGGCGTGCTCAAGGAGCATTTGCACACCCGTGAACAAGCCGGCCTGTTCGACGTTTCACACATGGGCCAAATCCGCCTGCGTGGCGCCGGTGCGGCCAAGGCTCTGGAAGCGCTGGTGCCGGTCGATATCATCGACCTGCCGGTGGGGATGCAGCGTTATGCGCTGTTCACCAATGACGAGGGTGGCATCCTCGACGACCTGATGGTTGCCAATCTGGGCAACGACGAGCTGCTGCTGGTGGTCAACGCAGCCTGCAAGGATCAGGACCTGAGCCACTTGAAGCAGCACCTGGAAGGGCACTGCGAGGTCGAGTCTCTGTTCGACAGCCGGGCCTTGCTCGCCCTGCAAGGCCCGGCGGCGGCCAGGGTGCTGGCGCGGCTGGCGCCTCAAGTCGCGAGCATGACCTTCATGCAGTTTGCCAACGTGCGATTGCTCGGTGTCGACTGCTACGTCAGCCGCTCCGGTTACACCGGTGAGGATGGATACGAAATCTCCGTGCCGGCAGAGGCCGCACACAGCCTGGCCCGTTCGCTGCTGGCCGAGCCCGAGGTCGAGGCCATCGGTCTGGGGGCCCGTGATTCGCTGCGCCTGGAGGCCGGATTGTGCCTGTACGGCCATGACATGGAACGGCGCACCACACCGATTGAGGCCAGCCTGACCTGGGCAATTTCCAAGGTTCGGCGCGCCGACGGCGAGCGCGCCGGTGGCTTCCCCGGTGCCGAACGGATATTTGCCCAGCAGCGCGAAGGTGTGCCCAGCAAGCGCGTCGGCCTGCTGCCAAAAGAGCGGGTACCGGTGCGCGAAGGGGCGCTGATCGTCGATGCCCAAGAGCAGGTGATCGGTCGTGTCACCAGCGGTGGATTTGGCCCGAGCCTGGGTGGGCCGCTGGCGATGGGCTATGTGCAGAGCGAGCAGGCGGCGCTGGGCAGTGAAGTCTTTGCCCAGGTGCGCGGTAAGCTCGTGCCGATGATCGTGGCCCGCACGCCGTTCGTGGCGCAACGTTACTACCGTGGCTGAAGGCCAGACTGCTGGAGCATGAGCATGAACGAAACCCCGTCTGTCGTCACTCGCCCACAGCCCCTGCAGGCCGGCGTGAAACTGCGCGGTGCCGAGAAGGTGGCGCGTATCCCGGTGAAGATCCTGCCCACCGAAGACGTGCCGCGCAAGCCGGCCTGGATCCGCGTGGAGATTGCCACCTCACCCGAGGTGGCCCGCGTCAAGGCGCTGTTGCGCAAGCACAAACTGCACAGCGTCTGTGAGGAAGCATCCTGTCCGAACCTGGGCGAGTGCTTTTCTGGCGCAACGGCTACGTTCATGATCATGGGCGATATCTGCACCCGACGTTGCCCGTTCTGCGACGTCGGCCACGGCCGACCCAAACCGTTGGACGTCAACGAGCCCAAGAACCTGGCCATTGCCATCGCCGACCTGGGGTTGAAGTATGTGGTCATCACCTCGGTCGACCGCGATGACCTGCGCGACGGTGGCGCCCAGCACTTCGTCGACTGCCTGCGCGAGATCCGCAGGCTTTCGCCGGGTGTTCAGCTGGAGACTCTGGTGCCGGACTACCGGGGGCGTATGGACGCAGCCCTGGCCATCACCGCGCAGGAACCGCCGGATGTGTTCAACCACAACCTGGAAACCGTGCCGCGCCTGTACCGAGCGGCACGGCCAGGGTCGGACTTCGAGTGGTCGCTGGACCTGCTGGAGAACTTCAAGCAAAGGGTCCCGGGAGTGCCAACCAAGTCCGGGCTGATGCTCGGCCTGGGCGAGAGCGATGAGGAGGTGATCGAGGTCATGCGGCGCATGCGCGAGCATCAGGTCGACATGCTGACCCTGGGGCAGTACCTGCAGCCTTCGCGCAGCCATCTGCCGGTGCAGCGTTTCGTGCACCCGGACACCTTTGCCTGGTTGGCGGAGCAAGCGTTGGCGATGGGCTTCAAAAATGTGGCGTCGGGGCCGCTGGTGCGTTCGTCATACCATGCGGATCAACAAGCTGTGCAGGCGGCTCGGGCATCGCTGGTGAAGTAGCCATTGTCGGCGTGCGGCGAAGATCATGTGCAGTTGGCCATCATGCTCTTGGGGGGGCTTATCCATACACTTGGGAAAAGTAGGCAAAACCGCTCGCTCCATTCATACGGCCCTACGCTGCACGCCGGCACCCTCCTGGCGTCGCAGTGCGGCGCCTGAACCTACGCGTATGAAGCTCAAGAGCAATGCAGGGCATGCTTTGGGGGGCTTGCCAACGATGCAGGCCTGGCTGTCCACTGCAATACGTGCGTTCGAAGATAACGCCAGCCTAGGCGCCACCCGTACCCTGGTGACTTCTGAGTTAAAAGGCCGGCTTTAGCCGGGAGCCGATTAGTGCGATTTAAAGATTTTCTGCCTCGGGCGCCCGGAAGGCCTTACTGTAATAGCCGGACGGGTCGAAACAGCACACCTGCTTCTTGCCGGATGCAAGCATATCGCAGGCATTATCAATTCGTTTGGCGCGCGTCTTAAGTTGCTTGGCTGAAGTAATCCAGTGTATCCAGTCTACTCGTGCGATGGTTGTCGTCTTGTTCCAGGCTTTACGGGCCTCAGGAGTGGCTGCCAGTGCCTCCTGAAAATCTGCTGGGATGTCAGGCTCGGGTTCCTTCTTCACAGGGGTCAGCTCTAGTGTAACGGTATCTCCAACAGCCGCGCCTGCGGCTTGGAGTAACGCTCTACTTACTTGTAGCCAATGACTTAGCTGACCATCCGGCTCAAGGGTCGCCTGGAAAGGGTGCCCATTGATCGTACCTTCAACGGTCGTTCTTCCTCGCCTTGGAAGCTGTTCACTCGCGTCCCTTGGCAGTACTACAAATGCCCACGACGTATCATTCCCAGCCCTTGCCGGACGAAGCAGCTTTGCGTCGAATCGGGATTTCACATCGATTGTTGTCATTGCAATGCCTCTATCGAATACGCCTGGCTGTCTTATCCCGTAGGCTTGCCGCCGTGCAGTGTTGCACTATGCAGTGCCAGCCCAACGTCCGCAGGCATATCAGGGCATATCGCGGTGTCGATATCCGGGCTGGGTTGTAGGTGATAGGGAAAACAGATGCTTAAAGAATAGCGGGTAGGTGTAGTTGTACATCCGGCAGCGCATTTTCTCTTCTACGCTGATACTGTTTACGCGCTGCGCAGGGTGTTGCGGGCGTCACTAGCCGAGTCGTTAACCCGTTGGGTGTCAGCGCGCCAACGTTCCATACTGCCGTTTCTCCCAGAGGAGCATCGTCATGTCTGCCTGCCTTCACCGGGCGATTCTACTCACCATCGCCATGCTCGCGCTCCTGGGTTGCTCCGATGAAGATTCGCAGCCCAAGACTGCTGCGGCCACGGCGCCCGCATCGGCCGCACCGGCTACACCGGCCACATCGCCTGCACCGGCCCCTGCGGCCGCGCCAAGCGAGGCGGTGTTCAGCCCTGAGCAGCTTGATCAGATGTTGGCACCGTTGGCGCTGTATCCGGATGCATTGTTGGCTCAGGTGCTGATGGCCACCACCTATCCAGGCAATGTCACCGATGCAGTTGCCTGGTCCAAGGCTCATCCGAACGTCAGCGGTGATGCTGCCGTCAAACAGGTCGCCAACCAGCCTTGGGACCCAAGTGTGCAATCGTTGGTGGCGTTTCCGCAGGTGCTGGACACCCTCGGTCAGGACCCGGCCTGGGTGCAGCGAGTCGGCGATGCGTTTCTCGCCCAGCCCGACGCGGTGATGAATTCGGTGCAGCGCCTGCGCGCTAAGGCCAAGGACGCCGGTCACCTGGAATCGAACGCTCAGCAGACCGTCATTGTGCAACCGGCAAGCGCCCCCGCGGCTGGTACGACCACTGTGGTGCAAGCTGCCGCACCGGCCCAAACCATTGTTATCCAGCCGACCAATCCGCAGGTCGTGTACGTCCCGAGCTACAACCCCAATGTGGCGTATGGCAGTTGGTCCAATCCGTCCTACCCACCGGCGTATTACCCGCCGTCGCCGGCTTATACCATCGGCACGGCGTTGGCGACCGGCTTGGCTTTCGGTGCTGGCATCGCAATCGTCAACTCGCTGTGGGGGGATTGTGACTGGGGGAGCAATGACGTCGATATCAACGTCAATCGCTACAACAACATCAACGCAAACCGCAGGATCAATACCAACGAGAACAAGTGGCAGCACAATCCGCAATACCGCAACGGCGTACCGTACCGTGACCAGGCCAGTCGAGCCCAATACGACCGGCGCTTGCCCGGCAGCGCACAGCGTACAGCCTTGCGCGGCGACACGCCGGCCCGTACTGCAGACCGCGCGCGTGCCCGAGAAAGCCTCGCCCAGCGTGGCATCGAAGCACCGGCAACCAGTAACCTTGAGGCCCGCCAACGCGTGCAGAGTGCTGACCGCGAGCGCGCCCAGCAAAGCCTGCAGCAACATGGCATCGGGCAGTCCGGTAGCGCACGCGAACGCGCCCAGGTTGCCGACCGCCAGCTGAAAAATGACGCTCAGACCCGCGAACGTGCCCAGGCGTCCCTGCAAGATCGCCAACGTGCGCAGGCGTCCTTGCAAGATCGCCAACGTACGCAGGCGTCCTTGCAGAATCGCCAACAAAAGCAGCCAGCGCACAACCAGCAGGTACGCCAGCAGGTGCGCCAGCAACATGCTGGCGCCAAGGCGCCCCGCAATAATGCGTTGGCCGGTGTGCGCGACCCTGCGCCGTCACGCGTCGCGAGCAATCGCGGCCAGGTCAGCCAGCAGAGCCTCAAGCGACCCTCTGCGGCGTCTGCGGGCCACCAGGTGCAACGCCCCGTACGGACACAATCCCACGGTGGCGGCCGTCGCCGTTGAGAGGAGAGTCGGTTATGAATGCTGCAGGTCGATTTGCGCTGGTTCTGCTCCTGTTCTGGACATCCGGCAGTTATGCCCAACAACACTTTCCCAGCGCGGAGAGCGCCGGCGAAGCACTGGTGCAGGCGCTTGCTAACGAGCAGAGCAAAAGCCAACAGTTGGTGAACCTACTCGGCAGCGACTGGAAGAGTTACATCCCAACCGAGAACGTCGACCGCGATGATGTCGACGCCTTTCTTTCTCTCTATCGGGAAAGGCATCTGGTTCAGCTTGACAGCCCGGATCGTGCGCATCTGGTGGTCGGCGAAAAATCCTGGGTGTTTCCGATTCCCATCAAGCACGTTGCCAGCGGTTGGGCATTCGATACCCGAGCCGGTGCCGAAGAAATCCGCCTGCGTCGCATCGGACGCAACGAATTGGCGACCATCCAGGGGGTGCGCGCCTATCACGACGCGCAGATGGATTACGCTGAGGTTGATCGCAATGGCGATGGGGTCCTCGAATACGCGCAGAAGATTCTCAGTAGCGACGGGCAGTTCGATGGCCTGTACTGGCCTGAAGAAGAGGGCGTCGAGGAAAGTCCTCTCGGGCCGCTGTTCGGTGATGCCGCGATAGGCGATGACTGGCACGGCTATCACTACCGCATCCTCACTGCCCAAGGCCCCTCGGCGCCGGGCGGCGCTTATGATTATAAGATCGACGAGCGCATGACGCGCGGCTTTGCCGTGATCGCCTGGCCGACGAAGTATGGAGAAACCGGCGTGATGAGCTTCATGATCAGCCACGACGGTGAAGTATTCGAGAAAGACCTCGGCCGGGACAGCACCAAGAAGGCTGCCGCCATTATGCGTTTCGACCCCGATAGCAGCTGGAGCGAAGTAAAGGACGAGGGCGACGCGCCCTGAACCCGGCGGCTCTGCCCCGTCGTTGAGCACAGCACAGGATGTTGCCGTTGCCCATTGGAAACTACCACTACACTTGTTCCTGCTCCATGGAGCCCCCCGGCACTGACTCACGTTGGAGGTGAGTTTGGTTACCCGGACAAACGGTGGCAGCCGCCGATAGCGCAATGGAACATGTGCTTGCCACACAACCCGCGAAGTCCCAAAGCATTGGGAGTACTGTTATGAGTGGCTATAACGCTGTATTGGCGAGAAATACAGAAAATGCTCCAACAGGAATAGGTCCATACTCACAATCCGTAGCATTCTCACACTATAATAATCTTTCCGCTCAGTTACCTATCGACCCCGCATCGGGTGCGTTAGTAGCAGGTGGTGCAAAAGAACAAGCTGAACAGTGTTTCAAAAACATCAAGACGATTGTAGAAAGCATCGCTCATGTGATGGAGGATGTCGTCAGGGTTACCATTTTCCTTAAAGATATCGCAGATATTGACGTTGTTAACAGTGTCTATGCAGCGTACTTCCCTGACTATGTTCCAGTGCTGACGACAGTCGCCGTTGCGGCGTTGCCCATGAATGCTTTAGTGCAAGTGGAAGCACTGATTTCAAACGGCGAAGGTACTATTCCACAGGCGCCGCAGGCTGGCGATCTGGTCAAAACTGTAAGGAACACGGAGAACGCACCGGTCAGCACACTGTCTGCGCAGACCGTGGCTTTTTCGCATTACAACAACCTGTCGGCGCAACTGCCTATTGATCCGAAAACAGGTAAGTTGGTGGCGGGTGGTGTAAAAGAACAAGCGGTGCAGTGCTTGAAAAACATCAAGGCAATTTTAGAAGGCATTGACGTTCCTTTTGATGACATCGTAAAAGTTACTATTTTTGTTAAAAACCTCTCGGATATCGAGCATGTCAACGAAGTTTACACCACCTTTTTCCCGGACTCGGCCATCGCCAGGACGGTAGCCTACTTCCCCGCGCGCACTACCGTTGCGGTCTCAGCGTTGCCCATGGATGCGTTAGTACAAGTGGAAGCCGTTGTATCACACGGCGATGGTACGCCACCGCAAATTGTTGAAGACCGGCACGGGATAGTCATAAAGGCAAACAATACAGCGCACGCCCCTCTACATGCACTCTCTACACAAACTGTCGCCTTTTCACATTACAATCACCTCTCTGCGCAATTACCGTTGGACCCTGCCACCGGGAACGTGGTGGGTGGGGGGGTAAGAGAGCAGACTGAGCAGTGCTTGAAAAATATTAAGGCAATTGTCGAACGTGTCGGCCACGTCATGAGCGATGTCGTTAAGGTCAATATCTTCCTTAAAGATATCGAAGACAGTGCGGCACTGGATGAGGTTTACACGGTATTTTTTCCAGGTGGCGTGCCTGCACGCCGAATAGTGGGTGTGTCAGCGCTGCCTGAAAATGCTCTAGTTCAAATCGAAGTTGTTGTGTCAAATGCTGAAGGCACGCCGCCAGAAAAATAGCAGGCATTTATTTTTCTATAGAAGCGGACAGGATGGCTGGTTGTGCCGAAGGGGAATGCCAATGCGCATATCCCAGTGATGAGAAAGGGAAGTCGGGGCGAGCCCCGGCTTCCTTTTTTTACGGCCTGTCTCTCGTCGCAAACCAGGTCGAACGCGCCAGTGCTATTCGTCCACGCTGTCCCCCGACCCCCCTAATTCGCTCGGGACATCCTTCAGCTTGGGCAAACCGTCTTTGATGCGCAGCTTGGTCTCCTGGTAATGGACGTGAACACCTGGCGAATACGCGAGATCCGGGATGACAGCGGCATACACATCGATGAGCCCCATCCCAGGGTGTTCGGTGAAGAGGTGTCCGCCGCAACGCTTGCACCATTTGCGATAACTCGCCGGCGTCTTGTTGTAGGTGGCAATGTTGTCAGCCCCCCGAGTCACTTGCACCGCCTCGGGTTTCCACAGCGTGAAGGCATTGACCGGGGCTGCTGACCAATGTCGACACGACTCGCAATGGCAATAGCCCATTGCGGTCGGCTCACCGCTGACGGTGAATTCGACTGCGCCGCAAAAACAACTGCCTTTATAAGACCTTTGAATGCTCATGGAATGACTCCTTCATCAGGATTTACACTTACCGCCGACGTTGGCATGGATCACCTGAGCGTTGGTTAGCGTCACCCGTTGATGTAGCGCACCGCTGTCGCCGGTGTGCGTCGCACCTGCAGTTCGAAAATATCAGGGCGCGCATAGTGCCCTGTGACGTCGAGCGTCCGCCGCGCTGGCGCCACGAGTGAAACGTCGATGTCCGCATACAGAATACCTGCCTCCCGGTGTAATGGACCGGCAGTGATCTTGCCTTGAGGATTGACCACCACCGAGTCGCCGTCGTTGATCCACTCGTCCGGATCGGGAAACAGTTGCAGGCGACTCGGAAAGTCATCGGGAATGTCGCTGCCGCGCAGCGAGGTGCCACTGCTGATCACCCAGCAGCGACCTTCGAGTGCGATGTGACGCATGGTGCTGATCCAGCCTTCGCCGGCGTCGTACGTGGGGGCGACGTAGATTTCCACGCCTTGGGCATACAGCGAATAGCGCGCCAGGGGCATGTAGTTTTCCCAGCAGATGAGCGTACCGATGCGGCCGACGGGGGTATCGACCGTACGTAACCCTGACCCATCACCGAAACCATGGACCATGCGCTCGGGGTTCGTTGGCATCAGCTTGCGATGTCGGTTGAGCACTTCGCCGTTCGTACCGATAACGACTACGCTGTTGTAGAGCGTGCCGCCGCCATTACACCGCTCGCATTCATTGATGCCGCATACGATTGTCACGGCGTTGGCGCTGGCGGCCTCGCACAATTCGCTCAGGTCACCGTGCGCGATATCGACGGCATTGGCCAGTAGTCGGGTGTGCAACTGGCCCATTAAAGCCCCGTCTTTTCCCGCCGCCAGCCGCCAGATCCACGACGGGTAACCTGGAATGAATGATTCGGGCAAAACAATCAACGAGGCTCCTGCCGCCGCAGCCTCAACGACCGATTGCACGGCTCGGATGATCGTCGTGCTGCGATCGAGCAGTACTGGCGGCCGCTGAATGATGGCTATCTTGCTCATGACGTTCTCCTGAGACGGTGGCGTTTGCAGGTTTCAGCGTGCACCTGGCGACGTCGCGAGGCTAGTTCAGAATCTGAAGCGTTGCAGTTGCGGAGTACAGGCGATGGATGAAAGCTACGGTCAGTTTTGCACGGTCGCGCGCGGTGCTGAGGCCTTGTGCGAGCGCTGGACGCCTTTGGTGGTGCGCGAGCTGCTCTGCGGCAGTAAGCGCTTCAATGAACTGCACCGTGGCGTACCACGGATGTCCACCAGCTTGCTGGCACAGCGCCTGCGCCACTTGGAAGATATCGGTGTCGTCCATCGCACCGCCGCAGGCAAGGTCTGGGAGTACAGCCTGATCGAAGCCGGCGAGGATTTGCGCCCCATCATAATGGCGCTAGGCCATTGGGGTGCGCGTTGGATAGGCAGTCGCCTTCGCGATAACGAACTCGACGCGGGCCTGCTCATGTGGGACGTGCGCCGGTTCGTACGTATCGAGCTGTTCCCGTCCCGCTCGGTGGTCATCCATTTCAAGTTCCGCGATGCGCGGTCCGGCGAGCAAGCGTGGTGGCTAGTGGTCGAACAGGGTGTGGCAGATCTGTGCCGCGACGACCCCGGACGCGAACTCACGCTCGTCGTGGACGCGAGCGTGCGCGCGTTGACCGAGGTCTGGACCGGTGACCGCACGCCAAGGGAGGTTCTTCAGTCGCGAGAGCTGCGTGTAGACGGCGCTGTGCAGGATGCAGAGAACTTGTGGCGCTGGCTTGGCACGAGTGCCTTCGCCGGTACTCGCAGCGCTGCACTCCAGCCTTTGCAATAGCTATAGAGAAAAGTAAGCCTTCGAATGTTCGCTTCTAGCCGATGGTAGCTGGCGTTCAAGAATCCGTACTTCGTTGCGCTGCCTTATCCCGGTAGCAGTCCAGGAGTCCCTTGCGAGACGACAGGGACAAGGTTTCGTTCGCCTGGTAACTAAGAGTCGATGCACGCAATCCAAACTGGACAACGATTACGTCTCGTTCCTGCGCGCTCCGATTGGGGCTGCTACCGTGCAGCGTTGCGCTATGCAGTGCCAGCCCAGCGCCCGCTGGCACATGAGGACATATCGCGGTGTCGATATCCGTGCCGGTTTGTAGGTGAGAGCCAGGTACCAGCGCTGTACCGCCATTGCGGGCGGACATGGGATGTAGTGGGATCAGCAGCCGTATGGTGCGGCCGTCATGGCTGGCGAAGTAGCGGTTGTCGGCGTCCCGGTGCCACCCTACAGCGGGGCCAATCTCGCCAGGTTTGCGGGTGAGATTGCAGAAGTGGAAAACCACTTCACCAAGGGCACATTCGAGTAGTTCGGCGACGCAGGCCCAGATGGATTGCAGAGAGAGTAGTCGCGCAAATCTAGGGTCCAGCGCAATAAGATCGCCGATGATGAAGGGCTCGTGTTTCCACCGGTCGGGATCAACATCTGGGTTGCGCTGGGGATGTTGCTGGCTAACGTCGCTGATGTTGACGCCAACAGACACCGCCGCAGGATCACCGTCCCGATAACGGCTCACCACATCACTGACGAGCGCACGGGCAAATGCCAGCTCCTTGTCGCATAGCAGTGCAGGTAATACCCCATAGCCATGGGAGGCAAACGTCACAGTCCTTGTGTCCAAGCCAAGCTCCGTCAGTCAAACAGTAGGTGTTTCAAGTAAGCGAGCCTATTACTGCGCAGACGGTGACGTCCATCGTTGTCTGCGTTTGGTCTGGCTACAAGGAGTGCGTTGGCCACGCGGGATAGTCTGAAGGACGGGCGATCCTTCTACTGATGGGCCGCATCGGCGGCCCTGAATCAACCTGCGGTCATTACTTCACTGAAGGTTGATCAGCCTGCACCGTACGCCGCAGCAACGCCGCCGTCGCCGAGCGCGCTTCCACTTCGTCCAACAATGCCTCGATCAGCGCCAGGCTCATTTCCAGCGTGTGCTGCGAAGCCCAGAGCAGATTGCGTACCTCCGGCTCGACCAGTTCACAGGCCTGGGCGTTGGCTTGGTAAGCGCTTTTGATCAGGATGGAGGCGTGGATCAGGGCGTCTTCAGAGGAGACACCGGCACGTACCGCGAACAGAGGTTCATGGCTGCCGTTGCAGGAGCCGAAGGTGGTGCTGGTTTGGGTGGTGAGGGGTGGGTCGGGGACTATTTTTGTCATTGTGTAGCTCCTTGGAGTAGTGGAGCCATTCACCATTCGCTACCAAACGATTGGTGACGGCTGTACACAGGTTGGTAGACCGGGACTCCAAGAAACCCAGCGCGCACGAAGGCGCCCTGCGCACAGCCGCCATAACACGAAACGACAGACACAAAAAAAGCGCCTATCGAGACGGATGGAGCGCTTGCACGCCGTGGAGATCGTCGGGCTACCAAACCCGATCGCTGGATTTACAGCGACAGCAGGGAGGGTAGCGGGGTTGGGGGTGGGATTCAAGGGGAGGGGGTGAAGCTGACCTGTATCCGCTAGAGGGCAGGGCGGCTGTTTCCGCCCCATAGACGCCTGTCAACAGCGGAATTCGGTCAGAAAATTGAGTGCCCAGCAATGGGCGAGTTGCTGGGCACGCGGGGGGGAGCCACAATCGGCGTTTTCTCGGCGACGACAAGATCTCCTACACACCTTCGAGACGCGCCGAAGTTCTGACACGCCACATTGGCAGCCCGTAAACCCAGCGCGGCGTCCCTATGTCAATAGTTGACTAATCGGTACAATAATGAATACATTTGCAGTCTGAGCACCTTTCAATAACGAGGGTCACACCTCAACACCTAGGCAGATCATGAGCGGAAGACCCAGAGAGTTCGACGACAACGCGGTCATTGAGGCCGCGATGGATGTGTTCTGGTCCAACGGATACGAAGGCACCTCTACGGAGACGCTGTGCGAGCAGACCGGCCTTGGCCGTGGCAGCCTGTACAACGCCTTTGGCAGCAAACAGAAGCTCTACGAACTGGCCTTGCGCCGTTATCAGGAACTCGGAATCGAGACACAGGCAGGGATACTGAACGGTCCTGGCACTATCAAGGAACGGTTGCGGACGTTAATGCAATGGGGGATCGAAGGCGACCTGGGGCCATCGAGAGGGCGCGGCTGCATGGCCTTGTTCGCCGCCCTTGATCGCGCCGGCAAAGACCCCATCGTGGCCGAGATCAGCCGTATCTATGTGTCCAGGCTAGAGCAGGTGGTGTGCCATCTCTTTGCCGTGGGGCAGCGCAACGGGGAGGTATCTACCGAGTGTTCGGCGTTGGAGATGGCGCGGACGTTCCTGAGCAGCTACTACGGCCTACGTGTGCTGGGGCAGTCCATGCCGGACCGGGGGTTTCTTGAGGATGTGATGAAAGGCACACTGGCCCGGCTGTAAGCGGGCGCGCGCTCATGAGAGGCCGGATCGGCCTTTTATTTTGATTGATTCTTTAACGACCATTACAGAATTGGATTTTTTCATGCCACTTGCTATCTACATCCTCGGACTGACTATATTTTCGCTGACGACATCCGAGTTCATGGTGGCCGGTATGATGCCGTCGCTGACTATGGCCTTCGATACCTCAGTGACGCAGATCGGCGACCTGATTGCTTTGTACGCCTTGGGGATGGTGCTGGGAGGTCCGCTGCTGACGGCTGGCTTGCTGCGGCTGGGTACGCCGAACAAGTCGGCACTGCTGTGGCTGCTGGGTCTGTATGCAGTGGCACAATCGGTCGCTGCATCGACCGACAGCTATGCGGTCATGGCCGTGGCACGGGTCATAACAGGTGTTGCGGCATCCGCTTGCTTCGGGGCAGCCTTGGCCATCTGTGCCGACATGGTGGGCACCGAAATGCGCGGACGAGCCGCGTCCATTGTTTTGGGCGGGTTGATGCTGGCGGCAGCACTTGGCGTACCGATGGCCACCTTGATCGACCAGCATATGGGTTGGCGTGCCAGTTTCTGGCTGGTGGTCATCCTTACTGTTCTTTGCGCGTTGGTAATCTACGTCAGCGTGCCGCGCTCGCAACCGTCCACCCCTGTCGGTCTCAGGGCGCAACTGCGTGAGTTCAGAAACCGGCATCTTTGGGCCGCGTACGCCACCAGCGCACTGATCATTGGTGCGACTTTCGCGGCGTTCAGTTATTTCACGCCGATTCTCACGGAGGTAGCTGGCTTTTCCACCGCATCCATCCCCTGGCTGCTGGGGAGCTACGGCGTTGCCAACATCGTGGGCAATGTCCTAGTGGGACGTTACGCGGACAAGTACACCTTTGCAGTCATGGCATGGGGGCTGTCATTGCTGACCATTACATTGGCTACTTTTGCGCTGTTTGCACACGTCCCTGCCGTCAGCGTCGCGATGCTCCTGGCGGTTGGCCTGGTCGGCGTCACGATGAACCCCGCGATGGTCGCGCGCGTGATGAAAGCTGCCCAGCCTGGGCCGCTGGTCAACACGGTGCATACCTCCGTCATCAACATCGGCTTGGGAATGGGAACCTGGCTTGGCGGCTTGGGGATCGGTGCGGGTTTTGGCTTGAGGTCGCCGCTATGGGGCGGCGTGCTTCTCGCGGTGCTTGGGTTAATCAGCCTCATGCCTTATCTGGCAAGGCGTGCCCCGTTGCAGGTTGCTTGAGGCCTACATGATGAGAGTGTCGGAAAACTGCGCGGCCAGCATTCGTTGTGCAAGAAGAGCCGCATCAGCATCCGCGCAGTATGTTCAATCAGACTGAAGCGCAGTACGCAAACGGCGTCGTGGTTGATTTGTAGTGGTCAACTAATCCCGGACACTGCGTTAAGTTTTTCCTCAGCAACAGCGGGCGCCAGCCCGCTGTTGAACTGATGCGGTCGCTGCCAGTTGTAGCGCTGCATCAAGAACCGGCCAATATCCTGCTGTGCCAGCGATGCGCTCATGTAGCCTACGGTCGGCACCCATTCCGTTTTTAGACTGCGAAATAACCGCTCCATCGGCGCATTGGGGTGGCAGGATGATCGTAGCGCTGTCTGGCTGATCCACAGTCAGCTCGTTCAGTATTTGGCCTGTGCTGGGTTATATCGATAACAGGGAGTCGAGCATGCGAACCTGTCCATTGCAGTTTTAATTAACTCGTTAATGTTATCGATAAGTCAAATATAATTAGCGGAACATAAATTATAGTTATAGATGAGTATAGCTTTCTTGATTTGACAGCAAATGCGCAGATAGGAAGGACGATCATGGCAACGTCGATCGCAGCCCACAGCGCTATTGGGGGTGATTGAAATAAAAGGATGTTTACGAAGAAACCTAGTGAAAGATAAGTTGACAGGGAGAGTAGTGCGTATCGGCCATCCTGCTCGAAGTAAATTCGAAGACCACTTTGCTCGTCTTCACTCCGGTTTGGTAGCAAGAGGGCGGAAGAGACAAAAAGCGATAGCGCCAATAGAACGAGCAATAAAAATTCTGAGAAGGAGTATGACTCCTTAACCTCAGGCAGTTCGTTGACAGCCCACCAGAAGTCCAGCTGTATCGAAAAAAGTATTGCTGCCCAGACAAGAGCAACCCAATCTGGCTTAGCGGTGCGACGGATGCGAAATACTGTCAACGCACCAAGAAGGAGGCGGGTAACAGACAGCCCTAGTATCATCGAAAGTACAGTCGCAACGATAGGGAAGTTGCTCATGATGCCTCCTGCCATCTGGTGATAGGGCAAGCGTAGACTCCAAGAAGTGAATCAGAGCGGCTTGACTGGGTTGCCAGAGACAAACAGCAAGGGCGTGGCCGAAAGTGTCACCGCTGGCGAGCCTTTGATGCAGCAGTCCAAGGAAGCAATGCGCCGGAGCAGACTTCGGAATCCCCCCAAGTCTGCGGTAAATAGCATGCACGCCCCTACGGCTTCGAGGATTCACCCGCGATTCGCTTAACCAGCGCAGCATGACCGCTGGCGTCGTCGCCGCGGGAAATGACCTGGATGACTGCCATGCGATCGCCGGAGCCTGCGATAAAGGTGCTGTTCAACGTTTTACCGCCGCCCAGAGTAGCCGTACTGTCGACTTGTCGCACACCCAGGCCGTTGCGGTTAAGGCGCGATTCGCCAGTTTGTCGAAAGTCCGGCAGCTCGGCGCTCTGGCGGTCGACGAAACCACTGACGGCGCCGTCGAGGAAGGCATCGTCGTTGTCGCCGGGGCGAGACGCTTCGGGGAGCGGTTTCTCGATCACCATGACCACGCGCTTTTCCTGTGCATCGGCATACAAGGTACCCACGGCGCCGGCGCCTTCGCTGCTCTGTTCATCGGCGCTCAGAGGGCTGGCGATGAAGCCTGCCGGCAGGTTGAAGCTGAACTTGCCGCCGAGCACCGCGACGTTTACTTCCGGTTTCGGCTTGGTGGTGGATTTGCTGGCGGCATGCAGATTTGACAGACCCAACAGGCCGACGACGGCCAGGGTCAACGTCAGGGTTCTTTTGTTGAATATCGACATACAGCCTCTCATGGGGCAGGGGGCATGGCAGGGCGGATATGCTCACATAAACCTGTCTGCTCGGTAAGCCCTGGGTTTCCCGTCGGCCAGACGGTCATGGCAGATCGCCTTGAGGGGGCTATCGTTGCTTGTCTGGGCGACGACTACCGACCGAGGGCGGTGCCATGAACACTAGTGATTTACTCGAACAGTTACTTCGGGCCGGGCAGGGCTCGCGTGCGCAACAAGGAAGCGGCGGCATGCCATCGCAAGACGGTCTGGGCGGTTTGGGTGGCTTGCTGGGCGGTCTGCTTGGCGGCGGCAGTGCGACAGGTGGCGGTGATGGCCTTGGTGGTTTACTGGGCGGCCTGTTGGGTGGCAGCGGTGGCAGCAGCACTGGCGGCACTACCCAGGGGCGCCCCACGGGTGGCACCAACTACGCGGCCCTGGCGTCGTTGGGCATGATGGCGTTCCAGGCCTATCAAAGCTGGCAGCGCAGTCAAGCGGCAGCCCCGCAACAGGCGGTGCGTACTGTCGATCAATTGTCCGGCCCCGAGGCCGAGGATCACAGCCATGCAATCTTGAGCGCGCTGATCGCGGCAGCCAAGGCTGACGGTCGCATCGACAAGCAAGAAGAACAGTTGATCTACGCTGAAATCAAACGTCAAACCAGCGACCCGCAACTGCAGCAATGGCTGGATGAGGAAGTCAGCAAACCACTCGATGCTGCCGAGGTGGCTCAGTCGGCCCAGGACCCGGCCATGGCCGCGGAAATGTACCTGGCCAGCGTGATGTTGGTGGATGACCAGCAGGACGCAGAGCGGGCCTACCTTGACGAACTGGCCGGCGCACTGCAAATCGATCCGACATTGCAGGTGCACCTGGAACAGCAGGCTAAAGGCGCCGCCTGACCGGGCTCAAATGCCTGCGCTGTTCATCAAACTGAAGCCAGCGCAGGCAAGGCCCAGGAGCGTGCGTGCACGCTGATTAAACATTATCTGCCTCAGGTGCACGAAAGGCCTTGCTGTAGTCGCCGGAGTGCTCGATTAGCTCACCATCACCTCGTCCAGTGCCTGCTCAAGGGTGCTGACCGTGCGCTCGATATTACGCAGCTTTTCGAGCCCAAACAGACCGATGCGGAAGGTCTGGAAGTCGGCCGGCTCGTCGCATTGCAACGGCACCCCGGCGGCGATCTGCAGGCCGTGCTCGGCAAATTTCTTGCCGCTCTTGATGTCGGCATCATCGGTGTAACTCACCACTACACCAGGGGCCTGAAAGCCGGCTGCGGCCACGCTTTTTATGCCTTTGCCGGTCAACATGGCGCGCACCCGATCGCCCAGCACCTGTTGCTCGCCGCGGACCTTGTCGAAACCGTAGGCTTGCGTCTCTTTCATCACTTCGTTGAATCGCGCCAGGGCATCGCTGGGCATGGTTGCATGGTAGGCATGTCCGCCCTGTTCGTAGGCCTGCATGATCTGCAGCCACTTTTTCAGGTCGCAGGCGAAGCTGCTGCTCTGCGTCTTCTCGATGCGCTCGAGAGCCAAAGCACTGAACATCACCAGGGCGCAGCAAGGGGAGGCGCTCCAGCCTTTCTGCGGTGCGCTGATCAGCAGGTCGACGGCGCATGTGTGCATATCAACCCACAGCGTGCCTGAGGCGATGCAGTCCAGCACGAACAAGCCACCCACCGCATGCACGGCGTCGCCGACCGCCCGCAGGTAGTCGTCGGGCAGGATAATCCCTGATGAGGTTTCAACATGGGGGGCGAAGACAATCTGCGGCTTGTGCGCCTCAATGGCTGCCAGCACCTCGTCCAGAGGAGGCGGGGTGTAGGCCGCCTGGCGACCCGTCTCAACCGGTCGGGCTTTCAGCACCGTGGTAGCCGCCGGGATGTTGCCCATCTCAAGGATCTGGCTCCAGCGATAACTGAACCAGCCGTTGCGTATCACCAGGCATCGCTGGTCGGTGGCAAACTGTCGCGCCACCGCTTCCATGCCGAATGTGCCGCTACCCGGCACCACTGCAACAGCCTGAGCGTTGTAGACCTGTTTCAGGGTGCTGGAAATGTTCTTCATCACACCTTGAAATGCCTGCGACATGTGGTTGAGCGAGCGGTCGGTGTAGACCACCGAGTACTCGACCAGCCCCTCAGGATCGATACTGGGATAGAGCTTGGACATGGGTGACTCCTTTGGCAGAGATGTCAGTGGTATGGACCCTGCCCGAAGCTTTGGCAAATAACAAGATTGCTCGGGATTGATTGCGACCTCTGTCAAACCGCTGAAATCACCGGTTGCTGCCCATGGCGAGGGGCAGTTCCCTTTCCACTTTGATACGCTGCTGCAGACTTCACTGAAGGCTCCCGTATATGGACATACCCCCTAGCTTCATCATTCACCAAACCCGGCATTGGGTGCTCAATCATCGTATAAACAGCACGCTGCCCGGGTACGTGATGTTGAGTGCAAAGGCGCAGACAAACTCGCTGTCCACGCTACCGATCGAGGCACAGGCAGAACTGGGCGTATTGCTGGCACAAACGCAAAAAATCATCGAAGACTTACTGCAACCCAAACGGCTGTACATAGGCCGCTTTGGCCACGACCCCGGCCACTCCATCCACTTTCATTTCATTCCTGTCTACCCGTGGGTAGATGCGTTGTTCTGGGAGGATGAGAGATACAGAGCACTGCAGACCTTCGGCTCGATAGACAGCGATGAACCTTTGACGGATGGCGCAGAGCTGACACTGTTCGTGTGGCGAGAGTTTTGCGAACGCCCGGATCCACCGCAAATCCAGGGCCAATCAGTTGAACAGGTCATAGCAGACCTTCGCACAGCATTTGCTGCTCAACCTGGTGAATAGCCCGCAAAAGCGCCAGCTCGAAAGCAGCCGATGGGAGCGGCGGTGCGACGTTTCGACTTGCTCCGCGATGACCCAACTCACCGGATGGCCGCATCTGCGGCCTTAACCAGCTAAACAACTCACGCCACAGGCGCTTGCCTCGCTTGCACAGTACGTTTCAGCACCGCTGCCGTCTCAGCACGCGCCTCAACCTCATCCAGCAACGCCTCCACCAGCGCGAGGCTCATTTCCAGCGATTGTTCAGTCGCCCAGAGTAATTCGCGCACTTCGGCATCGACCATGTCACAGGCGTGAGCGTTGGTCCGGTAAGCACTTTTGAGCAGGATGGTGGCGTGGACCAGAGCGTCTTCGGCGGACACGCCGGGGCGTACGGCGAATAGCGGGTCGTGGCTGCCATCGCAGGAGCCGAAGGTGGTGCTGGTTTTGGTGACGAGGGGAGGGTCAGGAACGGGTTTTGTCATTGTGTTGCTCCTTGATTAGTGGAGCCGCCACAGACCGTGACCAAACGATGGGTGGCGACTGTACGCAGGTTGGTCAACCGGGAATCAAGGAACCCGGCGCGCACGAATGCGCCCCACGCACAGCCGCCATAACACGAAAACAACAGACGCAAAAAAAGCGCCGGCTGAATCGGATGGGGCGCTTGTGCGCCTTGATTTCGGCAGGTGACCAAACCTGGTCGCTGGATTTACAGCGACAGTGGGGAGGGTAGCGGGGTTGGGAATGGGATTCAAGGGGCAGGGGTTGAAGGCTATGGGAGGAGGGTAAGCAGGTAAAACCGCGTATCGACCACCATCAAAGGAAAACTGGCTGGCAGATCCTGTAGTTCTATCCGCTCGAAGCCGTGCTTTTCATAGAAGCGATGGGCAGCTAAAAACTTCTCCGTGGTACCTAAATAAATTCGTATTACGCCACGCTCTTTCGAGGCGTCAATCAGGCGTTCAAGCATCTGCTTGGCCACACCAAATTCTCGCCCTCGCCAAGGCGCTGCAACGAACATCTTGCGTAAAGCGACTTCGCCATTGCCAATGTCCTTCAGACCAATCGTTCCGATCACGGCACCCTGTCTGCGGGCTAACCAAAAGTCACCGGCACCGGTCTGGTAGAACGACTGGATTTGCATTAGGTCTGGCTGATCTTCAGCTGAAATCTCAATTCCGAACTCCTCACGTTGGATCGGCACGATCAAAGCCATTACATCGTTCTCGTCGCCGGGCGTATATCGATCAATGCTGATGTCATTCATGGTTATAGCGCTCCAGTGTTTGATCAAAACCCTAACAATGCCGTTCCGTTACATGTTGTCGAGATAGCTCACAGACTGTCCGGATCCCCAAAAAACATCTGAATTCTCGAACGCAACCAACGCTCCCCCGGATCATTATCCTGAGACCCGCGCCACGCCATGTGCAGCTCAAAACTGCGCACCTCAAGCGGTGGGTCTTCGGCGCGCAGGCCGCCTGCAGCAGTCAGTGCCTCGGCGGTGTAGTCGGGCACGGTGGCGATAATGTCGGTGCCACTGAGCAGGCTCCCCAGGCCGTTGAACTGCGGCACCGCCAGGACTACATGGCGCTTGCGTCCGAGCTTTTCCAGGATCTCGTCCATAAAACCGCCCAGGTCGCCGGCAAACGACACCAGCGCATGGGGGCGGGCGCAGAAGTCGTCCAGGCTCAGGCTGCCGGGCATGCTGTCGGCACGCAGCACCTTGGGTTTGCTACGGCGCAGCACTTTGCGCTTGGCGTTGGCCGGCAGGTCGTTGGTCCAGCTGACCCCGACCGAGATTTCGCCGCTGGCCAGCAAGGCCGGCATCAACAGGTAGTTGACCCGACGTACCACCAAGACGATGCCCGGCGCTTCGGCGCGCACCCGTTTGAGCAATTGCGGCAGCAGGGCGAACTCGGCGTCGTCCGACAGGCCGATACGAAACACAGCCGTGCTGGTCGCCGGGTCGAAGTCGGCAGCGCGGCTGACCGCGGTGGAAATCGAGTCCAGGGCGGGCGAAAGCAGGGCGAAGATTTCAACCGCTCGCGCGGACGGCTCCATGCTGCGCCCGGTACGCACAAACAAGGGATCATCGAACAAGGTACGCAAGCGCGACAGCGCGGCACTGATGGCCGGCTGGCCAAGGAACAGCTTTTCGGCAGCGCGAGTTACACTACGCTCGTGCATCAGGGTCTCGAAGACGATCAGCAGGTTCAGGTCGACGCGGCGCAAGTCGTTACGGTTCATCGGCTCGGCTTCACTGGACGGTTGGGGCAGGGGTGAATCTTACGGGTAAAGGCTGTTACCCTGCACCGCATAATTTGATGCGGGTGCCATTACCATCAATCAATGACAGGCATGTTGACTATTAATGGCCACTGATGGTCTAACCGTAAAAGCCCGGATAGAGTTCAGGGTATTAGAGGTTCACAAGGCGAGGTTTGCGATGTCCCGCATGATCCGATTCCATAAATTCGGCCCGGCCGAGGTGCTCAAGATCGAAGAGCAGACCGCGCCGCAGCCGGCTGCCGGCGAGGTGCAGATTCGCGTTGAGGCGATCGGTATCAGTTGGTACGACGTGCTCTGGCGGCAGAACCTGGCGCCGTCCCAGGCACGCCTGCCAGCAGGCATCGGACACGAGATGGCGGGTGTGGTGATGGCCGTGGGCGAGGGCGTCGATGACCTCGCTGTCGGCGACAAGGTGGCCAGCTTTCCGGCCAGCAGCGCCAATGAGCACCCGGTCTATGGCGAGGTGATTGTGCTGCCGCGCACAGCCTTAACCCGTTATCCGCAGATTCTGTCGCCGATTGAGGCCAGCGTCCATTACACGCCGCTGCTGATGGCCTATTTCGCCTATGTCGATCTGGCCCGGGCCAAGGCTGGGCAAACTGCGTTGGTCACCGATGCCAGTCATTGTGCGGGCCCGGCCTTCGTGCAGATGGGCAAGGCCCTGGGGTTGAAGGTCTTTGCCGCCACCAAGGACGCCGCTGAGCGCGACAACCTGATCAAGCTCGGTGCCGACAAGGTGATCGTCACCGAAGAGCAAGACTTGCTCATGCAGATCAACAAGTACACCGACAACCGTGGCGTCGACATGGTCCTGGATGGCTTGGGCGGTCCGCAGATGTCGTTGCTCGGTGATGTTCTGGCGCCGCGTGGCAGCTTGGTGCTGTATGGCTTGCAAGGCGGTAATCAGACGCCATTCCCGGCCTGTGCGGCGTTTCAGAAGAACATTCAGTTCTTTGTCCACTGCATCGGTAATTTCACCGGCAAGCCGGAGCTGGGGATTACTCAGGACCAGGTCGCCTTGCACCGGGCGCTGCGTGATATCAACCAGTTTACGGCTGACAAGCTGCTGACCCCGCAGATCATTAAGGTCTATCCCTTCGAGCGTGTGGTCGAAGCTCATCGTTATATGGACGAATGCCCTTGTGGCGGGCGCTTGGTGCTGGAAGTTACTGGCGCCTGAGGAGCCTCCTGTGAACACGCGCACGGGTATTCACAGGAGCACAGTGCGTTTAAGTAAGGTCTTTGATGGTCTTGCTGCTGCCATTGGTTTTCACCGAGGCAATGCCGGCATCACGCGATTGTGCCGTGGCATACATCTGGCTGCTGCCAATGATCTGGTGGTTGGCGGCCTTGAGGTTGAAATGTAATTTGCCGTTGCTGGCCTCTTTCTTCTCGTAGCGCTCATCACTACCGCTGTTGGCCTGGACTGAAGCAATGCCGCTTTCGGCAGAGGCCTTGGCCTTGTACAGCTCACTCGTAAGAATCGTTTCGCCATTGCCTGCCTTGAGGACAAAGCGGTACTGACCGTCACTGCTTGTGTTCAACTCGAACCATCCTGCCATGGGAACTCCTTATTTTGCAGATAAGCCTGGGTGCGCTGCGTGCGTGCTTGCATGCAGTGACCAGTGAGTATGGTGGGCTTTGTGGGCTTGTCCAATGACGCTGTAGGGATGCTTTACGTGCAATGCTGCGGCCAGGCATCGTTGATTTCCCACCAGCACGCCTTGGACTGCACATGCACATGCTGCTGGCGGGCAGGCTCGCACGCCGCTGACAGCGTACCTCGGCCACGCTGTCAGCGGCGTGCGAGCGCATGCTGGGCGCATTGCTCGAAATAGGTCTGTTTGATGGCTGCAGGTTTGAGGCGCGACTGGCTGTTGTAGGTCTGCTCGGTGATACCCATGGCGGTCATGCGCATCCACGGTTTGGGGAATTTGCGTACCTGCAGCCGTTTGCGTGCCGAGTACAAGGTCACGCCCGACAGCTTGGACTGTTGTGCGCCAGCGGCGATATCCGAGCCCCAACTACACACATAGCGATCATTCTGCCCCAGTGTTTTGGCCTGTACGCCGAGTGACAGGGTGGCGAGAAAAATCGTTGCAAGGGTCAATCCATAAGCCCGCATGGTGCCAAACCTAAGTTATTGAAAGGAAAGCAAGTTTGCCTTTCGGGTAGAGGGCAGGGGGCCAGCAGTGGATGTTTTTTTGCCGCTGCATTTGCCCGCGCTGTTTCGACCTGCAACCGCTGGCATTTGCCTTGCGTCTGCGCACTGACCGACCAGGCACTACCGATCAGCCGCGAACGGTTGCGGCGGGCGCCAAGCGGGCCTATGGTCCACACGAGGCCTTGCCTGGGAGGTAACGCCGATCGGGTAGCGGTCGTTGCCGACCCAGCGCACATTGCCGCTGCGAGGTGACGCTATGCCCAATGATTCCCGCCCAGCCGTGCTCGAACTGATCGGCAATACACCCTTGGTGCGTGTCAGCCGTTTCGATACCGGTCCTTGTACGCTCTTTCTCAAGCTCGAATCGCAGAACCCCGGCGGTTCGATCAAAGACCGCATCGGCTTGGCCATGATTGACGCGGCCGAGCGCGATGGGCGCCTGCGCCCCGGCGGTACCATCGTCGAAGCCACGGCGGGCAATACCGGTCTTGGCCTGGCCTTGGTCGGTCGGGCCAAGGGCTATCGGGTGGTGCTGGTCGTGCCGGACAAAATGTCCACCGAGAAGGTTCTGCACCTCAAAGCGATGGGCGCTGAGGTGCACATCACCCGCTCCGATGTCGGCAAGGGTCACCCGGAGTACTACCAGGACGTGGCCGCGCGCCTGAGTCGCGAAATCCCCGAGGCGTTCTTCGCCGATCAGTTCAACAATCCGGCCAATCCTCTGGCGCATGAATGCAGCACGGCCCCGGAAATCTGGGCGCAAATGCACCATGACGTCGATGCCATTGTTGTCGGTGTTGGTTCGGCCGGTACCCTCACCGGGCTGACCCGCTTCTTTCGCCGGGTGCAACCGGACCTGGCCATGATTCTGGCCGATCCGCTCGGCTCGGTGGTGGCCGAGTACAGCCGCAGCGGCGCCCTAGGTACACCCGGCGCCTGGGCGGTGGAGGGCATCGGAGAGGATTTCATTCCATCGATTGCCGACCTTTCCAGTGTGCGTCAGGCCTATTCGATCAGCGATGAAGAGAGTTTCGACCACGCCCGCCAGTTGCTGCGCGCCGAAGGGATTCTCGGCGGCTCCTCGACCGGTACCCTGCTGGCCGCCGCGTTACGCTATTGCCGTGAGCAGACCGCACCAAAACGGGTGGTCAGTTTTGTCTGCGATACGGGTACCCGTTACCTGTCGAAGGTCTACAACGACCAGTGGATGACCGACCAGGGCTTGCTGCAGTTCAAGCACTACGGTGATTTACGCGACCTTATCGCCCGGCGTTTCGAAGACGGCCGGGTGATCAGCGTCGGGCCTGGCGACACCTTGCTCACCGCCTTCCAGCGCATGCGTCTGGCCGATGTCTCGCAATTGCCGGTGCTTGAGGGTGGGCAGCGGCTGGTCGGGGTTATCGACGAATCCGACATTCTTGTCGGCATGCACGCCGACCCTACGCACTTTAGCCTGCCGGTGGCCAGCGCCATGACTGACAAGCTGCAAACCCTGCCGCCCAGTGCCAGCCTGACTACACTGCAAGCGGAACTCGACCGTGGGCTGGTGGCGATCATTGCCGATGCCTCGGGCTTCTATGGCCTGATTACCCGTGTCGACATGCTCAACCACCTGCGCAGGTCCTTGCCATGAGCCAGCACGATGAAACCAACGCGCCCCGCGGCTTCGCCACCCGCGTAATCCATGCCGGACAAAGCCCCGACCCGTCCACCGGGGCCTTGATGCCGCCGATCTATGCCAATTCCACCTATGCCCAGCAGAGCCCTGGCGTGCACAAGGGCCTGGATTACGGCCGTTCGCACAACCCTACGCGCTGGGCGTTGGAGCGTTGTGTCGCGGACCTTGAGGGCGGTACCCAGGCGTTCGCCTTTGCCTCGGGGCTCGCAACCATTGCCAACGTCCTCGAACTGCTGGATGCCGGTGCTCATATTGTCTCCGGCAACGACTTGTACGGCGGCACCTTCCGCCTTTTTGAACGGGTTCGCCGGCGCAGCGCCGGTCACCGTTTCAGCTTTGTCGACCTCAGCGACCTGCAGGCGTTTGAAGCGGCGCTGCAAGACGACACCCGTATGGTCTGGGTGGAGACGCCGAGCAATCCTTTGCTCAGCCTCACTGATCTGGTCGCGGTCGCCGAGCGGTGTCGCCAGCGCGGGATTCTGTGTGTTGCCGATAACACCTTTGCCAGCCCTTGGGTGCAGCGCCCGCTGGAGCTGGGCTTCGACATCGTCGTGCACTCGACGACCAAGTACCTCAACGGCCACTCCGACGTGATCGGCGGGATTGCCGTGGTCGGGCAGAACCCGGAATTGGCCGAACGCCTGGGCTTTTTACAGAACGCGGTGGGGGCGATCGCCGGGCCGTTCGATGCCTTTCTGACCCTGCGCGGGGTGAAAACCCTGGCCCTGCGCATGGAGCGCCACTGCAGCAACGCCCTGGAACTGGCGCATTGGCTGGAACGCCAGCCGCAGGTCGCACGGGTTTACTACCCGGGCTTGGTCTCGCACCCCCAGCACGGCCTGGCCCGGCGGCAGATGCGGGGTTTTGGCGGGATGATTTCGATGGACCTCAACAGCGACCTGGCCGGTGCCAAACGCTTTCTGGAGGGCGTGGGCATTTTTGCCCTGGCCGAGAGCCTGGGCGGTGTGGAAAGCCTGATCGAGCATCCGGCGATCATGACCCATGCCAGCATCCCGGCCGAAACCCGCGCGCTGTTGGGGATCGGCGACGGGCTGGTACGCTTGTCGGTGGGGGTGGAAGACGTCGAAGACCTGCGCGCGGACCTGGCCCAGGCGCTGGCGCGGGTGTGAACACTGCCTTGTTGGGCGCTTTGAGCCGCTGCCGCGAGGCTGCGATCGGGCGTGAAACGGCTGCGTGCCTGGTAGATCTCCGGGTTGACGCGGGCCAGCACCAGCACCGCCTGGAAGATCCACCCGGGCTTGCAGCCCGTCGGCACAAAGATCAGCAGCGCCACGTGCAGGCCGAAGGCGTAGGCCACCACGGCGGGTCGCGACAGGGGCGCCGGGTCACATGCGGGTTCGCTGTCAGTCATCGGCTTGCCTTGTGCTGCTGGTATTGGTCAGCCGTTTTGTAAACAATAGCGCCCGCGAAAAACGCGCTATCTGTTTATTGACCGAGAACTTCATGCCTGCGATCCCTTTTACCGTCGAACTGCTGCAAACCGGTGCGGAACAAGCCGAGCTGATTCGCAACCTGTACCAGTTCTATGCCTACGAGTCGTCGGATTGGGAGCAGGAGGATGTTGAAGTGGATGGTCGTTTCTACATCCACGAGGAACACCTGGCGCGCTACTGGCAGGAGCCACAGTGGAGCGCCAACCTGATCCTGGTGGATGGCTTCATTGCCGGTTTCCTGTTGGTCGAGCGCAGTGAGTTGCCCGCACTCAATGCCCTGGAGCTGGCGGACCTGTTCATCCTCAAGCGTTACCGGCGTAAAGGCATCGGTCGCGCCGTGGTCAGCCAGGTGCTGACGAGCGGGGAGAGCGACTGGCTGGTGCGTTTCTATGACCAGGACGAAACCGCCCAGGCCTTCTGGCGTGCGGTGCTGGACAACCTGCCACGGCCGGTACGCACCCTTGAACTGGATGACGAACCCGAGCTGCTCAGTTACCTGGTCACCCGCGCGGTGCATTGAACAGCCGCCTGCAGGCTTGCCAAGGCTGACGCGGTCATGTTCCATTGGCGCACAACGGCAACCCGTAATGCCTCGATCCCAGGAGCCAATTGAGCATGAGCTTAGCGTCAGTCAAAGCCTTTTTCGCCCAGCACGCCACGGATATTCCGGTGTTGGAACTCGAGACCAGTACGGCCACCGTAGCCTTGGCCGCCGAGGTGTTGGGGGTTGAACCGGGGCAGATTGCCAAGACCTTGTCGCTGCGGGTGGGGGACGATGTGATCTTGCTGGTCGCCCGCGGTGACGCGCGCCTGGACAACCGCAAGTTCAAACAGCACTTTGGGGTTAAAGCGCGGATGTTGGATGCCTCGCAGGTTGAAGAGCAGACCGGTCATCCGGTCGGAGGTGTCTGCCCCTTTGGCCTGGTTCGGCCGCTGCAGGTGTTTTGCGATGTTTCGTTGAAGGATTTCGCCAGCGTCTACCCGGCCGCCGGTGCGCCGAACTCGGCGGTGTGCATCGAACCTGAGCGGATGGCGGCGTTGGTCAATGCACACTGGGTGGATGTCGCTGAAGGTGTACGGGCGTCTGCTGCTGAAATCGTGTAGATAGGCGCCGCTGGCGCCGACAGGAATCTGTAGCCGCTGCCGCGAGGCTGCGATCGACTGCGCAGCAGGCGCAATCTTCGCACCTCGGTCGGCCCAGCGCACTACTATGTGTTGCAGGGAATAAAGCAAACGGCAGGGGCCATGATCAAATTCCATTCGGTGTCAGTAGGCCTGCGTGGCCTTATTTTGATCCTTGTCCTTCTGGCCGTCATGGCAACGCTTTGCAACAGCTTGTGGGTGGCCTATGGCGTGCAACGTGATGCCCTGGTTCATTCGGCATTGCAAGCCAATCAAGCCTACACCTCCAAAGTCGCCTCCAGTATCGGCCAGTTCATCACGTCCGCACACAATCGCCTGCATTTCAGCAGTCAGAGAGTCGGTCGGCACTTCAACGACCAGCAATTACTCAAGGAAGAAGTCACGCGCCTGCAGGCCGAGGACAATGCCTTCAACGCGGTACTGATCCTGGATGCTGCCGGCAAGGTCCTGCAAATCTATCCAGACCAGGCGCAGATGGTTGACGCGACGTTGACCACTGATGAAGTCCAGCACGCATTGCACGCGCGCCGCCCACTGGTCAGTCATGCCTACGTCAATGTCCTGGGTAACCTGATCGTATTCATCTCACAACCGGTGTTCAGCCCATCGGGGCAGTTCCTCGGTGTCATCGGCGCGGCGATTCACATTCGCAAGGAAGGCACCTTGCACACCTTGATCAGCAACCACTATCACCGCGACGGCACCTTTGCCTTTATCGCTGATGATAATCGGCGCCTGCTGCATCATTCCGATCACCAGCGCATTGGCGAAGTGCTAAGCACCAGCGCCACGGTCGATGCTGCCCTGCGCGGTGAGCAGGGGGCGATGGAGACCGTCAATTACCTGGGCATTGCGATGTTGGCCGGTTACGCCCAGGTGCCGGAGGCCCATTGGGCTGTGGTGGCGCAACAGCCGCGTGAACAAGCATTGGCGCCGCTTGGGCAATTGATGCGTGAGATGCTCATCAAGCTCATTCCGGCGGGCTTGGTGGGGCTGGTGGTGATCCTGGTCGCGACCCTGCTGATTACCCGGCCGTTACGGCAACTGGCAGACAGCGCCGAACAGTTGGCAGCGCCGCAGGCCACCGAGCAGCTCAATGCCATCAATGCCTGGTACGCAGAAGCGGCAGCCATCCGCCGAGCTTTGCTGTCAGGCGTGCAACTGTTGCAGCAAAAGCTCGGCAGCCTCAGTCATCAGGCTCAGAGCGACCCGTTGACGGGCCTGGCCAATCGCCGTGCGATGAGCGCAGCCCTGGAGACGCTCACCCAGACGCAGCGGCCTTACGCGGTGCTGGCGTTGGATATCGACCATTTCAAGCGGGTTAACGACACGTTTGGCCACGATGTCGGCGATGATGCCCTCAAGCAAGTGGCGGCGATCATTGCCGCAAACTCCAGAGAGCAAGACCTGGCCTGTCGGGCCGGTGGTGAGGAGTTCGTCCTGATTTTGCCGGAAGCAAATCTCGAGGTGGCGCGGGAGATTGCCGAGCGAATCCGCCACACCATTGCCACGACCCCGGTCCCGCAGGTCGGCACGCTGACCATCTCCATTGGGGTTGCCTCACGCAGCATCGAAACGCCGACAGCCGAGTCGGTGCTCAAGCGCGCCGACCAGCAGCTCTATCATGCCAAGGAGAGCGGCCGTAATCGGGTGGCGGCATGATCCAGGCTGGTCAGGGCATTGGCATAGCGTGTCGGTGTCTCGCCCGTGAGCTGACACAACAGGGCGCTGAGTTCTTCGCCATTCACCGTGCCTTGGTCCACCAGGCGTTGGGCAACAGCGCAAAGCGCCGGCCAGTAGCGGCGCACCAGGCAGCCTGAGCGGGCAATGGCACGGGCCTCGGCATCGAGTACCTGGCGTGCCGGCAGCAAGTTGATCAACTCCATGCCCCGCAGGCGGTCACCGGCTCCGCTGCGGGAAATGCAGCGGTCGGACGGGCTGTGCCGGTAGATCGCCTCGGCCACGGGCCCGGAAAAGCAATGCACGAGGTCGCGTTCAATGGAATCGATCATAGAGGGCAAGTATTCAGCAATGCCGGGAGGCTCGAAGGCGGGGAATGGCACCAGGTATTGCGCTTCGACCAGGCCTTTGACCTGTTGCAGGTTGCCGCGCAGATCAATCATCGGCCCGAGCAGGGCTTCGGCGCGGGTACGCACGGTCACCCGCTTGATGCGCTGGCCGTTCCACCAGAAGGCCAAAACATGCCCTGCTTCATGGTAGGCAGTGCAACGCGGGCGTGCGTTCATGATCTGGACCTCAGCCGTGCAGGGCGTTGCTCACACCATCTGCCTGCTGCGTAGGCTTCGTACAAAAGATTGTAGCTATCGCCCGGCAAGAGTGGGGCTATTACTCGCTGCTTGCTGCGGGTATGACCAGGGGGCCTTTAGCGCGTTTGCGCCGGTCAATGAAAACAACGCGTAGCCATCGAGTCACAGGCAACTCCACCAGGCGATAAATGCCGATGGCAACGAGGCAGCACAAGGCAATGCTCACCGGCGTCATTACGTAAGCGAGGACACCTGGGGTATCGAAGACGTGGAAGACCTTATTGAACACTTTCAGCACATAGGGGTGAAACAGATACAGGGAGTAACTGGCATCGCCAATCAACACCAGCAACGCGGGCAAGCGCAGCCCCGCCAAGCCATGCACCAGCGCCAGGAACACCACGGTCGCCGGTAGGCCCCAGCCCAGCGCGCGCCCCAGTGATGCTGTCAGTTCACCGCCAAACGGCATATACGCCAGCGCCACGAGGCCAACCACAATCAGTGCCGTGCGTGCGCCGTGGCTAGGCCCGGCACTACGCCACGCTGCGGTGCGGGCATAGACGGCGTAGCAGCCCATGCCAAGGACGAACTCGGCGAGAATCTGTTGCGTGTAGAACCTGGCCAGTAGCGCCTCGAAGGTCACCAGGTGACCTAGACCAACCAGCGTCAGTAAGACCAGCGAGCAGATCAGCAGACGGTAACGGTGGCTGATGGCCATGGAGAGGGCGAAGACGGCGTAAAAGAACATCTCAAAGTTCAGGGTCCAGCCCAGGTACAGCAGCGGCTGGACATGTTCGCCTTTCTGGTAAGGGATAAACAACAGCGATTTGACCAGGCCCGTCACGTCCGCCGTGGTGTTGTCCAACAGGCTTGGCAATACCAGCGCGACACCGAACACACCCAGGGTTCCGAGCCAATACAGCGGCACCACGCGAATGAGCCGTTTGCTGAAAAAGTAGCTGCCTGACTGAGCGGTAACCAAGGCCATGATGAAACCGCTGATGACGAAAAAAATGTCCACGCCCCAGTCGCCGTTGCGAAACAACGGAATATGAAAGAACACCACTGCCAGGGCGGCAATTGCACGCAGCATTTGAACGCTGTCCAGCTTGTCGTCTGCAGCCTGGCGGGCGGGATTCATGGCGAAATCCTTTTTAGCGTGGGGTTAGGACTCGAGCACGGGGCGTTTGTCCGCGGATTTGTTGGCGAGCGCCCGGCCAACGGCCTGGCCGGTCATTTCCACATAGCGGTAGGTGAACATCGACACCAGCACCACCATAGCCACCACCAGTAGGGCCACCAGGTTGTTGAACAGGGGATTACCGGTGTCCAGGTAGCGAGTGCCGTCGATCATTGGCGCGACATCGATGCCAAGGAACTTTTTTGCCACCATGAACACAGACACCACGCAAAAAAGAATCGCGGCGTGGGTCAGGTAGATGGAGTAGGACAGCTTGCCCAGAAAGCTGAAAGGTTGCCCCGCCAGCACGCGCGACAGCGCTCCGCTATCAAAGGCGAATATGAGGATGATGACGCTGAACAACGGGCTGGCCACCAGGGCCTTGGTGGCAAAGTCGTTGACCACGAACAGCAGCGCCGCAGCGACCGCGGCAACCTCAAGCAGTGTCATTAGCCAGAACGTCGCTTGCCCGGGCTGGGCAAGCTTGAGGTAAAGCATGTAAGTCAGGCAGCCGGTAAAGAAATAGGCCAGGCCACGGATGGATTCGACGGTGAAGAATGTGTTGCCGGTATAAATCAGCGTCAGTGTTGCCAGAACGATCACTGCCCATAGCCATTGCCGGACGCCGCCGGCAATACTCAAGATCAAGGCGAACAGCATGTAGGTGTAGTACTCAATGCTGATGCTCCAGGACGGATAGTTGAATGACAGCGGGTTGGTTAAATGGGTCCAGGATTGCAGCAGCAGCGCATTCGGCAGGATTTCGCCAGGGGCGAACTTTTCGCTGAAGGGGGCGTTATTGAACGCCATGCCTTTGTGGTAGGCAATGTACCTGCCGCACTCCAAGAGTATGAAGACGCCAAGCATGAACAGGTGCAACGGTAATAAACGGAACGTCCGCGAGATGAAGAACTTGCGAAAATTCAAGTGGGCTTTATTGCCATAGGCGTGGGTTAGAACAAAACCGCTGAGAACAAAGAAGAAGGCAACAAACACTTCAGAATGACGGAAGAATGCCCATTCGGTAAAACTGCCACTGACGCGCAAGTGATAGAGCACCACCGCCACAGCAAACAGGCCGCGGAAACTGTCCAGCGAATGAAACCGCTTCTCTGCGCTCATTTCCAGGCCTCTGTCCTTGTCAGCGAACGGCTAGGTCGATGTCACATTAGCATCACCTTTTCAAAGAGCAAGTAAGTTGCCGAGTGCGCAATGAGCACAATATTGGCGCCGTAATTCCGTCAAGCGTTTGCATATAAATGTAGCGGCACAAATCAAAAAACCTGGTTAGCAGCGCCGCGTCACGCAACTTCTGTAATAAGTCGAAATGGTTATATACCGTCCATCGCCTGGTCAGTGTCTATTCCATCGGCGATGACGGTGTATTGGCGCAATGTGCCACTACTTGATCTATACCCGTTGTAGTTTTCTCACTGTGTTTACAGCTGTCTTGAATCTGAAGCAGCACGCGCCTGGCGTCGTTGCACTGGATACCGAGGCAAAGGAACGTATGAAACGAACGCTTTTACTCATGACACTTGTGTTCAGCACCCTGGCCCAGGCCGCGCCGATGCGCTGGGCTGCCATTCGTGACGGCAGCTTGTACCTGCAGCCAAGTCGCAATGACACGCTGCGCGTCAGTTGGGTTCCGGCTTGGCAAACCAGTGCCAATGAGGAGCGTATCTACTTGCTCGACGGTCAGGGTCAATTGCGTGGCGAGCGCTTTATCCCTGCCACTGAAGGCCGCGGCCAACAAACCTGGGCCTTGCCTGCCAGCGCTGCCAGTTACCGTATGGAAGTACCAGGCTACAGTTTCAGGCGATATCGATTCGAACACGATGACAACACGGTCGCTCTGTTTGCCCCGACCAAGGTGCATTTCAGCGTCGAGCTCGGCAACGATGCCGAGCTTTACTTCAAGGTACGCGCCGGTGAGCAGGCGATGCTGGCGGGCAAGTATTTCGGCGGCATCAAGGCGTTGCAGGCTGAGCGTTTGAGTGATGGCACCCAGGTCGCGCTGAGGCTCAAGCCTCACCGGCAATACCCGCTGTTTGATCAGGTGGCTCTGCCGGTTGCCGGCACGGACCAAACCTGGCGCCTGCACCTGCAAGGCAGTGGCAAGGCGGCGTTCTGGCTCGACGGCACCGCTAATCTATTCGCCCAACGAGCGCAGCATTTGCAGCCCTTGCGCCAAGACAGCGGCCGGACCGAACTCAACGTGTATGCCGACGTGCTTGGCCCGACCCCGCGTTTGGGCATTGCCATGCCGTACCTCCTGCCGCCGGCGGGTAGCCATGCCGCCCTCGATGCCCTCAAGCCGCGTGCCGCCGGCTTCTACAGCAACGTCGACATCATGGCAGGGCGGCCCCACTACGAAGATGCCTTCCGGCGCTTCTACCAGGACCGCGCCGCCATTGACATGAACATCACGTTGCTCGGTGCCTCCAAGCGCAAGGCCGACCTGGAAGAAAACGCTCAGAGTATCGCCGGCCTTGACGCGTGGCTGGCGGCAACCGTGGCCTTGGGCGGCAAGGGCATTCACTACCTGTCGTTTGCTGACGAACCCAATTACAACTACCGCGACTACGCCACCTACAAGCGTTTCTTCGATGCCATGGACCGCCAGGTACGCGCCTATCCGGGAGCCCGAGAAGCCGGTGTGCGGATCGCCATGCCGGCGAGTTCAAGGCTGGTCAACGGGCCATTCATTCCTCAGGGTGACCAGCGCCGCGGGATCAATTGGGCCCGACGCATGCTGGCTGAATCGGCGCCGCAGATCGATGCGTTGGCCTGGCACGAATGGATGATCCGTGACCTGCTGGCGACCCGCGTCTACCGGGACAATGTGCGCCGGGCGGCCGAGGTGGTCGGCTTGCAAGCGAACGGCAGACCGCGCAAGGCGCTGTTACTGGACCAGACCAACATCTCCAGCGGTGGCAGCGTCAGCCCCTACGAGCAGGAGACGCATTTCGCTGCCCTGTGGTGGGCATCGGTTGCGATCAACTCCGCGCAGGATGGGCTGCTCGATATGATCAACTGGTTCCAGGCCGCTGATGATCCTGATCACCTCAAAGGCATGATCCGGTTACCGGGGCCCAATCGCTTCGAGTTGAAGCCGGTGGGCCTGGCGCAACAGTTCATGCAGGCGCATTGGCTTGATCAGGTTCAGCGCCTGGACAACAGCGCTTTCGAAGTCGATGCGCTGGCCATGGCCCGCGACCAGCAACGCAGTGTGTTAGGGGTGAACAAGGGCGAGCGTTTACAGCAGGTCAGTTTGCAAGGCGCCGGCACTGCCTGCCCGTCACTCACGTTGTTCGGCCCCGACAGCCGAAGTCGCGATGCTGCGATTGATTGCCGCAACGGTCGCATCCGGTTTGAAGTGCCTGCACAAACGTTGTTCGCCTTGAGCTGGCGTGCTTCATAACCGCGCTATTGCTCAAGACGGTTCGTGGGGTTGCGGTCGTGTTGGTATCGTCTTGTCAGCGCAAACGCTGGCAACCAGGACTCACGTCGCACGGTCCAGCTTTCATAGGTGGGTATCAATTGGTTGGGCGCATCCAGCGATCCGAGGTTTACTTCGACCTCGTCAGCGCTGCGGGCGAAAACCGACGAGCCGCAGTGTGGGCAGAAGAAGCGCCCGCCGTAGTCGCGGGTTTCGCCAGTGATCGTCACCGCATCCTCAGGGAATATTGCAGAGGCATTGAACAGCGCGCCATGATGCTTGCGACAGTCCAGGCAATGACAAAGGCCAACCCGGTAGGGGTGTCCTGTGGCGACAAGACGTACGTTGCCGCATAGGCAACCGCCGGTGAATGATTTCATTCCGGGTCTCCTCAGAGCAGTGACGATGGGTACGTTGGAAAGTAGCAGCTTGTTATCTGTTGGAAGGTCTTTTTGGTGCTGGTGTTGGGTGTTTAGAACGCGAACTTATCCAGTCGATGTGGCGACGCTGCCGGCCCATTGTGGGAGCCGGTCTTGCCGGCGATGGTATCGACGCGGTGTCAGTTGCTGCGCGGTGTCTGCATCGCTGGCAAGACCAGCTCCCACAAGAGCAGTGCACACCTCGCTCTGTACGGCTCTTGATCTTGAACGCGCAAGTTCAGACGCCGCAAACTGCGACTTCAGGATTTGTCCTATCCTTCCCACCAGGCTCCAACCCCGGAAATCACCATGCTCACCCCCGAAGCTGATGTGCTGCAAAGCTGGCACGATAATGCCCACTCATGGATAGCGGCGATCCGTAGCGGCAGTATTGCAAGTCGCCAACAAGTCACTGACCAGGCAATCCTGCTGGCGGTGCTCGGCCGTCAACCTGAACGTGTGCTGGATCTTGGTTGCGGGGAAGGGTGGTTGTTGCGGGCGCTGGCTGAGCGCGGGATCACGGCCGTCGGCGTCGATGGCGATCCGACATTGGTCGAGGCAGCTCGGGCAGCAAGTACTTCCCGGGTGCACTTGGCCAGCTATCAAGCGTTGGCAGAGGCAACGGTGGACATTGGCAACAACTACGACCTGATCTGCGCCAACTTCGCGCTGTTGCACCAGGACATCATCCCGCTGCTCTGCGCGCTGCACGCACTGCTCGGCCCTGGCGGTGCGCTGGTGATCCAGACGCTGCATCCGTGGACGGCGGCGTCGGGTCATTATCAGGATGGTTGGCGGCAAGAGACCTTTGCCGAATTCCAAGGGCAGTGGCAACCGATGCCGTGGTATATGCGCACCTTGTCCAGTTGGTTCAATGCGCTGGACATGGCCGGTTTTCGATTGCTTGTGCTGCAAGAGCCGCAGCACCCGCAAAGCACCGCGCCGCAGTCGTTGTTAATGGTGTTCGGGCCGCGCTGAATGAGCAGCGGCACCGTGCGCAGCGGCGAGGTGCGCACGGGAGCCTTCGTTTAGCCCCCAGCAGTACTGCTAGAGCGCCAACACTGGGGTCAGTGGGGCATGCTCGCGACGAATGCTGGCCAGCGGCACAATCACCAGCAGCAAGGTCAGCACCACGGTCACACCAATGCCCCACGCGGCCAGGGTGAAACCACCGAGGGAGATCAGGCCACCAGAAATGGCCGGGCCGACCGCCAGGCCCAGACTCAGGAAGCTGCTGGCCGCAGCGACTACCCGACCTTCACGATCCAGTGCGGCGGCCAGACCGGTGAGGTAGCTCAGGGCGTAGAAGTAGGTGACGCAGATGGTCATCACGCCGGCGGTGTAGAGGGTCTTGGAGTGCTCGCCAAGCACGTAGCTCAGGCTGGTGCCGCCGGTCAGCAGAATTGCCAGGATGACCGGGGTGCTCATGCCAAAGCGCTTGCCGACCATTGCGGCAATCAACGGGCCGATCAGGCCGACCACCGACTGGAACGACAGCAGTACGCCCAGTTCGTCGCCGCTGTAACCGACCATGGTGCCGATGCGCTCGACGAAGGCCCAACCCATGGTGTCGCGAGCCTGGAACACGAACATTGCCAGCATCATGCAGATGGCTGGCAGGCTCAGGAGAATGTTGCCGCCGCCTTTGCTGGCACCATGCAGCAGCGGCGAAGGTTCGGCGACCGGTGCGCGCTGGGCCATGGCCGGGATGGTCAGGAGCATCACTGCCATGGTCGCTGCCATGGCGTAGTACAGACCCGGAAGGCCATACAGGGCCATGACTTTGGCATAACCGAGCATCACCACAATCATCAGCAACACCGACAGCACGTTCATGTGCCCGGCAATGCGGTCCGGGTGTTTGGCGCTGGCGACCGCCGCGTTGCCGCAGGCCAGGGCCAGGCCTGCGCCGAGGCCGGCGAGGCAGCGCACCGCCGCCAGGGCATAGATATTTTCAATGTTGGCGCTGGCAAGGTTGGCGACGATGGCCAGCAGTGTACCGATCAGGGCCAGCGTGCGACGCGGTGCGCGGCCCATGAAGGGGGCGATCAGCAGCGAGGCGAGCATGGTGAAGCCGAATTCCGCCGACATCAGCAGGCCGGCCTGGGCTTCGTTAAGGTGCAGGTCGTGGATGATGGCGCTGATCAGGAAGGGCAAGGCCCAGAGGCCGAGCAAGCCGACACCATAGGCCGAACCTGCAGCGGAGAACACCAGACTCCAGCTCTCGGGCAGGAAGTTTCGTATTGTTTTCATAGGTGATCCGTGGATGGCAAGCACATCAAGGGTAAAAGCGCGCCGCGCTGGCGCGCTCGCAGTCTGTCGGGTTATTGCTGGCTTTCGTCGACCGGTGTGCCGTCGTCGTATTGCGCCAGATAACTGACCATCGCGTCGCGGTAGCGGGTAAAGCCCTTGTAGTCCACCAGTTCCTGGTCCAGGTCGCGAATCACCCGGTGCATGCGCTTGGCCCATTGCGGGGCAAATTCGGCCAGTTGCTGGAGACTGATCAGGTAAGTACGTACCGGAAACAGCACCGCGTTGCTGCGTGGCAAACGGTGCAGTGGCTGCAGCTCAATCCGCAGGTTGACCAGCTCGCCGGCGTTTTCAGGGGTGACGATGGTGCGATCGGGTGCCCAGTCCGGCAAGGTTTCGGCAGAGGTCTCCAGGCGCGGATTGACGGTGATCGACCAGTTGGTACGTCGTACCGGGTGGCCAGGGCGCAGGCGCAGGAGGAACTTCAGGGCGCGTTGCAGAATGCCCATTTCATGCAGCTTGGGCACCGGGCCGTGGAACTCCATGAAGCTCATGCCCAGGTTGAAACGCAGCGAATAGTCGGCCCGCTGGGTGGCCATGCCTGCGCCCATAACCAGGGTGTCATCACGCTCTTCAAGGAGGATGAACTCACCTTGCGCCTGGCGGGTGATGTACTCCATCGGGTCCATCGGCAGCGTGCTCGCGTCACCGAAGGTGAAGGTGTCGTCGATTTGCAGCGGGCGGTTGATCCAGTGCCACTGGCTGCCGCTTTTTTCCAGGGTGAAGTGCTCGGGGAAATCACGCGAGTACGACTCCATCAGCAGTTCGAGCAAGTCCCACTGCGCTTCCATCATGTGCGGCAGCGCGGCGTAGTGGACACCGGGCTGGCTTTCCAGGGTGTGCGCACGGTGATGGCATTCGGAGATGTAATGCTCGTCGATGTCGAATTGCCCACGCAATGCGCCGCTGCCGAACGGTACATGAGGTTCGACGTTCATCGAATACATGTACTGGTCTTCCGGGTAGGGGAAGGGCAGGCGCAGCACCGCTTCACGGCTGTTGCTGTAGGTGTGGTCGCTGCCAACGTCGGCATAGGTTTCGATAGGCTTGAATACGGTCATGTTGTTGTTTTCCTGTTTCAGAGGTCTACGACCAGGCGGCTGCAGTTGGCACGTGATACACAAGGCATGAATTTGCGCTTGCTCAGCTTGTCTTCGTCGCTGAGCCAGTCGTCGCGATGATCGAGTTCGCCCTCGACGTCCAGCACTTCGGTTTCGCAATAGCCACAAGCACCGCCCCGGCACAGGTAGGGCACCTTGTAGCCAGCCTGTTCAGCGGCCTCGAGCAGCGACTGCTCGGCAGGCACCTCCAGGGTTACCCCTTGGCGCGCGAGGGTAACGCTGAATGGCTTGCCAGTGGAGCCTTGTTCGACGAAACGCTCGTAGTGGATATGGCTGTCGGTCCACCCCAGTGCATGGGCACTGTCGAGGGTGTCGTCGATCATGCTGTCCGGGCCACAAACGTAGACATGGCTGCCCAACGGGCGCGCGCTGAGGACGCTGCGAATGTCCAAACGCTGATCCTGGCCTTGTACATAGAGGTGCACACGCTGGCCATACCGGGCTTGCAGTTCCAGGCCCAGGGCGGTGTGCGCCGGGCCACGTACGGCCAGGTGCAGTTCGAAGGTGGACTGCTTTACATGCAGCTCTTCGAGTTGCGAGTACACCGGAGTGATGCCGACACCACCGGCAATGAACAGGTGCTGGCGGGCATGTTTAGCCAAGGGGAACAGGTTGGCCGGTTGCAGAATCTGCAACTGGTCACCTTCGCGGACTTTGTCGTGCAGGTGGCGTGAGCCGCCACGGCCCTCGCTGACCCGGCGCACGGCAATCTGGTAGGCGCTGGAGTCGTAGGGCGAACTCATCAACGAGTAAGCGTTGCGGTGGGTTTTGTCACCGTCTTCCAGAACTACCACCACATGACTGCCGCCGGAGAAGGCGGGCAGGTGCTTGCCGTCGAGGTCGACCAGGGTGAAGCGCTTGATTTCCGGGGTCAGTTGCTCGATCCGCGCCACGCGGACGCTGAGGGTGCCGTTATGGGTATTCATGTGTCGAGCTCCTCGGCAGCGGGCAGTTCGCCTGGGACTTCGCCATCGGCCTTGATGCCCTGGAAGGCGGCCAGACGACGGGAATAGTGATCACGCACCACCAGACTGAGCTGGCAGCCGGGGCAGGTGAATACGCGTTGAGTGACGTTCTCGGTGTAGGTGTCGCAGTGCGCGCACCAGACCCTACGCACCAGCGTGCCGCTGTGTTCGCGCAGCACCTCATCGCGATTGAGGTCCACGGCGTTGGCGGCTTGCATGGCGGTGCCGATGAAGCTTTCCGAGCCGCTCAGGTACAGGCGCGTGCCCATATACGCGTCGCCGAGGCGATCACGCAGGGCATCGATCAATGCCTGGTTGGTGGCAAACACTTCCAGACTGGCCGCTTGTGCCTGCTGCAGGGCCTGCAGGTGGTTATGGCCAGAGAACGACTCCGTGGAATACAGCAGGGTGCTGTTTTGGCGCTGGCTCGTGGACATGTCCGCAAGCAGGCGCAGCATGGCGGCTCCGCCACTGCCCTGGCCCGCAATCAGGTGACGCAGGCCACCTGTCATGGGTTGAAGCTGGTCGTAGACCGGGCGGCTCTTGATGCCGGTAATAAGCATGGTGACACACCTCTTAAGCCATATTGCCTATGGTTTTATATGTTTTGTTGTCAGGGCATCAATGCTTGAACATGACGTGACGCACGCAGGTGTAGTCTTCCAGGCCGTACATGGACATGTCCTTGCCATAACCCGACTGCTTCATGCCGCCATGGGGCATTTCACTGACCAGCATGAAGTGGGTGTTCACCCACGTGCAGCCGTACTGCAAGCGGGCTGCCAAGCGGTTGGCGCGGCCGACGTCACGGGTCCAGACGGAAGAGGCCAGGCCGTAGTCCGAGTCGTTGGCAAAGGCCAGGGCCTGTGCTTCATCGCTGAATGGGGTGATGCTGACCACGGGGCCGAACACCTCACGCTGGACGATTTCATCGTCCTGGCGGGCGTCAGCCAGGACGGTCGGCTCAAAGAAGAAGCCCGGGCCTTCGCCACGCTTGCCGCCGGTAATCACGCGGATGTGCGGCTGGGCCTTGGCGCGTTCGACGAAGCCTTCTACGCGCTCCAGATGGTCGCGGGTGATCAATGGCCCGAGTTCGGTCTGCGGGTCGTCTTGCAGGCCCATGCGCAGGCTTGCCACGGCTTCGCCGAGCTTGCTGACGAAGGTTTCATACACGCCTTTTTGAACATACAGGCGGCAGGCTGCGGTGCAGTCCTGGCCAGCGTTGTAGAAGCCAAACGCACGGATACCTTCGACGGCGGCATCGATATCGGCGTCATCGAAAATCAACACCGGCGCCTTGCCGCCCAGTTCCATGTGCGTACGTTTCACGCTGCTGGCGGTGCTGGAGATGATCCGCGCACCGGTGGCGACGGAGCCTGTCAGCGAAACCAGGCGTACTTTGGGGTGATTGACCAGCGGTTCACCGACGCTTGGGCCGCGACCAAACAGAATGTTGACGACACCGGCGGGGAACAGCTCAGCCATGATCCGCGCCAGTTCCAGAGCGGTCAGTGGGGTTTGCTCGGAGGGCTTGAGCACCACGCAGTTGCCGGCAGCCAGGGCCGGGGCAAGCTTCCAGGCGACCATCATCAGTGGGTAGTTCCAGGGCGCGATGGAGGCCACTACACCGAGTGGATCACGGCGAATCATCGAGGTGTGCCCTGGCAGGTATTCACCGCCGGCCGAGCCCGACAGGCAGCGGCTGGCACCAGCGAAAAAGCGGAAGACGTCGGCAATGGCCGGGATTTCGTCGTTCAGCGCCGCCTGATAAGGCTTGCCGCAGTTCAGTGATTCCAGGCGTGCCAGGGTTTGCGCCTCGGCCTCAATGCGGTCGGCCAGTTTGAGCAGCAACTGCGCACGGTCCTTGGCCGGTGTTTGTGACCAGCTGGCGAACGCCTGGTCGGCGGCCAGTACGGCGGCGTCAACCTGGGCACTGCTGGCTTCAGCGATGTTCACCAGTACCGAACCCTCGGCGGGGTTGTACACGGCATAAGGGCTGCCTTGACCTTCGACCAAGTGGCCGTTGATCAGAAGTTTGGTTTGCATGGCGTATTCCTTGGTCAGTCTTGTAATTGGAAAATCGCTGAACGCAGGCACAGGAGCGACCGCGGGGGTTTGCTGAAGGCCTATACATATGAAACCATATCTTAAAGTTTGTCGTTTGCCAACTGGCCTTTAAACCAACGTTTGTGCCGTAGAATGGGCAATTAATCGGTATCGGCTGAGCGGCGCTTGGTTATAAGATACGAAACTGAATTTTTAGCCGGGACGCGCGCCATGCTGCGCAGCGGCTCGATAGGGAGAGGCAATGAATGCCCTGAACACTGCTCGTAATACCGCATTTATCCGGTTGCGCCAGGAAGGGCGCACCGATGAGGTGGCGCGAAGGTTGGTCGAGGCCATCGAACTGGGGTTATTTGCCGAAGGCCAGCAGTTGCCCAGTGAGTCGGAGCTGGCCCTGCAACTGGGGGTCGCCACCGTCACCTTGCGCGAAGCGCTGGTGGTGTTGCGCCAACGTGGCTTGATCGAAACGCGCCGAGGCCGTAACGGCGGCAGCTTTGTCTGCGCCCCGGTGGAATTGCCCGAGGCGTTGCTGTTGCAACGTCTGCGCGACATGAGTGGCCCGGACCTGCGTGACCTGGGTGATGAGCAGACCGCCATCTCCGGCACCGCAGCGCGCCTGGCTGCCAAACGCAGCTCGCCAGAGCAACAGGCGCGGATTGCCCAGCACATCGAGACACTCAAGCAGGCCGGATCACGCCTGGCCCGGCACCGCGCCGATGCCCGCTTTCATATCGAAGTGGCGGCAGCTGCGCAATCGTTGCGCCTGACCCACACTGAGATGCGCCTGCAGTCCGAAGTCGGTGAGCTGCTCTGGCTGGAGGCCGCCGGCGGTGGCGATGTAACGGTGGTCGAGCAAGAGCACCGCGCCATCCTCCAGGCGTTGGTTGCCGGCGATGCGGTGTTGGCCGGGGCCTTGGCCGAGGCGCATGTGAGCCGCGGCATCAAACGCCTGATCAGCCTACGTCTGGAGTTGCTGGCCGAAACGGATGAGGACTGAGTTGCGCCGCTGCAGATAAGTGCGCCAGGTGTGGCGCCGTAATTGCTTTGCCCTGTTTTACCCGCTTGTGAACACGACGTTCCGGGCCAGAGCAACCCATAACAAGAAAGCCGAACCTGCGTGAGGTAATGCCATGTTTGCCGTGAGCGACAACGACCCCCTATCAGCCTGCGCTCAGCAGTTGGACAGCACCTTAGGGACGATCTTCAGTCAGGTCCGCCAGCTGGTGGAAGAAACCTGCACGCTGTGGGAGCGCGTTCTGTCTGAAGGCCGCCAACCCACTGCCCGAGATCTGGCCTTGCTGCGCCCGGCCATTGACCAGCAATTGCTCGCCACCGGCGCGTTTGGCTGTGGCGGTGGCGTCATTGTCGAGCCCAATTGCCTGGCTGACCGGGAGATGCACCTGGAGTGGTGGTACCTGGCTGATGCCGGCAAGACGCTGCCTTTGCGTCCCAACTTCGACCAGCGCCGGGAAAACTACTACGACTACACCGCGATGCCGTGGTACAGCCGCCCGCGCGATTCCGGCAAGAGTGTGGTGGAGGGCCCTTACGTGGATCTCTACGGCACCAACATGTACGTGCTGACCTTCACCATGCCGATTTTGGTGCAAGGCCAATTCATCGGGGTTGCCGGGCTGGACTTGTCGCTGCATAACGTTGAGCGGTTGCTGGTACGCAGCTTGATGCGCCTGGAGCATGAGGCCGTGCTGATTTCCGCCGATGGCCGGGTGATCGCCTCCAACACCGCCAACTGGATGGTCGGCGACCTGGCATTGACCTTGTTGAACACCCTGCCCAAGGACGGCCTGCGCCTGGCCCTGGCGGAATCCGAAGCCGGCTGGTCCTTGGTGCGCCTGCCCGCGCTGCGCAAAGTGCTCTGAACACGCAACGGCCTTGCTCGCTTTTCTATCCCATCGCCAGCAAGGCTGGTGCCCACAGAAAAGCAGCGGGCTCAACGGCTGTAGTGCATCCCCTACACCACACTCATGATCCCCTGATCCCGGATCCATCCCTGTCTGGCCAATGATTGCCTCAACCCCGCGACTCATCGATGAGCCGTGACAGTTGAGGAGATTGGCCCATGAAACGTTCCACCCAACGCCTGGCATTGACGCCCTTGGTCCTGGCCATTGCCCTGGCCGTTTCACCCCAGCAAGTACTCGCCGGTGAACTGCCCCAGGGCGGTCAAGTCGTCTCCGGTCAGGGCAAAATCAGCCAGAGCGGCGCGAACATGCAGATCGATACCCGTACCCCGCGTACCGGTATCAACTGGCAGAAATTCAGCATTGGCGCTGACAACAAGGTGCACATCCAACAGCCTGACGGCACCTCGGTGACCCTCAACCGGGTGATCGGTGCCGACCCATCGAAGGTGCTGGGCGTGCTCAGTTCCAACGGCCAGGTGATCCTGCTCAACCCCAACGGCATCTGGTTTGGGCCCGGCTCCCGGGTCTCGACCAGCGCTTTGCTGGCCAGCGCCGGGATCATCACCGAAGCGCAAGCCCGCGAGTTCGCCAAAAGCGGCAGACTCGATGTCCAGCTCAAAGGCCTGGTGCGCAACGACGGTACCCTCAGCGTGCAAGATTACGGCACCGTGGCCTTGCTCGGCGCTCAGGTGGAAAACGCCGGGGTGATCCAGGCGCGTAAAGGTCAGGTCAATCTGGCGACCGGCCCCAAAACCACCCTCGACTTTCATGGTGACGGCCTGATCAGCCTGGCCGTTGCAGGCGCGCCTGGTGAAGCGGGTAGCGTCGACTCCAGCCTCAAAGGCGGGGTCAGCAACAGCGGCCAGATCGACGTCGGTGGAGGGGTGGTGGCCATGAGCGCCCAGCGCGCAGCCAAACACCTGGATTCGGTAATCAGTGTCGGTGGCGCCGTGGTTGCCGATTCAGTCAGCAATCAGGGCGGCACTATTGTGCTGGGCAATGCTGAGCAGACTCAGGTCAGCGGCAAGCTGTCGGCCAAAGGCCGTGACGGCGGTCAGGTCAGTGTACTGGGCGATCAGGTCAAACTGGCAAGTAGTGCTCAGGTCGATGTTTCCGGCAGTGCTGGCAAAGGCGGTACGGCGCTGGTCGGCGGCAGCTTCCAGGGCAAAGGCTCCGAGCAGGCAGCGCGGCAAACCCAGGTTGAGAAGGGCGCCCAGCTCACGGCCGATGGCGGCAAAGAAGGCGGCAAGGTGGTGGTCTGGTCCACTGGCAACACCGAGTTTGCCGGCAAGGCCAGCGCCAAAGGGGGTATCCAGGGTGGCGTAGTGGAAACCTCGGGCAAGCGCCTGAGTGTCACTCGCGACGCCGCCGTGGACGCCTCCGGCGGCTCGCGATCTGGTCTGTGGCTGCTGGACCCTGACCAGGTTGATATCGTTGTCAATCCTACCGGTGACAACGTCAGTAACAGCGTCATCGCCAACAGCCTGGCCAACAACGATGTACGCATCGAAGCCCGTGACCGGATCAACGTCAACGCACCGATCATTGCGCCGGTGGTGGGCAGCGGCAAGACGCTCGCGTTGATTGCCAGCGGCAACGTTGGCACGGTCACTGACTACAACAGCCAGGCCCCCGGCACTGCTCTGGACAAGGCCAAACGCAACAACAGCGGCTCCGTGCACATCAACGCACCAATCCTGCTCAAAGACGGCAACCTGTACATCGCGGCCACCGGTGATGTGCGCCTGAACGACCTCGCAACCCCCGCCGACACGGGCGCCGCCGCTTATGGCAAACGCGCCATTGTCGATGTCGGCAACGGCACCCTCTGGATCAAGACCGCCAACACCGCCTCGGTGATTCAGGACGCCAACACAGCCCTGATCGGCGCCAATGTGGCGGTGAAGGGCGCCAGCGTATTGCTCAACAGCCCCCTGAACCATGCCGGCACGTTGGCCGGTCAGGCCACAAACGGAGTGTTTCAATTCAACCAGACCAACGCCACCGGCACTACCCGTACCGGTACGGTGGTCGCGCCTTATTCGGGTGAATCCTTGGACGGTGTCAGTGCGCAGCAGATCAAGTACGTGGGCTTCCAGGACGTCACTGCAACGACCTCCTCGGGCCCGGACTCACCGGTCAACGTGACGCTGGAGAAGGGCGGCGAGAGTTTCGATTACCTGGTGTTCGAAGCGGCGGGGTTTGTTGACGGCAATGGCCAACCCATCGACCCGAACATCCTGATGAACTACCTGGACAGCTCTGACTATCTGGTTAAGGGCCTGAGTTTCACTGACAGCCAGAACGTGCAGTGGAAGCTGATGCCCGATGCTGGCAATGCATCACTGACCCGGGTGGAGAAAAACGGCGTGCCAGTCGGAGAGCTGCCGGTGGGCTTTGCCCTGGATGCCTATAAAGGTGTGGTAATGGTGGCAAAGGACCCACGCAACGGCAGTGACGTCGGCTGGGGCGTAGATGACTATGCCATCGGCGGCGCCATGAACCAGGGCGAAATCCAGCACAACAGCCAGAATGGTGCATCCGAACAGTTGGTAGTCGCCCTCGGTGATAAGGTCAAAAGTGTCGATGGTGTCCTGGCTTGGCTGATGAACGACCAGGACTGGGCGCAGCCTCAAGATGGCATCAAGCCCCAAGGGCCGCTGCTGGAACGGGCACGTGTGCACTTCCTCGATACCCAGGCAGCCAGTGCCGATGCCGTACAGCTCAACGCCAACCAAGCCAAACTCGCCGTGCAGATCGACGACGCCAGCCGTCAGTACGGCGATACCAACCCAACGTTCAGCCACGGGCCATTGATCCTGGCCGACCCAGCCGATGCCAACAGCAAGGCCGTACAGGCGCTTGACCAATATGTCGGCGAACAACTGGGCGACGCCCGCTTCAACGTCAGCCTGCCCCCCCAAACCACCGCCACACAACGCTCCGATGTCGGTCACTACGCCATCAGCGGGGCGGCCACCACGGGCGACTTCGTGGGTCAACGCTATCAGACTCAAATACGCGATGGCGTGTTGAGCATTACCCCTGCGCCGTTGACCGTGACCGCTCATGACAAGAGCAAGGTCTATGGCGAACGCGACCCGCAACTGACCTACGGCATGAGCGGGCAGAAGTTCGACGAAACCCCGGACCAGTTGCTCAATGGCGGCGCCCTCGCACGGGCGGGTGCCGGTACTCGCGCCGGTGAGAACGTCGGTAACTATCAGATTGGTCAGGGCGAGCTGCGTAGCACCAGTGGCAATTACAGCCTGACCTTCAAGGACGGCATCCTCACCGTTACCCCGGCACCGTTGGTGATTCGCGCCGACGACAAGAGCAAGGTCCAGGGCCAGCGCGATCCGGCGCTGACCTACAGCGTCGAAGGTTTGAAATACGACGACGGTGTCAATGTCGGCCTCAAGCGCGACCCCGGTGAAGCCGTCGGCCCTTATGCCATTCGCCAGGACGGCATCGAGGCCAGCACCAACTATCAGGTCACTTTCTACGACGGCACCCTGACCATTACCGGGCCAATGGTGCCGCCAATCGACCCGGTTGATCCGCCCGTAAAACCACCAGTGAAACCACCGGTCGATCCAGTTGATCCGGTAAAACCGCCGGTTGATCCGACCGACCCGGTTGCCCCGAAACCACCAGTACAACCCAGGGCGCAGGACGTATCGATCAACGCTCAGGCGCCTGGCAACGAACGTTGCACCGCACTGGAGTCGCCCTCGGCAGTGATCGCCAACTACTCCGTGACCCCGGCGGTGGCGCGTACTTACACCGTGCAACTGATCTGCAAACCGCGCGCCTATGGCGACAAGCAGGACCGCCTGCCAGACGTCTCCGATGTACTGACGTATGCCAACGGCTTACTCAAAGACGGCAAGTTCCAGATCCCTGACTGGAATCGCAACGTGATTCCTCGTCACGTGGAACAGCCTGAAAAAGGAGGCAAATAATCATGAGCACTTTCGCCCAAAAATCTGCCTTGGCGCTGTGCATCGCCTTCGCCCTGGCCGTGCAACCGATACTCGCCGCGCCACTCAGCGGCCTTGATCCAGGACGTATGGAAACCCCCGGCCCTGACGGTCGGCGCAGCCCGGCGGTGCAAATGCCTGGCTCGCTGGAGCTGTCGCCAACCCGCGTAACCCCGCCGGTAGCAGAGCCGCAAGTCCCGGTCCAGCCACGTCCAATGGCCCCCAGCAGCGCACGCTTCAAGGTCACCAAGGTCCTGCTCGATGGCGCCAATCACTATCCGCAAGGCACCTTCGCCGCCTTGCTCAAGCGCCTGGAAGGCCGTGAGGTCAACCTCAACGACGTCAACGCCGTAGCCGATGAAATTACCCGCCGCTACCGTGAAGACGGTTTCTTGCTGGTGCGTACCTTCGTCCCGGCACAGAAGTTGAACAATGGCCAGCTGCACCTGCAAGTGGTCGAAGGCAAGGTTAATCAGGTCAAGGTCAATGGCCCAAGCAACAAGGCCGTTGAAGGTTATGCCGAGAACATTCGCCAGGAAGCGCCACTCACCGGCAAGACCCTGGAACGCAACCTGTTGCTGATGAACGACCTCTCTGGCCTCGACAGCCGGGCTGTGCTGTCACCTTCCAGCGTAGGGCCGGGTACCGACCTGGATGTCAGTAATGAGCTGCGTCGCTGGGAAGGCTTTTTCGGTTTCGATAACCGTGACAGCCGCTACTTTGGGCCCTGGCAGGTCTATGGTGGGGTAGGCGTCAACGACCCACTGGGGGTGGGTGATCACCTGTCATTGCGTCTGGGCCGCTCGGTCGAAGGCGACAAGATGGCCTTCTATGAAGGCCAGTATGAGCTGCCGTTGGGCAGTCAGGGCACAGTGTTGAGCGTGCTCGGTCAACATAACGACGGTAACGCCGACACCTTTGACTTCCTCAATGCCAACAGCAGTGGCGATACCGTGGCGGTGCGTATCGCCCACCCATGGATACGCAGCCGTGCCGAAACCTTTAAAACGTCCGCCGCCTTTACCTGGTTCAACGGCAAGGCCGAATACCTGGACGACCCGGACCACGCGCCGTCCAGCGACGACCGCATCCGCGCCCTGCGCTTGGGGGCCAGCTGGGACTTTACTGACCAGCACGGTGGCCGCAACCTGCTCAAGGCTGAACTGAGCAGGGGCCTGGAAGTACTGGGTGCGAGCAGAGAAAGCCGTGCCAACCCTTCACGGGAGGGCGGTGAGACTGATTTCACCAAGTTGCAATACGATGCCCAACGCATCCAGGACATGAGCAAGATACTCGAAGGGCTGAACCTGTACCTGGCGCTGACAGGGCAGACGGCCTTTGGTAATGCGCTGTTGACGCCTGAGCAGTTTGGCGTCGGTGGCAGCCAGTTCGGACGTGGCTACGACCCTTCGGAAATCGCCGCCGACAATGGCGTGGCGGCCAAGGTCGAGTTGCAGTACAACACGGCTCACCAGCTCAAGGACTATCGGGTCCCGACTCAATACTATGGCTTCTGGGACGTGGGCAAGGTGTGGAACAACAGCCCGGACTATTTCGGCTCCCAGAGCCTGTCGTCTGCAGGTTTCGGTGCCCATGTCCAGATTGCCAAGGATATGTTCCTGTCGCCGGAACTGGCCTTCCCGCTGACACGTTCGGTATCGGCCGAAGAGCTTGAAGATCACAACGGCAAAGAACCGCGGTTGTACTTCAACTTCCTCAAACTGTTCTAAGTACGGAACGCTGCAGATTGTGATCGAGACTTTCCCTGACCCGGGTCTGGCGCTAGTGTAAACACACTTGCGTCAGGCCCTTTTGGCTTGGCCACTGCAAAGGAAGCCCCTGCAGATGTCCGATTCGACTGTCCATGCCGAGCTGGGTGAGATCCCTTACAGTGTCAACCTGTCTGCTGGTGCCAACCAGTGGCTGGCGGATGAAAACCAGGCGCTCGGCGGCCACGACACGGGCCCCAACCCTCACCAACTGCTGCTGTCGGCGTTGGGCGCGTGTACTGCGATTACCCTGTCGATGTATGCCCGGCGCAAGGAATGGCCGCTGCAGCATGTTCATGTGCAACTGGACATCGTCAAGGAAGAGAAAGGCGTGCCAACGCGTACCGAGATCAAGCGTGTGATCGAACTGCACGGCGAGCTCGATGCCACTCAGCGTGAGCGCCTGTTGGGGGTCGCCAATGCCTGCCCGGTGCACAAGCTGCTCAGTGGCAGCATTGTCATCGATAGCCAGTTGAGTGATTAAAGGGCCGTAGCCGCTGCCGCCAGGCTGCGATCGGGCGCATAGCGCCCGCAATCCTGACTCCACCAAGGCGTCAGGATTGCGCCTGCTTTGCAGTCGATCGCAGCCTGGCGGCAGCGGCTACAGGCTCAATCCTTGACCAACGCCCGCAACGCCGCTTTCGCGTCTGGGGTATGCAAGCGCTCGATAAACAGCAGGCCTTCGCGCTGAACCGTAGCCTCCAGCTCTTGGCGATGGGCGTCTTTAAGCAAGCGCTTGCTGACCCGCAGTGCCGCTTGCGGCAACCCCTGCAGCTTGGCCGCCAGCTGCCGTGCCGCCGCCAGGCATTGTTCGCCGTCATCATGCAGTTCATTGGCCAAGCCCCATTGCACGGCTTGCTCACCAGTGAGCAGTTCATTGCACAGCAGCAGCCGGGCGGCACGGGCATGGCCGAGCATGCGCGGTAGCAACAGGCTGGAGCCAAACTCCGGGCACAAGCCCAATGGCACAAAAGGCATGCGCAACTTGGCCGTGCGGCTGACCAGCACCTGATCACAATGCAACAGCAGGGTGGTGCCGATGCCGATGGCCGCACCGGAAACGGCGGCGATCAGTGGCTTGTCCAGGGCCATGACCACGCGCATCAGGCGAAACACCGGGCTGTCCATGTCGCTGGGCGGGTTGTCGAGAAAATCTTTCAGGTCGTTGCCGGCGCTGAAGCATTGGCTACCGCCGGTGATGACAATAACGTCGACCTGGGGGTTGTCCTGCGCGGACTGCAGCAAGTCACCCAGCAGGGTGTACATGGCGCTGTTCAGCGCATTGAGCTTGTCTGGCCGGTTGAAGGTCAGGGTCAGCAGGCCGTTGTCCAGGTCGTGTGTAATCAGATCGTTCATTGCAAGCCTTTTATTGTTGTTGTCGCACGGTCAGAAGGTTGGTGGGGTAATCACCCAGATCACCACCGCATCCACGTCGCCGGGGTTGCCATAGCGGTGCGGCTCCTGGCTGGAGAAACTAAAACTGTCGCCTTCGCTGAGCTGGAAATAGCGCTCGCCCACCCACAGCTCGAAACGGCCCGACAGCAGATAACCGGCTTCTTCGCCTTCATGGCTGTAACTTTGCTGGCTGTAAGTGCCTGGCGGAAAGCGCGAGTGGAGCATTTCCAGCTCGCGGTTGGGTTGCGGGGTCAGCAGTTGGTCAACGATGCCATCTTCGTAATGCACACTCAGGCGGCTGTTCTTGCGCACCACATAGCCGTTGTCTTGCGGATCGGTGCTGGCTTCGCTGGCAAAGAACCACTGGATGGTCACGCCCAGGCTGCGGGCGATGTTGAACAGCGCCGGAATCGACGGGTAGGACAAGTTGCGTTCCAGCTGGCTGATGTAGCCGGCGGTCAGTTCACTTTGCTGGGCAAGCTCAGCCAGGGTCATGCCCCGGCGTTTTCGCAGGCCGCGAATGCGCGTGCCGAGAAACTGCGGGGCGGCGGCGCCTTCCTGGCTGGGAACGGCGCCGGCGGGCGGCATCTTGCTGCTGTTGCTCATGGGGTGCTCCGGACCGCACGCTGCAAAGCCTCGGAGTATAAACAGGCTCACAGCGTCCAGGCGACTTTCAAGCCTTCATAGATGGCTTCTTCGGCCGTGCGCGGGGCCAGGCAGTCGCCGATACGTTTGACCTCGACCAAGCCTTTGAGCTCATCGACCAGGGTATCGACCGGCTGATGGCCTTGGCACAGCACCAGGGTGTCGATGTCTTCAACGATCATCGGCTCGCCGCTAGCGGTGTGTTGCAGGTACACGGTGGTGTCATCGCAGCCATAGAGGCGGGCGTAGGGGGTGATCGGGATACCGAGCTTGTGCAGCTCACCCGCCATCTGGTCACGCACATACAGCGGCAGGCTTTCACCGCAGTGGGTGCCATTGACGGCCAACTGCACCTGGTGCCCGGCGCGCACCAGACGTTCGGCGATGCCTGGGCCGATCCAGTCACAGCGCCAGTCCACAACCAGTACCGAACGCCCCAGGGTTACCTCGTCGCGCAGCACCTGCCAGGCATCGACGACCTGCAGTTCGCCGCCGCGCTCGAACGTTGGCCAGTAAGGTTCGGCGCCGGTGGCGACGATCACCAGGTCAGGTTGTTCACGTTCGACCAGGGCGCGGTCGACGCGGGTATTGCGCACCACCTCGACCCCAGCAAGTTGCATTTCACGTTGCAGATTGGTGCTGGCACCGCCAAATTCGGCACGCCGTGGCAGCAATTGCGCCAGCAAGACCTGGCCGCCCAGTTGCGCGCTGGCCTCGTACAGGGTCACCTGGTGGCCCCGTGCAGCGGCCACCGCCGCCGCCTTCATGCCGGCCGGGCCGCCGCCAGCGACCATGATGCGTTTGCGCAGGGGCGCGGTTTGCACCTGGCCATACTGTTGCTCACGGCCGGTTTCCGGGTGCTGAATGCAGGAAATCGGCAAACCGCGATGGAAGTGACCAATGCAGGCCTGGTTACAGGCGATGCAGGCGCGGACATCCTCGGCATGGCCGCTGTCGGTCTTGTTGGGCATCTGTGGGTCGCAGATCAGGGCGCGGGTCATGCCACAGACATCGGCCTGCCCGCGGGCCAGAATCAGTTCGGCTTCTTGCGGCTGGTTGATACGCCCGGTGACGAACAGCGGTATCGACAGGCTGGCCTTGAAGGTCCCGGCTTCACGGGCGAGGTACGCGGCTTCAATGGCCATGGGCGGAACGATATGCACCGCCCCCCCGAGCGATGCCGAGGTACCGGCGACGATATGCACATAGTCCAGCGAGCGTTGCAGGGCCTGTACCGCCGCCAGCGATTCATCCTCGGTCAGGCCTTCAGCGTCGCGCTCGTCGGCGCTGATACGCAGGCCAATGATGAAGTCATCGGCGGTGGCGGCGCGCACGGCGGCGATCACTTCACGCAAGAAGCGCAAGCGCTGTTCAAGCTCGCCGTTGTAGCCGTCGCTGCGGCGATTAACCCGCGGGTTGATGAACTGGGCTGGCAGGTAGCCGTGGCTGGCGACCACTTCGACGCCATCGAGCCCAGCCTGATGCAGGCGCCGGGCGGCATCGGCATAGCCTTGCACGATTTCATCGATCATTTCCTGATCCAGCGCCCGCGGCATGACCCGGAAACGTTCATTGGGCACTGCCGACGCTGAGTACGCCACGGCCAACAGGCCATCACTGGATTCCATGATTTCCCGGCCGGGGTGGAAGATCTGCGACAGCACCACGGTGCCATGGGCATGGCACGTCGCGGCCAGCTGACGGTAGCCGTCGATGCAGGCATCGTCGGTGGCCATCAGTACATGGGAGGTGTAGCGCGCACTGTCGTGCACCCCGGCGACCTGCAGCACGATCAATCCGACGCCGCCTTCGGCACGAGCCTTGTGGTAGGCGATCAGGCGTTCGTTGACCAGGTTGTCGGTGGGAATCGACGTGTCGTGGCCGCTGGACATGATGCGGTTCTTCAGGCGTTTGCCACGGATCTGAAGCGGTTCGAACAGGTGCGTGAAGGTCGACATGCTGTGCAGGCTCCAGCGGTTGTTGTTTTTATTTTTCTATCAAAGTGTACCGCCAGTAAAAAATCAACTTGTTTTTTTACTGGCCTTTGACTAGCGTTCGAAACACCCCGCGTCCTGGGGCCTACCTCACAACAACAAGAAAACGGGCCACGCCTAGCGTGTTACCGGCATGAGGAACCACTGATGACATCAACTCTGCTGAAACTCTCTCCCTGGCTGCTCGCCGTTGGACTTGGCAGCGCCCAGGCAGCACCGGACATGGTCGTCGTCGCCTACGGCGGCGCCGGTCAGAAAGCCCAGGATGCGGCGATCTTCCAGCCTTTCAGTGCCCAGGACGGCAGCAAACTGATTCAAAGCGAGTACAACGGCGAAATGGCCCGGATCAAGGTGATGGTCGACACCGGTAACGTCGACTGGGACCTGGTGCAAATTGAAGGCCCGGACCTGATGCGCGGCTGCGATGAAGGCATGTACGAGCCCCTGGACTGGACGCGCCTGGGCCACGCCGAACAGTTGATCCCTGATGCTGCCCAGGCCTGTGGTTCGGCGGCGCTGGTGTGGAGCGTGGCAATTGCCTACGACCGCAATAAACTGGCCCAGGCACCGACCTCGTGGGCCGACTTCTGGGATGTCCAGAAAACCCCCGGTAAGCGCGGGCTGCGCAAACGGGCGGTGTACAACCTGGAATTCGCGCTGATGGCCGATGGGGTCAAGGTCGAGGATGTCTACAACGTGCTGGCGACCCCGCAGGGTGTCGACCGTGCCTTCGCCAAACTTACTGAGCTCAAGCCCTACATCCAGTGGTGGGAAGCCGGCGCGCAGCCAGCGCAATGGCTCAGCGCCGGTGACGTGGTCATGACCTCAACCTACAGCGGTCGGGTGGCGGTGGCCGCACAGCAGGGTAGCTCCTTGGCGCTGGTATGGCCGGGCAGCCTCTACGGCATGGACTACTGGGCGATCATCAAGGGGTCCAAGCATGCCGATCAGGCCAAACGGCTGATTGCCTATGCCAACCAGCCGGACACTCAAGTGCGTTACGTCAAAGAAATTCCTTACGGCCCAACCAACACTGAAGCGGCTGCCAAGCTTGACCCTGCCTTGGCTAGCTGGGTGCCGACTTCGAAACAGAACCTGGAAGGGGCGCTGTCGATGAATGTCGAATTCTGGGTCGACCACGGCGACGAACTGGAAGAGCGCTTCAACGCCTGGGCCAGCAAGTAACTCCCGGTGGCTGGACATCATCAGGTGTCCAGCCCTATTGTCTGGCCTGCCCTATGCCTGAGAACAACAACAATGAATCCGAGTGAAACCGAACTGCGCTTGCGCCAGGAGCTGGCCGCCTGCTACCGACTGATTGCGCACTTTCGCATGACCGATTTGATCTTCACCCACATCTCGGTGCGCATTCCCGGCCCCGAACATCATTTTCTGATCAACCCCTACGGCTTGATGTTCGATGAAATCACCGCCTCGAAGCTGGTCAAGATCGACCTCCAGGGTAACGCCGTAGAACCTTCGCCATACCCGGTCAACCCGGCCGGGTTCGTGATCCACAGCGCCATTCATGGCGCGCGTGAAGATGCCCAGTGTGTGCTGCATACCCATACCAAGGCGGGATGCGCGGTGGCTGCGCTCAAATGCGGCTTGCTGCCGGTCAACCAGATCTCCATGGAGTTCTACAACAAAGTCGCCTACCACGATTACGAGGGGGTGGCGCTGGACATGGATGAGCAACAGCGTCTGGTTCACGACCTGGGTGACAAGCCGGTGTTGATGCTGCGCAACCATGGCTTGCTCACCGTCGGTGACAGCGTCAGCCAGGCTTTTTTGCGCATGTACTACCTGGAGAAAGCCTGCGAAATCCAGCTGGCGGCGCAAGCAGCGGGGGAGATCGTGTTGCCGTCTGATGCGGTGTGCGCGCATACCGAGCGCCAGTTCAACGAACCGGCCAGGGTGTTGAAGGAAGGTGAGTTGAGCGACCCGGACGGCATGCAACTGGCCTGGGCGGCGTTGCTGCGCCTGGTGCAGCGGGTGGCGCCGGACTATCGCGACTGAGTGGATCTTGTTGTACAGTTGTTCAACTACCCCTATGGGGGCCTCACGTAGCCGCTGCCGTCAGGCTGCGATCGGCTGCGAAGCAGTCGTCATCCAGTCACCGCTAAGGGCCTGCATGGCGGCCGTTTCACGCCCGATCGCAGCCTGACGGCAGCGGCTACAGTTCAATTGACCGTCCCGAGACCTATCCATGACCCAGGAAGCCCGTTACAGCCGTATGGTCCCGGAGTTGCGCAAGGCCAATCTGGTCGAGGCAACCCTGGTGTGTCTGAAGCGCCACGGCTTCCAGGGCGCCTCGATCCGCAAGATTTCGGCCGAGGCCGGGGTCTCGGTGGGGCTGATCAGTCACCACTATTCGGGCAAGGACGAGCTGGTGGCCGAAGCCTACATGGCGGTCACCGGACGGGTCATGGGCCTACTGCGCGAGGCCATGGCTCAGGCGGCGCCCAACGCCCGTGAACGCTTGTCGGCGTTCTTTCGTGGCTCATTTTGCGCCGAACTGCTTGACCCGCAGTTGCTCGATGCTTGGCTGGCGTTCTGGGGGGCAGTGAAAACCGCCGAGGCGATCAACCAGGTGCACGATCACTCCTACAGTGAGTACCGTAACGAACTCGGCCGTCTGCTAGGCGAGCTGGCCCAGGAGGAGGGCTGGCAGGCCTTCGATGCCGATCTGGCGGCGATCAGCCTGAGCGCCTTGCTCGACGGCCTGTGGCTGGAATCGGGGCTCAACCCCGGCACCTTCACCCCGGAGCAGGGTGTACAGATCTGCGAGGCCTGGGTCGATGGCCTGCAAGCGGGCGGACGCAAGCGCTTCACCCTGACCGAGGGCTGTTGATCGGTCGTTCAGTAAGGGGTACGCTGCGCTCGCGAGTCACAGAACAATTCCTATAAGAGACAACACGCAATGACGCCTCGGGTACTGATCGTCGACGACGATCCGCTTATTCGCGACTTGCTGCACGCCTACCTGTCCCAGGAAGGCTACGACGTTCACTGTGCCGAAACGGCTGAGCAGGCCGAACATTTCCTTGCCAGCCACAGCGTCGACCTGGTGATGCTCGACATCCGCCTGCCGGGCAAAGACGGTCTGACCCTGACCCGTGAGCTGCGGGTACGCTCAGAAGTCGGCATCATCCTCATTACCGGGCGCAACGACGACATCGACCGTATCGTCGGCCTCGAGTGCGGCGCTGACGACTATGTGATCAAGCCGCTCAACCCCCGTGAACTGGTGTCGCGGACCAAGAACCTGGTGCGCCGGGTACGTCATGCCCAGGCTTCGAAGCCGACCGCCAGCAACAGTCATGCCCTCAAGCAGTTTGCCGACTGGGCGCTGGACACCGACCGCCGCCGTCTGATTGACCCACAGGGGGGCGAAACCCTGTTGACCCATGGCGAATTTCAATTGCTCAGTGTGTTCCTGCGCAATAGCGGCCATACCTTGAGCCGCGACCAACTGATGGACCAGATCCGCAACCGCGAATGGGTGCCCAACGACCGCTCCATCGACGTTCTGGTCGGGCGCCTGCGGCGCAAACTGCACGACGATCCGGCCGAGCCGCAGTTGATCATCACCATCCACGGCGCCGGCTACCTGTTTACCGCCAGCGTGGCGGCCTGACGTTCATGTGGCGGCGGGTATGCCTGGCGGTGCTGGCGCTCAGTGCCCAGGTGCAGGCCAGCGAGCGCATTCGCTATTGCGATTACCCGGTGTACCCGCCGATTTCCTGGAGCGATGGCCGCCAGGTGCGTGGCCTGGCGCCGACCGTGGTCAAGCAGCTGTTTGGGCGGCTGGGCTATGAGGTGGAGATCGTCGTGCTGGGCAACTGGAAGCGCTGCCTGCTGGACGCTGCCGAAGGGCGGGTGGATGTGGTCTTGGCCTACAACAGCGATCAGCGTGACCAGGGCATGCGGTTTTCCACAGTGCCGGTGTTGCGCGAAGAAGTGGCCGTGTTTTTCAACCGTCAGCGACCGGTAAACTTTACCCGCCTTGAAGACCTGGCCAACTACCGCGGTGGGCTGTTGTTCGGTGAAAGCTACGGACCGCAATTCGACCAGTTTGTGGCCAAACACCAGAATATCGAGTGGGTGTCTTCCAGCGCGCAAAACTTCGGCAAGCTGATTCGCGGGCGCATCGACTTTGTCATCCAGGAGCGCCGCACGGGCCAGCTGTTCATTGAGCACTTGCCTGGGGCTGAGGATATCCAGGTGCTGCCGACCGCGCTCAGCGTGGATTACCTACGGGTCGCGGTGTCGCGGCATTCCGAGTTGAGCCAGCGTATGGATCAGATCAACCAGCAATTGCAACGCATGACTGACACCGGTGAGATCGAGCGCTGGCTGGAGCAGAGCGAAGTGACCTATCGCGACATGATCAACCTGCCGGCAGACGCCCGATGAGCCGCCTGCAACCCGGTGGTTTGCTGCGGCGTCTGCTGCTGTTCATCCTGTTGTTCAGCCTGTGCTTTACCGTGCTCGCCAGCACGGTGCAACTGTACTTCGAGTACCGACGTGAAATGCGTGATATCGACGCGCGCATGGCGTTGATCCGTGTCGGTTACCTGGCCAGCCTCGAGCGCAGCCTGTGGGACCTCAACCAGGAGCAGCTGAGCGTGCAGCTGCGTGGCCTGGTGGACTTTTCCGATGTTGCCCGGGTGCGTCTGAGCAGCGCTGACTTCAACTTGCTGCAAGGCGAGGGCAATCCGCCAGGGCCTTTGCGCATCGAGCGCTTTGCCCTGGATTACCAGCCACCATCGGGACCTTTGCGTCATCTTGGTGAGCTTGAGGTGAGCATCGACCTGGGCGCGGTGCACCGTCGCCTGTTTGCCACCGGGCTGACCAGCCTGTTGTGGATGAGCGTATTTCTTTGCGGCCTGGCGGTGGCCCTGTCCGGGTTGTTTTACCGCCTGGTGACCCGTCACTTGCAGGTCATGGCCGAGTTCGCCCGGCGCATTGCTGGCGGTGATTGGCAGGAGCCCTTGCACCTGGACAAGCGCCGCTCGGCCCGTGCGGACGAAATCGACACCGTCGCCCATGCCTTGGATGACATGCGCCGGGCGATTCTGACTGACATCGAGCGGCGTGAGGTGGATCGCCTGGCCTTGCAGGACAAGCGCGACGAGCTGCAGAAAATGGTCGAACGGCGCACCGCCAGCCTGATGCGCGCCAAGGACGACGCCGAGGCGGCCAACCTGGCCAAGTCGCGCTTTCTCGCCACCATGAGCCATGAATTGCGTACCCCGCTCAATGGCATTCTCGGCATGGCTGAATTGTTGCGCAGTGCCGGTCTTGGCGTGCAAGACAGTAAACGCCTGCAAGCACTGGCCAAAGCTGGGGAGGGGCTGCTGAGCATCCTCAATGAAGTGCTGTACTTCGCCCGCCTGGAAGAGGGTGAAAGCCGCCCCGAGGTGGTCGACTTTTCCCTGCGCCAGCTGTGCGATGAAGTCATGACCCTGCTTGAACCGAAGGCCGCGAACAACGGCACCCGTTTGAGCTGTGCCATCGATCAGCAGTTAGCTGAGCCGCTGCAGGGCGCTGAACAGTACCTGCGCCAGGTACTGAGCAACCTGCTGGCCAATGCGATCAAGTTCACTGAAAACGGCCAGGTCAGCCTTCAGGTTCAGGTATTGGCCGAGCAAGGTGGCGCGCAACAGGTACGGATCAGCGTCAGCGATAACGGCATCGGCATCGCGCCAGCCGTGCAGGCGAGGATCTTCGATCGTTTCACCCAGGCCAGCGAAGCGGTGGCCCGGCGTTATGGCGGGACCGGGCTGGGGCTGGCGATCTGCAAACACCTGGTCGAGCAATTGGGTGGTCGCATTGGCCTGGACAGTGTCGAGGGGCAGGGCAGTTGCTTCTGGTTCGAACTTGCCGTGAAACCCGGGGACATGCCGCAGGTGACCATCCCGGCAGTGCAACCGGTGACCGGCCTGGACATCCTCGTGGTCGAGGATGTGGCGCTCAACCGCGACGTGGTGCACGGCCTGCTAAAGCGTGATGGCCATCAGGTGTGGTTCGCCGAGGAAGCAGGGCAGGCCATGACCTTGTGCCAGCAACGGCGTTTCGACCTGATCCTGCTCGATGTGCATCTGCCCGGCATCAGTGGTGTCGAGCTGTGCCGGCAACTACGTACTAGCCCCGGAGCGAACCGCCACAGCCGGATCCTGGCCTTGACTGCCAGCGTCCAGCCGGCGCTGGTGCAGGGCTATCTGCAGGCGGGCATGCAAGGGGTCCTGGCCAAGCCGCTGAAGCTGGACAGCCTGCGTCAGGCATTGGCCGAGGGGGCACCGGTGGTCGACGCGGCGAGCGAAAACACGGGCATGGACTGGTCGTTGCTGCAGACCCACCGTACGTTGCTCGGCGAACAGAAGGTCCAAGGCTTGCTCGGCGTGTTGGCGCAGGCCATTGATCAGCATCAAGAGGCGCTCAGCGAGGCGCTCAAGGCCCGCGACTGCACGGAAATTGCTCATCTGGCCCATCGCTTGGCCGGTAGCGGTGACTCGTTGGGTTTTCGTGGCTTGGCGCGGGTGCTGCGCCAGTTGGAAGACGCTGCGCTGGCCGATGATCAACCGACGTTAATGGCCTTGGTCGCGCCCTTGAGCGAACAGTTTCTGCAGGCGCGGCGAACCCTGAAACAGGTGCTCCAGCGCTGACGTACAAAAAACTTACGACTTTTTACATCTTCGATCTTTACGTACAACAGCACCTTACATCGTTTTCCAATAATCGATGGCAACCGCACTGCACGCGGTCTTCGAAGCTTATTGGAGATAATAATAATGAACTGCCGTAAAGCTGATCCGTCCCCGCGCTACCGTCATTCCCTTTCGCACTTCAGCCATTGTTGAGGTGCCGACATGACCGAATCAACCGAACGTAAAGGTATCCACCTGACCCGGGCCCTGAAGAGCCGGCACATTTTCATGCTGTCGCTCGGTGGTGTGATTGGCACCGGGCTGTTCATGGGCTCGGGGGTGACCATCAACCAGGGCGGGCCGGTGGGCGCGATACTGGCGTATCTGGTGGCGGGCTTTTTGATGTACCTGGTGATGGTCTGCCTCGGTGAGCTGTCGGTGCAGATGCCGGTGTCCGGCTCGTTCCAGGCTCATGCGACCAAGTACATCGGCCCGGCCACCGGTTTTATGATCGGCTGGGTGTACTGGATGAGCTGGGCGACGACCGTGGGGTTGGAGTTCACGGCTGCCGGCATGTTGATGGTGCGCTGGTTCCCCGAGGTGCCGATCTGGTACTGGTCGGCGCTGTTCGTGGTGGTACTGTTCGGTCTCAACGCCCTGGCCACCCGTGCCTTTGGTGAAGCCGAATACTGGTTCTCGGGGATCAAGGTCGCGGCGATCCTTGGCTTCATCATCGTTGGCGTGCTGGTGATCTTCGGCGCCATCCCGCTGACCAGCGGAGCGCCGGCACCGATGATGAGCAACCTGATCGGGGATTCGCTGTTCCCCAACGGCCTGTCGGCGGTGTTCGCGGTGATGATGACCGTGGTCTACGCCTTCCAGGGCTGCGAGATCATGGGCGTGGCGGCGGGTGAAACTGACCAGCCGGAAAAGAGCATCCCGCGCGCCGTGCGCAACGTGGTGTTCCGCGTGCTGATCTTCTATGTGCTGGCGATCGTGGTGCTCTCGGCGATTGTCCCTTGGCAGCAGGCTGGCCTGATGGAAAGCCCGTTTGTGCAGGTGTTCGACATGGTCGGCATTCCCTATGCCGCGGACTTGATGAACTTCGTGATCCTTACGGCGATTCTCTCGGTGGGCAACTCCGGGTTGTATGCCTCGACGCGCATCCTCTGGGCCATGTCCAAGACCGGTATGGCGCCCAAGAGCCTGTCGCCGTTGAGCAAGCGCGGCGTGCCGCTGCGGGCGCTGAGCATCACCTTGTGCTTTGCCTTGGTGTCGCTGATGACCAGCTTTGTTGCTGCCGACACGCTGTTCATGGTGTTGATGGCGGTGAGCGGGATGTCCGGGACCGTGACCTGGATCGTGATTGCCTTGGCGCAGTACCGTTTCCGCAAGGCGTTCCTGCGTGAAGGAGGCAAGCTTACCGATCTCAAGTACCGCGCGCCGTTGTACCCGCTGGTGCCGCTGCTCTGTATCACCCTGTGCAGTTCGCTGTTTGTGTTCCTGGCGCTGGATGAGACGCAGCGCCCGTCGTTGTACTGGGGGTTTGGTTTTATCGCAGTGTGTTATGCGGCGTACTTCTTCATCAATCGCAAGCGGCAGGTGGTGTTGGCGCCGTCGGTGTGAAGCCCAATCGCCGGCCTTGCCGGCGATCGAGCGCGAAGCGGTCGTAATCCACCGAACAACGCGACAGACACCTGTCGCGTTTTTTTCGCAGTCTGATTCTTCTTCTATTACGGTGGTACGGGCATCTGAGGTACAGCAAGGCATGCACCAGCGCATCGTCAGCACTGACGCCAGCACGTACGCTGAACAAGCCCGAGATGAGGCGCACGAGTTTGTGGACATATCCATTTGCCAATGCGGCGCTGAATCACCTTTCCGCCCTTACGGCGGCTTACTTTGGCAGTCGCCCCAAAGTAAGCAAAGGGCTTGCCCCACCAGGGGCCCTACGCTGCGCTTCGGGTTCCCTCCTTCCAGTGCCGCTACGGGGCATTGCGAGCTACGAGTTGCAAGCAACTCTACGCTTCGCATCTTCGGCTTACGCCGAAGGCGCTGCGCGCTAGCTCCTCCACGACACCTCCACTCGGCCCTACTGGTTAACGGGGCAGGTGAATCAAGATCAAAAGCAGATCAAGATCAACAGCACAATTCGCTTTGCTCTTGCTTTCGGCGGTAGGACCGCCAGTTGTGCGAAGTTGTAACAGTAGTCAGATCATTTCATTGTTGAGCGAATTTAATTTCAATAAAAACAAATAGATATATGTGTAACTTAATCTGTTACATCACTTATTTCTTCGATTGTTTCCTTGTTGAACACTCGTTTAGTATGGCCTCAAGTCTACACCCCTCACGCCAACCAGAATAATTCGAGGCCCCTATGACTACTTCCCCGTCACTGCTGAGCAAAGTCGAAGCCGGCGTTGCCTGGATCACGCTCAATCGTCCTGAGCAGCGCAACGCGCTGGACATCCCCAGTCTGAAGAAACTCCATGCGTTGCTCGATGACTGCAACGCTGACTCCGCGGTACGCGTGGTGGTGCTGACCGGCAGTGGCCGCAGTTTCTGCGCCGGGGCAGACCTGGCCGAATGGGCTGAGGCCGAGGCACGGGGTGCGCTGGAAAGCTATGGCTGGACCGAGACCGCGCACGCTTTGATGCAACGTCTGCACAGTCTCGACAAACCGACCATCGCCGCCATCAACGGTACCGCCGTCGGCGCCGGGATGGACTTGACCTTGTGCTGCGACCTGCGGGTAGCCGGCGCGTCAGCCCGTTTCAAGGCGGGCTACACCAGCATGGCCTACAGCCCGGATGCCGGCGCCAGTTGGCATCTGCCGCGGTTGATCGGCAGCGAACAGGCCAAGCGTCTGCTGTTTCTCGATGAGCTCTGGGGCGCCGAACGTGCACTGGCCGCCGGGCTGGTGGGCGAGGTGTGCGCCGATGACCAGCTGTTGGCCGTTACCGCAGAACTGGCCGGACGCCTGGCCAATGGCCCGACCTTCGCTTTCGCCCAAACCAAACGCCTGATACGTGACGGTGCGCAACGCACCCTGGGCGAACAGCTGCAGGCCGAACTTGCTGCTGGCCTGCTGTGTGGGCGCAGCGAGGATGGCACCGAGGCATTACGCGCTGCGGTTGAAAAACGCGCTGCAAAATTCGTTGGTAAATAACTACTTACACGACCTTCTTCAGGAACATTCGATGAATTTCCAACTGACCCAAGAACAAGAAATGTTGGTGGAAGCGGTACGCAGTTTTGTCGCCAAGGAGCTGCTGCCCCACGAGGAGGCCGTCGACCGCGCTGACGAGGTGTCGCCGGAACTGGCAGCGCAGATTCGTGGCAAGGCCATCGCTGCGGGCTTCTATGCCTTCAACATGCCCGAGGAGGTCGGCGGTGGCGGTCTAGATTACGTGTCTCAGGCGCTGATCGAGCGCGAGCTGTCCAAGGTGTCCTGGGCGGTGCATGTGTTTGTCGCGCGCCCCTCGAAGATCCTTATGGCGTGCAAGGATGAGCAGATCAACGACTACCTGCTGCCGTGCATCCAGGGTGAGAAGGTCGACTGCTTTGCCTTGACCGAACCTGGCGCCGGTTCCGACGCCAATGCCATCAAGACCCGCGCCGTGCGTGAGGGCGACCATTTTGTCCTCAATGGCAGCAAGCATTTCATCAGCCATGCCGGGCATGCCGATTTCGCCATTGTCTTCGCGGTGACCGACACCTATGAACACAATGGCAAGAAGCGCAATGCGGTCACCGCCTTCCTGGTTGACCGTGGCACCCCTGGCATGACTATTCGCCGCGGCCCCAAGTGCGTGAGCAACCGTGGTTATCACACCTACGAGATGTTCTTCGATGACTGCCGGGTCCCGGCCAGCAAGGTGCTGGGCGAAGTCGGCAAGGGCTGGGAAGTGGCCAATGCCTGGCTTACCGCCGGCCGGGTGATGGTGGCTGCCAACTGCGTTGGCCAGGCTCAGCGGGCATTGGACGTCTCCCTGCAATGGGCGGCGGACCGCAAACAGTTCGGCCAGCCGATCGGCACCTATCAAGGGGTGTCTTTCAAGCTGGCCGACATGGTCACGCAGATCCGCGCCGCAGAACTGTTGACCCTGCACACGGCCTGGAAGATGGACCAGGGCAGCATGACCGATGGCGAGGCCGGTATGGCCAAGCTGTTTGCCAGTGAAGTGCTGGGCAAAGTCGCCGACGAAGCCGTGCAGATTTTCGGTGGCATGGGCCTGATGGATGAAAGCCCGGTCGAGCGAATCTGGCGCAACGCGCGGATCGAACGGGTCTGGGAGGGCACCTCGGAGATTCAGCGGCACATCATTTCCCGTGAACTGCTGCGCCCCCTGTTGCGTTGATCGGCCCGGAGAATGCTTATGTCGCAATCGATTCGTGACAACCTGAAACGCTTGCTGGCGCCACGTCACCTGGCCTTCGTCGGCGGGCGCAGCATGGCGCGGGCGTTCAAACGCTGTGCCGAAGGCGGATATCAAGGCCAGATGTGGTTGGTCAATCCGCAGCACGACAGCATCGATGGTATTCCTTGTGTGCGCAGTGTCGCCGAGCTGCCCTGCGGCCCGGACGCGGTGTTTATCGCCACTAACCGTGAACTGACGCTGACCTGCGTCGCTGAATTGGCCGCTATCGATGCCGGCGGGGCGATTTGCTATGCCTCGGGTTTTGCCGAAGCTGGCGTCGAAGGCCTGGCGTTGCAACAGCAACTGCTCAACGCCGCCGGCAACATGGCCTTGCTCGGTCCCAACTGCTATGGCCTGCTCGACTATCTGCACAACAGCGCCCTGTGGCCGGTGGCGCACGGCGGCAAGGCGGTAGAGAAGGGCGTGGCGATCCTGACCCAGAGCGGCAACTTCGCCTACAACCTGTCGATGAGCGACCGTTCGTTGCCGGTGGCTTATATGGCCTCGGTCGGCAACCAGGCACAGCTGGGCATCGCCGAGCTGATGGATGTACTGCTGGACGAACCACGGGTGACCGCCATCGGCCTGCACCTGGAGGGGCTGAAAAACGTTCCGGGCTTTGCCCGTGCCGCGCACAAGGCGCTGGAGAAGGGCATTCCGATCATCGCCCTGAAAACTGGGGTGTCGCAGATCGGCGCTGAGCTGGCCCTGAGTCACACCAGCTCGCTGTCCGGCTCCGATGCACTCTACGACAGCCTGTTCCAGCGTCTGGGGGTGATCCGCGTCAGCGGCCCGGTGAGTTTTGCCGAAACCCTCAAGGCTGCCGCCTGCGGCAACTTGCCCAAAGGCCGTAGCCTGATCGCCCTGGCCTGTTCCGGGGGCGACGCCGGGCTGATCGCCGACTACGCCGAACGCAATGACCTGAGCCTGCCCAAGCTCGATGCCGGTCAGGTCGATGAGCTGGCCCAGGTACTGCCGGTGTACGCCAACCTGGTCAACCCGCTGGACTTCACCACGGCAATCTGGGGCGACGGCGCCGCCCTTGAACGTATGCTCGACAGCGCTCTGCGCAGCGAAGCCGACGCGGCGATGCTGGTGCTCGACTATCCGGCCGAGTTTACCGGCGAGCGCAAGGAGTGCGACCTGCTGCTGGAGCTGTACAGCGCCGCGCTCAAACGCCACGGCAAAATCGGCTTTGTCACGTCGGCCTTCCCTGAACTGCTCCCGGCCAGTGCCCGCGAGCGCTTGCATGGCCATGGCATTGCGGCGTTGCAAGGGGTTGAGGACGGACTGGCGGCCTGGGGGCGAATCGCAGCTTATCAAAGCAACCGTCAGGCCTTGCTCGACCTGGGCGAGTCGGCGCTGGTGCCGCTGTGCCCGCAAGCGCTTGAAGGCGACAGCGAACTGCTCAACGAGTGGGACTCCAAACAGGCATTGAAGACCTTCGGCTTGCCCGTTCCCGCAGGCGTACTGAGTACAGCCGATCAGGCCGTCAAGGCCGCGCAGACCGTGGGCTATCCCTTGGTGCTCAAGGCCGTCAGCGCGCAGTTGCCGCACAAGACTGAAGCCGGGGCGGTGGCGTTGAACCTGCGTGACGCGCAAGCGCTGGACGGCGCACTGCAACAAATGCGCGTACGGATTGGCGCCTATGCACCGCTAGTACCGTTTGACCAGGTGCTGCTCGAGCCCATGGCCAGTGCGCCGCTTGCCGAGCTGATTGTCGGCATCAAGCGCGAAAACGACTTCGCTCTGGCCCTGGTGATCGGTGCGGGCGGCATCCTCGTCGAGCTGCTCAAGGACAGCAAGACCTTGCTGTTGCCAACCACAGACGGCGCCATTCGCGCTGCGCTCCTCGGTTTGCGCAGTGCCAGCCTGCTCCAGGGCTTCCGTGGCCGTGAGCACGCCGACCTGGATGCACTGGTCGCGGCAATCCGCGCCGTAGCCGACTACGCCTGCGAGAACGCCGGGCAGTTGCTGGAACTGGATGTGAACCCATTAATGGTCGGTGCCCAGGGCACCACCGCGGTCGATGCGTTGATTCGCCTCGGCCGGGCGTAAGGAGAACAACATGCACAACAGTTCATTGACCGGCGGCCAGGCTTTAGTCCGCCTGTTGGCCAACTACGGCGTCGACACGGTGTTTGGTATTCCCGGGGTGCATACCCTGGAGCTGTACCGCGGCCTGCCCGGCAGCGGCATTCGTCACGTCCTCACCCGCCACGAGCAGGGCGCAGGCTTTATGGCCGACGGTTATGCCCGGGTCAGCGGCAAGCCCGGTGTGTGTTTTGTCATCACCGGGCCGGGTGTCACCAACGCCGCTACCGCCATTGGCCAGGCGTACGCCGATTCGATCCCGATGCTGGTGATTTCCAGCGTCAACCACACCGCCAGCCTGGGCAAAGGGTGGGGCTGCTTGCACGAGACCCAGGATCAGCGTGCCATGACCGCACCGATCACGGCGTTTTCCGCCGTGGCCTTGAGCACTGAGGACTTGCCGGAGCTGATTGCTCGCGCCTATGCGGTGTTTGACAGTGAACGGCCACGCCCGGTGCATATTTCGGTGCCATTGGATGTGCTGGCGGCGCCGGTCAAGCGTGACTGGAGCACTGAAGTGGTCCGCCGCCCAAGCCGTGGCTTGCCGGCGAGTAGCCTGCTGGAAGAGGCAGCGGCCAAGCTGGCAGGGGCTAAACGACCAATGATCATCGCCGGTGGCGGCGCGTTGCAGGCTGCCGATGCGCTGCAGCAACTGAGTACCCGCTTGGCGGCGCCACTGTTTACCAGCGTTGCCGGTAAAGGTCTGCTGGCCCCGGGGGCAGCGCTCAATGCCGGAGCAAGCCTGTGCGTCGAGCCTGGCTGGAAGCTGATCGCCGAAGCCGATGTGATCCTGGGCGTGGGCACCGAGATGGCCGACACCGATTTCTGGCGTGAACGCCTGGAACTCAATGGCGAGCTGCTGCGGGTGGATATCGATCCTCGCAAGTTCAACGATTTTTATCCCTGTGCGCTAGCCTTGCAGGGCGATGCACGGCTGACCATCGGCGCCTTGCTGGAGCACTTGCCGGACATCAAGCGCGACCCCGAGGCGGCCATTGCTTCGGTCAGTGCCTTGCGTCTGGCGGTCAAGGCCGGGCATGGCCCGCTGCAGACGATCCACCAGGCGATTCTAGACCGGGTGGCGGCCGAGCTGCCAGACAACGCCTTTATCAGCACCGATATGACCCAACTGGCCTACACCGGCAACTACGCCTTCGCCAGCCGCGCACCGCGCAGTTGGCTGCACCCGACCGGCTACGGCACCCTGGGTTACGGCCTGCCCGCGGGTATCGGCGGTATGTTCGCCACTGAGGATCGTCCGGGGCTGGTGCTGGTCGGCGACGGCGGCTTCCTTTACACCGCTCAGGAACTGGCCACGGCTGTCGAAGAGCTGGATCGTCCCTTGGTCGTGCTGTTGTGGAACAACGATGCGCTGGGGCAGATCCGTGACGACATGCTCAACCTGGATATCGAGCCCATCGGCGTGTTGCCGCGCAACCCCGACTTCGCCGGGCTGGGCCGGGCATTCGGCTGCACAGTCGCGCAACCAGGCAGCCTCGATGAACTGCAGCAGGAACTGCGTGCCGGCTTTGCCCGTAATAGCGTGACCCTGATCGAGCTCAAGCATGCCTGCGCTCGCTAATGCCCATTCCTATTCAGGAAGATTGCCATGCGTTTTTCCGATCTGACTCAACGTATTGCCGGTGACGGCGCCGCCGCCTGGGATATCCATTACCGCGCCCTCGAATTGCAGGCGAAAGGTCAGGACATTCTCCTGTTGTCGGTCGGCGACCCGGATTTCGACACCCCGGCGCCCATCGTCCAGGCCGCCATCGACAGCCTGCAGAACGGCCACACTCACTATTCGGACGTACGCGGCAAACTGGCGTTACGCCAAGCCATTGCCCGGCGTCACCAACAGCGCAGCGGCCAGCCGGTCAGTGCCGATCAGGTGACGGTGCTGGCGGGTGCCCAGTGCGCGTTGTTCTGCGTCGCCCAGTGCCTGCTCAACCCCGGCGACGAGGTGATTGTCGCTGAGCCGATGTATGTCACCTACGAAGCCGTGTTCGGCGCCTGTGGCGCGACCGTGGTACCGGTGCCGGTGCGCTCCGAGAACGGCTTTCGCGTGTGCCCCGAAGAGGTTGCCGCGCGCATTACCCCACGCACCCGGGCGCTGGCCCTGAACAGCCCGCACAACCCCTCCGGTGCAAGCCTGCCACGCTCGACCTGGGAAGCGCTGGCCGAACTGTGTATCGGCCATGACCTGTGGTTGATTTCCGATGAGGTTTACAGCGAACTGTTGTACGAAGGTGAGCACATCAGCCCCGGCAGCCTACCGGGCATGGCTGAGCGTACGGCGACCCTGAACAGCCTGTCCAAGTCCCATGCCATGACCGGTTGGCGGGTAGGTTGGGTGGTGGGCTCGGCAGCGCTGGCCACACACCTGGAAAATCTGGCGCTGTGCATGCTTTACGGCTCGCCAGACTTTATCCAGGACGCCGCCGTGGTAGCGCTGGAGCAACAGTTGCCAGCGCTGGATGCGATGCGCGAAGCCTACCGCCAGCGCCGCGATCTGGTTTGCCAGTGCCTGGCCGATAGCCCGGGACTGAAGGCGCTCAAGCCAGACGGAGGCATGTTCGTGATGGTCGATATCCGCGCAACCGGCCTCAGTGCTCAGGATTTCTCCAACCGCTTGCTCGACCGTCATGGCGTGTCGGTGCTGGCCGGTGAAGCCTTCGGTCCGAGTGCAGCGGGGCATATCCGCCTGGGCCTGGTACTGGGTGAAGCTCCTTTGCGTGATGCCTGCCAACGCATTGCTCGCTGCGCGGCTGAACTGATGGAGGCCAAGGCCCATGCGTGAATATTCCCGATTGTTTATCGACGGCACCTGGCAGGTGCCGTGCGGGCAGGGCATGGCTGAGGTGATCGACCCTGCCAGCGAGACGGTCACCGGTCGCGTGCCACTGGGTAACGAAGAGGACGTCAACCGTGCCGTAGCGGCAGCGCGCCGGGCATTTTCCGACTGGTCGCGCACGCCGTCGAGCGTACGTGCAGGTTACATCCAGGCCCTGGTCGCGCAACTGAAGGTTCGTGCCGAGGAAATGGCCAGTGTTATCACCGCCGAACTAGGTATGCCGGTGCAGTGGTGTCGTAGCGTTCAGGTGGATGGGCCGATTGCCGGCCTTGAGCAATACGTTGAACTGACCGGCGTGATGGATGAAGTACGTGAGGTCGGTAATTCGCTGGTGTACCGCGAAGCCGTCGGTGTCTGCGCGTTCATCAACCCATGGAATTACCCGTTGCACCAGTTGATCGGCAAACTGGCCCCTGCCTTGGCAGCCGGCTGCACCGTGGTGGTCAAGCCAAGCCAGGAAACCCCGTTACACGCGTTCCTGCTGGCCGAGATGATCGAAGCCATCGGCTTGCCTGGCGGAGTGTTCAACCTGGTCAGCGGGCCCGGCTCGAAAGTGGGTGAGGCGCTGGCCCGGCATCCGCAAGTCGACATGGTGTCGTTCACCGGTTCAACCGGCGCCGGTGTACGCGTAGCTCAGGCTGCTGCGCCGACGGTGAAACGCGTGTGCCTGGAACTGGGCGGCAAGTCGCCGTTGCTGATTGGCGCTGATGCCGACCTCGACGCCGCCGTGCGTTATGGCGTGCAGGACGTCATGATCAACTCAGGGCAGACCTGCACCGCCTTGACCCGCATGTTGCTGCCTGCCAGCCGCTATGCCGAGGCGCTGGAGATCGCAGTGGATGAGACCCGCAAGCTGGTCATGGGCGATCCGCAAGACCCGCAGAGCTTCCTCGGGCCGATGTGTTCGGCGGCGCAGCGGCGCACGGTGCAGGATTACATCCGCATCGCCCAAGAGGAGGGCGCGCGTTTGCTCTGTGGCGGTGACAGTGCGCCGGGCTTTGAACGGGGCTTCTATGTACAGCCAACCCTGTTCGCCGATGTCGATAACCGCATGCGTATTGCCCAGGAGGAAATCTTCGGCCCGGTGCTGTGCCTGATCCCTTATGCCGATGAGGCCCAGGCGATTGCCCTGGCCAACGACTCTCCCTTTGGCTTGTCCAGCGCCGTCTGGGCCGCTGATCGCGACCGCGCCTTGCAGCTGGGGCGGCAACTGCGCGCCGGGCAGTGCTTCGTCAATGGCGCTGCCTTCAACTATCAGGCGCCATTCGGCGGTTACAAGCAGTCGGGTAATGGCCGAGAGTGGGGGGAGGAGGGCTTGGCCGAGTTTGTCGAGGTCAAGGCTGTCCAGCTTTGATAGCCTAGGAGTATGAATCAATATCGAACATCGACCCCGTACCCGGTTCGCGGCCTTCCAGGATAGCGGCAATGGCCTCGTCATCGCTAAACACCGGCGGCGGGGCCATTGCCAGTTGTTCTTTTACGGTGTTTTCGGCGTGGGCTTTCCAACGCGCAAGACTGTCTGTCAGCCATTCAGATTGGCTTGCAGCCTGGCCATAGACATCGTTCTCGCTGGCTGCTTTGCCATGCAACGCTACTAGGCGCTCACGCGTTATTTGCATCTTGCCGATTTCAGCCCTGAGTGCAGCGTACTCTTTCTCATGGGCGCGTAAGTAAGCATCGGGGCGGGATTGGCGAGAGATTTTTTCCAGCTGCTGCTTCATGCTCTGGAGGGCGCTATCAATCCAAACGAACTCACGTGTGGTCACCAGCTTGCTACCCAACTCCAATGACTCCTGCCAGCGACGAAGCGTGGCCCAACTATTGGGGACGTAGCCCCCGACCATCAAGTGGTTGAGTATGTAAAGGAACGGTTCAAACGCGCGATGCGTAGGTAATCCATTCTTTTTCTGAAGTATTTCATTACAGGCTTTATTGGTAATGCTCCCGCAGCCAGGCTCCCAAAGTATCTGGGACTGATGACCGTCCTCGAACCTCACCGGCATAAAGTGATGCAGCGTGCCGTGGTGTGCATAGGGGGCGCCGCTGAGGTTGGCGACCCCGGCATAAAATACCGAAATACCCAAGGGCGCATTAACAAAGCTGACAGCCAGGCCCGTGCCAAACACCCCGGGTTTTGTGTCCATGCCGGTTCCCGGCACACTGGGGATCGGGTCGTTGTGGTTGACCATGCGATGATGGGGCAGTGCTGCGGCTCCATCCACAAAGGTCTGGTCAGCGGCTCGTGGAGAGCCATAGGTATAGAGTAATAGGTCGTAAGTGAAGCCTTCCCGGCGCCGTAGCATTTCAGCCAATAACAAAGCAATGGCGCCGCCCAGGCTGTGACCGGTGATAATGATTTTTTGTCCGCTGTAGAATTTATCAAGGTAGGTTGTCACGAAGTCATAGACGACTTTTGCCGCACTATAAAATCCGTGGTGAGCTTGGCCAATGCCCTCTTCAAAAGGCACCTGTTGTGCATCGATGTCCGTTAGCAGATCCCACGGTTTTTCATTCGTACCACGCACCGCAATCAATATCACTTCATCATTGTGTGTGATGAAGGCTTGGCTGTCGGTATTGTTTTTCCGTTTGCGGTCATCGAGAAAGTGAATGGCGGCCGGATTTTCCTGTTGGTCCCCTAACTCGGGGTCATTTACCTCCGGGTAAAGCTGCGGGTCAAACGGCACGATTTCCAAGCGTTTGGAATAGGGCACGTCTTCATAGAGGGGGTAGTAGGGCTTCTCTGCTTTCTGGTCAGTGTCCACCTGCCAGATTTCGTCGGCTTTGGCCAACGCGTCACCGAACCAATTGCCACTGCTAGGCTGCAACGGAAAGGTCACGGTGTTACCCCGCACAGGTTGTTCGTCGGGTTTCTGACCAAACGGGGTGTAACTCAAGGTCGCCATCAATGCGAACTGGTACAGGTTGAGCACACAGAACTCGTTGCTGGTCGAGAGCATCGGGCGCAACGCCCGCAACGGGCGTACTTCCAGTACATGGTGCTTGTTCGGCAGCAGCGGAAGGCCAAAGCGTTTGGCCAATTCAGGCTTGTAACCTGCCTTGCCTTTAACGGGTAGCGGTCGGAACAGCTTAAATACATGGAAGTTGGGAGGGAAATGGCGTGCGGCCAGCGGTGGCAAATGGGCCCCATATTCCACCAGTTCACGCACTTCCACCTGATAAAAAGCGCCTGCATCCGCCTTGTCCTGTGCAGGATTGGATTGCGTACGCAGGCCGGACTTATTGAAGAAGCGGGTTTTCTCGGCGCGGACTTGCAGTTCAGTAATGGGTAGCGGGTAGTTTTTCCGGCCTATCAATTCGTTATATTCGTCTTCACGACCTTGGTATGCCTGATTCAGTCGAAGCTCTATAGGGCCGCAATAGTGGTTTTCCACTTTGCCAGAGCCTGTAGTATCCAGCGTGCCGGTGTAGATAATGTCTTCGTGATCGATGACTTGATAAGTCAGTCCGGCATATGGCAGCCCTTCGCCGAACTCATCCACCAACTGAAAACTGGTCGCGTGTTCGCGCAATGGGCAAGCGAGCATTTTGCCATCCATGGATGGCCTATCACGTTGGGGCAGTGCAAGACTCATGGGGTCACCTCCTTGTTTTCGGTACAACCGGGGTAAATGGTGCAGGTGTCGCGACCATCTGGCATACGGAAGGTGCTGAAGTCTTTATGGTTGCCGTAGCAGAAAGCGTGCTGGTCTTCAAAACCTTTGCCCATACAGCGTTTCCAACCCCCAGGCACCTTGACCCAGGTATCCCTCATGTAAGGTTCTTCCTCGGCAGCTTGTTTGATCTTCAAGCGCACGGTCTTACCGGGTAGCTGATCCAAGGTGTACGCAGCAAACGGATGCCCTCGGGTGAAATTCCCTTGGGCATCGGTGTCTTTGCAGTCGAGGATTTTTACAATGCGACGCAAGCCGCCTGATGTGCGAAACAGCCATTGGCACTGGCCGTAAAATTCGCTTTCACCCTTCGCGTTGAAGGTGTCTTTGTCGCGTTCATCCAGCTGGGCGCGCACGGCTACTTTTCCGAAGTCACTGCCAAAGTCGCCTCGGTGTGTTCCATATTTCGCGTAGATATTGAGTTGAATGCTATACAGCACCAATGGACAGCCGCTCACCGTCCTGTGCAGTTCGATTTCCGAGTCAGGCTTGTATTCAGTTCGCCATTCCTCAACATTGAAACCGATCTGCGTATTTCTTCCGCCAGGCACTGTGCAAGTCTCGCCCTTGGCGGGTACATAGTTGGCCCTTGCGGCATAAGCGAAATTCGGCGGTAAGTCGGCGGTAAAGATAAAAGTGTTGGATTTCCCCATGGCGGAGCAGCCAGCGATGAGCGCCAGACAACTGCCAGCGATCAGGTATTGAATAAGGTGTTTCATACGGGGCATTTCCTTGGCAGTACCATTAGCTTCATGGGGTCACCTCCTTGTCTTCAGTACAACCGGGGTAAATGGTGCAGGTGTCGCGACCATCTGGCATACGGAAGGTGCTGAAGTCTTTGTGGTTGCCCCTGCAAAACGCATATTGATCTTCAAAGTTTTCGCCCATGCAGCGCTTCCACCCATCCGGAACTTTTACCCAGGTATCTCCAACAGCCGGTCTTTCCTCTGAGGCTTGCTTGATCCTCAGACGCACGGTCTTACCGGGTAGCTGATCCAAGGTGTACGCAGCAAACGGATGCCCTCGGGTGAAATTCCCTTGGGCATCGGTGTCTTTGCAGTCGAGGATCTTGGCGATATAACGCTTGGGGCCAATAGTGCGAAACAGCCATTGGCACTGGCCGTAAAATTCGCTTTCACCCTTCGCGTTGAAGGTGTCTTTGTCGCGTTCATCCAGCTGGGCGCGCACGGCTACTTTTCCGAAGTCACTGCCAAAGTCGCCTCGGTGTGTTCCATATTTCGCGTAGATATTGAGTTGAATGCTATACAGCACCAATGGACAGCCGCTCACCGTCCTGTGCAGTTCGATTTCCGAGTCAGGCTTGTATTCAGTTCGCCATTCCTCAACATTGAAACCGATCTGCGTATTTCTTCCGCCAGGCACTGTGCAAGTCTCGCCCTTGGCGGGTACATAGTTGGCCCTTGCGGCATAAGCGAAATTCGGCGGTAAGTCGGCGGTAAAGATAAAAGTGTTGGATTTCCCCATGGCGGAGCAGCCAGCGATGAGCGCCAGACTACTGCCAGCGATCAGGCATCGGATGAGCCGTTTCATAGGGGCGCATCCCCCTGCCAGTACAGTGCTTCCTGGTACAAGCGATCAAAGTGCATCGACGGCGTTTCAGCAGGCTTGGGCAGCCAGGCCTTGGGTAGCGCGTAACTCGACGCTTGTAAGCTTTGCGTCAGTAAAAAACGGATCTGTTCGGGCTCCCGCCATTGCCAGGTGCGAGCAAGCTCGAGTTGTTGTCGCAGCCAGGTGTCCAGATCGTACTGTTCGACCAGCGTGATCAAACGCTCCGAGTGTTCACGCACCAGGTAGCGTCGGGTGTTTTCGAACTGCTGGCCCGTGAAGGTGGCCTCTGGGATAGGGGTTTTCGACCACGTCGGATCGGGCGGCAGCGGGTACATGCCAGGGGCGGGGTTGTTGGCGCTCTGCCATTGGTCGGCGTGCCAGTAGCACACGCTGGATAACGGCCCGAGAAAGTCCGGACGCTGCTCGGGTAGCAGGAAGGCCAGCGCACGACCTAATACCCGGTTATCGTGGATACGATAGAGCGCCTGGTTTGGTCGCTCTCCCGATATCAACCGATCTTGCCAATGTCTGGTCAGCGTTTCGAGGTCACCGGTTTCAGCGCTGCCCAGCCAGCCCCAATTGCGCCCGGGGGTATGCAGGAGTGTCTGGAGGGCTGGGTGCTCTGTCGATTCAAGCTGAATAAGGTAGGGCGCCATATCCGCCAAGGAGGCCGCCAGTGTGCCAACGTACAGATTGCGGTACTGGTCGCTGTCCAGCACTGCGATCAGTGCATTGCGCTCTTCGAGTTGGCCATCAGCGTCCAGCACCAGGTAGATCCGTCGTCCGTGTTCGGCTTGCGCATGCAGCCATTGTTCCAGAGGATTCATGCGTGCTCTCCGCTGCTGCACAAGCCATTGCGACATGCTTCGCAGAGCGGGCAATAGTCTGCCGCCTGTTGTTGGGCGCTAGCCACGATCGGCAGTGGAGTGGCAATGCTCGGCAGTGGTGCGCTGAGCGGCGCAAGCGACGTTGGTGTCGCCTGTAGCGCAGCTGCGCCCAGCATGGGGGCTCCACCAAGCTGAATCTCAGTGCTGCTGAAAATGCCACCGGGGCCAATGACAATGTGCTGACCACCGCCTTTCAAGGTGATACTGGCCCCAGCATCGAGAATTAAATTGGCGCCTGCTTTGAGATGGACTTGCTGACCGGCTTCAACCACCAGCGCTTGCCCGATCCGGGCATGGCTGCTGCTGGCAATCTGCAGGTAGTCATTGGCCTTGAGTTCGACCTTTCGGTCCGCGGTGACAGTGCGCTGGTCTTCAGCCTCCAACACCGCGATGCTGTTGCCCTTGATGGTTTCTCGACGTTCGTTACCGACTTCCAGGCGACTGTCGTGTTCGATCTTGTGCTCCAGGTCACGCTGAGCCCGCAGGTAGATCAACTCCTGGCCTTTGCGGTCTTCAATCGACAGTTCGTTGTAGCCACCGTTGTCCGGTGTGCTGCGGCTACGCAGTACGGTTTTGGTCTTGTGGGCTGGCAGCGGATAGGGCTGCGGTGTGAGCGTGTTGGCCACGCAACCGGTAATCAACGGCTGGTCAGGATCGCCCTCGAGAAAGGTCACGACCACTTCCATGCCGATGCGCGGAATGCTCACCGCACCAAAGCCGGCCCCCGCCCAGCTGGACGACACGCGTATCCAGCAACTGCTCTTGTCACTGCTCAGCTCGGCGCGGTCCCAATGGAACTCGACTTTGACCCGGCCAAACTCATCGCAGTAGATTTCCTCGCCCGCGGGCCCAGTAACCCGGGCTGTCTGGCTGACCAGCACCGCCTTGCGGGTAACCAGCGGCGGGCGGTAGAACACCTCCCAAGGGATGGCGCTGAAGCAGTTGCGATAGCCCTGGGTAAAGCCGTCTGCAGGCGAGGTGCCGCTGCCGGCGGACTCCTCAAGCACCTGCGGCTGTTTGCCTTCATGCTTGACACTGAGCACTAGCCACAAGTCGTTGTACGCCTGACGCGGGTGCTCGGTCAGCTTGAAAAAGTGGCCGCTGCGCAGAAACGGCTGGTCGCTTTGACCTTCGGCCAATTGGTAGTCACTGCGATGGCGTTCCAGGGCCCGGCGGGCAAGCTGCCTGCCGCGTTTTTCGGTTTCGAGCCGCTGTGGGTAGCGATAGTCTTCGAGGGCCGGTGTGAACTCGGCGGTGAACTGACTTTGCAGCAGCAGGCTGGGGCGATTGAGGTCGTAGTCACGCCGGGTCACCGTGCTGGTGCGGGTACTCAAGCGCCGGGAAAACTGGCTGACCACGGGCTGCTCCGCAACCAGTCCGGCGTCTTGCTGGTAGGGGACAGGGTTCAGGGTGGGGAAAAAGGTCTGGTCGTCGGTGAACACCAGGTGATGGCCGTCCGGGCTGTGTTGATGGTGCCAGGCAATGCCTTCTTCGCTGCACAGTCTCTGAATCAGCGCGAAGTCGCTTTCGAAATATTGAGTGCAGTATTCGCGCGCTGGGCTGGCGCTGACATGAAAGGTAAAGGCATCAGCCTGGATGCCATGTTCCTTGAGCACCTGGGCAACGATCTGTGGCACGGTCAGTTGCTGGAAAATTCGCTGGTTGTGGCTGAACTGCAAGTAGTGCAGCGCCGGCACCAGGGTCAGCTGGTAACGGGTCAGGCGCTGACCGGCGTCAGCGACCCGCACATTTTCGATCCTCCCATGCAGGCCTTCGCCATTCAGGCCAAAGCGCAAAAACGCCGGTTGGCTGAGGAGGCTTTCAAGATCAAGGTTGGGGTACTCGCTGACCAGTTCAATCTGGATTGCGTACAAGCGGCTGAGGGCTTCCGTGCCTTCAAACGCCAGGACCTGGAAATCATTGCGAACCGTGGGAATCGATAGCGCAAACTGCGCCGCATTGGCCGACGTGAACATGAGCTAGTCCTTAAGCAGTGAGCGGTGGTTCAGCGCTGTGCCCACAGGGGGAAACGCTACACCGCTAAGCACGTTAATAAGGACGGTAAAAAATTGATGTCAGACGCTTCCTAAAGTTTTCCGGAATTGTCAGTTTTTTGTTGGCAACTCATGAAACCATCAGTCTCGCGATCACCTCCTTCCTAGGCTCTGTATGAAAAGTTTTGAGACGAAGATCAGGCAAGGCGAAAACAGCCGAAGAAGCGGAGTTTACGGGTTGTAAATGAGCATTCCGAGGCTGTTTTCAACGCAGCATCTGCCGGTTTAAGCCTGCTCAGCCTTTTCGACCGGCTTATCAAACGCCACGAACAACTGGTCAGCGGTAATCGCGCCCAAATCCAGACGCATGTTGGCTTCAAGCATGGCGAACAGTTGTGTGAACACCTCGAACACCTTGCAGTGATCCTCCATGCCCGAGAACGGGTTATCGATCTTCTCGGCGATCAATGAGCTTTCCTGCACGGCGTCATACACCTCGCGCAAGGTGATCTCACTGGCCGGCCGGGCCAGGGTCAGACCGCCATGGGCGCCACGCCAGGATTTGAGGATGTTGGCCTTGACCATCAGTGAGACCAGGCTGCGCACGCGGGTAGGGTGGGTCTTGACCCATTTGGCGATGGTCTCGGTGCGCAGCTTTTGCGGTGCGTTGGCGGCCACGAACGACAGAATGTACGAGGCGGTGATCAGGCGGGTCGACTGGCTCATGGTCTGCAGAATCCTTTGAAAAAAACTCCCACAGGTTAGCCCATCAGGGGCTTGGCAGCGGTGTGGGATTGAGTCTAATGTATTTGTCACGATGACAATTACAAATATTTGCAGCATCGATGCGTGCGAGGTCGGCTGAATCCTTTTCTCTGCGGTTCAACAGGGGCAATGCCATGAGCGATAACAACAACAAAATTACTCAAGCGATGCACGACAGCGGCTTGCCGCGTCGCGATTTTCTCAAATACAGCGCCGCTGCAGCAGCGGTGGCCGGGGCCTTCTCCCTGGGTTTGCCGATGCGTGGTTGGGCTGAGGAAGCCACGCCCAAAGCCGGCGGCGTGCTGCGTATGGGCCTGGCCGGTGGCAGTACCACCGATTCGCGCGACCCGGGCACCTGGAGCGATACCTTCACCTTTGTCGGCTTCTCTGCGGTGTACAACACCCTCAGCGAGATCGCCGTGGATGGCAGCGCCATTCCGGAGCTGGCCGAGCGCTGGGAACTGAGCCCGGATGCGCGGATCTGGACCTTCACCCTGCGCAAGGGCGTGACGTTCCATAACGGCAAGACCCTGGATGCCAGCGATGTAGTGGCTTCAATCCAGCATCACCTGGGCGACAAATCCACGTCGGCAGCCAAGACCGTGCTCGGTGATGTGGCGCAGGTGCGCGCCGAGGGCAACGATACGGTGGTGTTCGAGCTGCATTCGGGCAACGTCGATTTCGCCTATGTTGTCGCCGACTATCATCTGGCGATCATGCCGGCCAAGGACGGCGCAGCCGACTGGCAGTCTGGCGTGGGTACCGGCGGCTATCGCCTCAAGGGCTTCGAACCGGGCGTGCGCATGGACCTGGAACGCAGCCCGGACTACTGGAAAGCGGGACGGGCGCATTTTGCCAGCGCTGAGTTGCTGGCCATCTCCGACGGCGCGGCGCGGGTCAACGCCCTGGTCACCGGTCAGGTTGATGTGATCAACAAGGTCGACCTGAAAACCGTGGCCTTGCTCAAGCGCAACCCGAACCTGGTGATCGAAGAAACCAAAGGCGCCCAGCACTACACCTTTCCGATGCTGACCGACAGCACGCAGTTCCAGGACAACAACATCCGCCTGGCCCTCAAGCACGCGATCAACCGTGAAACCTTGCTCGCTACGGTGCTCTACGGCTATGGCCAACTCGGCAATGATCACCCGATCCAGCCCGGCAGCCGCTTTATCAACACTGCGCTGGAGCAGCGCAGCTACGACCCGGACAAGGCGCGCTTTTACCTGCGTCAGGCCGGGCTCGATTCGCTCAAGGTGCGCTTGCAAGCCTCCGATGCCGCTTACACCGGAGCAGTGGATGCGTCGGTGCTGTTCAAGGAGCAGGCGCGTCAGGCGGGTATCGATATCGACGTGGTGCGCGAGCCGGCCGACGGTTTCTTCAGCAATGTGTGGATGAAGCAACCGTTCACCACCTCATTCTTCTACAGCAGCCTGACTGCTGACCGGATGTTCAGCATTGGCTACGCCAAGGGCGCGGCCTGGAATGAGACACACTGGGACAACCCACGCTTCAACCAGTTGCTCAACGCTGCCCGTGGCGAGATGAACGCGCCGCTGCGCCAGGAGATGTACAACGAAATGCAGGCCCTGTGCCGCGACGATGGCGGGGCGATTGTGCCGCTGTTCGCCAGTTCCGTGGCGGCCCGCTCCAAGCGTGTCGCCCATGGCGCAGTGACCGCGCCTTACGGCGAGCTGGACGGTTTGCGCCTGATCGAACGCTGGTGGCAGGCATAACCACCCCAGCGCATTAGCACCTTTCGTTGTGTCTGTTCGAGGAACTGTCCGGTGAATAGTCTTTGCAAACTGCTTGCACAGCGCCTGGCCCTGGGCCTGTTGTCGCTGTTCGCGGTGTCGGTGATCATCTTCCTGGCCGTGGGCATGCTGCCCGGTGACGTGGCCGAGGCCATGCTCGGCCAAGCCGCCACGCCACAAACGGTGGCGGCACTGCGTGCCCAACTGGGCCTGGATGTGCCGGCGCTGACCCGCTTCGGCCACTGGGCCTGGCAATTGCTGCACGGTGACCTGGGCTTGTCGCTGGCCAACCAGCGGCCAATTGCTGAGCTGATTGCCGCTCGACTGGGCAATACCTTCACCCTGGCGTTGCTGGCAGCGCTGGTCTCCGTACCGGTGGCGCTGGTCCTCGGCATGCTTGCGGCGCTGTACCGCAACAGCTGGTTCGACCGGCTGCTCAATACCAGTGCGCTGAGTGCCGTGTCGTTCCCGGAGTTCTTTGTCGCCTACATCCTGATTCTGGTGTTCGCGGTGAAGCTCAACTGGCTGCCAAGTATTTCCAACCTGGCGCCGGGGGCAGGTATGGGCGAGGTACTGGAGCGCTCGCTGTTGCCGGTGCTGACCCTGAGTCTGGTGGTCATCGCGCAGATGATGCGCATGACCCGCGCGGCGCTGATCAACCTGCTCGCCAGCCCGTATATCGAGATGGCCCGGCTCAAGGGCATCAGCCCGGCGCGCATCATCATTCATCATGCCTTGCCCAACGCCCTGGCACCGATCATCAACGTGGTGGCGTTGAACCTGGCCTACCTGGTGGTCGGCGTGGTGGTGGTCGAGGTGGTGTTCGTCTATCCGGGGCTCGGGCAGTTGCTGGTTGACTCGGTGGCCAAACGCGATATCCCGGTGGTGCAGGCCTGCAGCCTGATCTTTGCGGCCACCTACATCCTGCTCAATACCACGGCTGATGTGCTGTCGATTGCCAGCAATCCACGCCTGATGCATCCGAAGGGGTAATCCATGAGCCTGATCAAATTAGTGTGGCGGGCGCCGCTGAGCGCCCAGTTCGGCCTGCTGGTGATTGTCCTGTATGTGCTGGTGGCGCTGTTTGCCCCGGTGCTGGCGCCGTTTGGCGAAACCGAGGTGGTTGGCGAAGGCTTTGCCCCTTGGGGTGGGCAGTTCCTGCTGGGTACCGACAACCTCGGCCGCGACATGTTCAGCCGCCTGGTCTATGGCGCCCGCAACACCCTGGGCATTGCCTTCCTGACCACACTGCTGGCGTTTGCCGTCGGTGGCTTCTGCGGGCTGGTGGCGGCCATCAAGGGGGGCTGGATCGACCAGGGCCTGTCGCGTGTGGTGGACATCCTCATGGCCATCCCGCAACTGATCTTTGCCTTGCTGATCCTCAGCGTGGTCGGCACCAACGCCACCTCGCTGGTGCTGGTGATTGCCCTGCTCGATGCGACCCGGGTGTTTCGTCTGTCACGGGCGGTGGCGATGAACGTGGTGGTCCAGGACTTTGTCGAGGCGGCTCGGTTGCGTGGGGAAGGGCTGTGGTGGCTGGTCAGCCGCGAAGTGCTGCCCAATGCCGCAGCCCCCTTGATCGCCGAGTTTGGCCTGCGATTCTGCTTCGTTTTTCTGTTCATCAGTGCGCTGTCGTTCCTCGGCCTGGGCATTCAGCCGCCTACCGCCGACTGGGGCAGCATGGTTCGCGACAACGCCGTGCTGATCACCTTCGGTGATATCAGCCCGCTGTTGCCCGCCTTGGCGGTGGCGCTGATCACCGTCAGCGTCAACTTTGTCGTGGACTGGGTACTGCATAAATCCAGCGGCCTGAAGGAGTGCTGAGGATGACTGGCGTGATCGATGAAAAACCACTGCTGGAAATCCGTGACCTGCGTATCGAAGGGCACTACGAAGACGCCTGGCATCCGTTGATCAAGGGTATCGACCTGACCTTGCAGCGCGGTGAGGTACTGGGGCTGATTGGTGAGTCGGGGGCAGGCAAGTCGACCCTGGGGCTGGCCTCGATGGGCTATGTACGCGATGGTTGCCGGATTACCGGTGGGTCAGTGCGCTTCGAGGGGCAGGAGCTGGTTGGCGCTGCTGTCGACACCTTACGCAAACTGCGTGGCCTGCGTATCGCCTATGTCGCGCAAAGTGCCGCCGCCTCGTTCAACCCCGCACACCGCCTGATTGACCAGCACGTCGAAACGGCAGTAAAAAACGGCGGAATCGACCGCGCCCAGGCCGAAGCGGAAGCGGTCGCCCTGTACCGCGTGCTGCAGTTGCCCAATCCCGAGCAGATTGGCCAGCGCTATCCGCACCAGGTTTCCGGTGGCCAGTTGCAACGGGTGATGACGGCAATGGCGATGGCCTGCCATCCTGACCTGATCATCTTCGATGAACCGACCACCGCGCTGGACGTCACCACCCAGATCGAAGTGCTGGCGGCGATTCGCAACGCGGTCAAGACCTACGGCAGCGCGGCGTTGTACATCAGCCATGATCTGGCGGTGGTGGCGCAGATGGCCGACCGCATCATGGTCTTGCGTCACGGCAAGTTGGTGGAGGAGGCCGACACCCGCAGCATGCTCGACGCGCCCCAGCAGGACTACACCAAGTCGCTGTGGGCGGTGCGCAGTTTCCGCACCGAGCCCAAACCGTGCCCGGCGCAGAAACAACCGTTGCTGGAGGTGCGCCAGGCCTGTGCCAGTTACGGCCAACAGCCGGTGCTGCATGACGTTTCGCTAAAGCTCCATCGTGGTCAGACCTTGGCGGTGATCGGCGAGTCCGGCAGTGGCAAGAGCTCCACGGCGCGATTGATTACCGGCCTGCTGCCACCGACGGCGGGGCAGGTGCTGTATGACGGCAATGCCTTGCCGGCTGATTTTCGCCGGCGCAGCAAGGAGCAGTTGCGCCGGATCCAGATGATCTACCAGATCCCCGACACGGCGCTGAACCCACGCCAGCGCATCGTCGACATCATCGGACGACCGCTGACCTTCTACCTCGGCCTCAAGGGCCAGGCCCTGCGCAAGCGGGTCGCCGAGTTGCTGGAGATGATCGAGCTGGACCCGGCGCAGTACATGGAGCGCCAACCTCGCGAACTCTCTGGCGGGCAAAAGCAGCGGATCTGCATCGCCCGCGCTCTGGCGGCCGAACCGCAGTTGATCATCTGTGACGAAGTCACCTCGGCGCTGGACCAACTGGTGGCCGAAGGGGTGCTGAAACTGCTCAACCGCATCCAGCAGCAACTGGACGTGGCCTACCTGTTTATCACCCACGACGTCGCTACCGTGCGTGCCATCGCCGACGAAGTACTGGTGATGCAACGTGGTCGGGTGGTCGATCACGGCAGTCGCGACGCCATTTTCACCCCGCCGTACCGGGACTACACCGGTTTGCTGTTCTCATCCGAGCCCGAGATGGACCCCGACTGGCTCGATCGGCTGCTGGCCTCACGCGCCGCGCCTTCTACCTTGCAACCTGTTTAAAGGAACGCTTTGATGAACGTACTGATCGTCCATGCTCACCCCGAACCGCAATCCTTCACCGCTGCCCTGCGTGACCAGGCGGTGGAAACCTTCCGCGCCCAGGGCCATCAGGTGCAGGTCAGCGACCTGTATGCGATGAACTGGAACCCGGTGGCCAGTGCCGAAGACTTCAGCTCCCGGGAAAACCCCGAGTACCTGGTCTATGCCCTTGAGCAACGCCTGGGGGTCAAGAGTGGTTCCATCGCCGCGGATATCCAGCAGGAGCTGGATAAGCTGATGTGGGCTGACCTGGTAGTGCTGAATTTCCCGATTTTCTGGTTCTCCGTGCCGGCCATGCTCAAAGGCTGGATTGACCGGGTGCTGGTGTCGGGCGTGTGCTACGGCGGCAAACGTTTTTACGACCAGGGTGGTTTGGCGGGTAAAAAGGCGCTGGTCACCGTCACCCTTGGTGGCCGCGAGCACATGTTTGGCGAAGGTGCGATCCATGGCCCACTGCAAGACATGCTGCGGCCGATTCTGCGTGGCACCCTGGCGTACGTCGGTTTTGAGGTGCTGGAGCCCTTTGTGGCTTGGCATGTGCCGTATATCAGTGATGAGGCGCGCAAGGATTTCCTGCAGAGCTATCAGCAGCGTCTGGCGCACCTCTCGGACGATCAGCCGCTGCCGTTTCCGCGCTTGTCGCAGTTCGATGAGGCGTTGTATCCGCTAGTGTGACCGTCCGATCGTAGCCGCTGCCGTCAGGCTGCGATCGGCTGCAAAGCAGTCGTAATCCAGTCACCGTGATGTGCCTGAATGACGGCCGTTTCACGTCCGATCGCAGCCTGGCGGCAGCGGCTACAGTTAGCCGTCGGCGGGTACACCCATTCGGGTTATGGTCACCCTCGCGCAATCCATCGATAGTAACCCCATCGGCTCATCCCGAGCAGTCACACCACGGAGTTGCTATGCGCAAGGCACTGAAGGTGATGTGCAGTCTGTTGCTGGCGTCCACCGCCACGGCCACCCTGGCCGCCGACGTGGACCCCAGCAACACACTCAGGTTGTACAACTGGACCGACTACATCGGCGAAACCACCCTCGCCGATTTTGAAAAAGCCACCGGCATCAAGGTGATCTACGACACCTTTGATGGCTACGAAACCGTACAGACCAAACTGCTCACTGGCCGCTCGGGCTATGACCTGGTCATGCTCAACGCCTCCCTGGTGCCACCGCTGATCAAGGCCGGGGTGTTCCAGCCGCTGGACAAGCAGCAACTGCCCAGCTGGCACAATCTCGACCCTCAGGTAGTGCAGAACCTGCAAGACTACGACCCCGGCCTCAAGTATTCAGCACCCTACACCTGGGGCAGCTCCGGGGTGACCTACAACGTCGAGAAGATCAAGGCACGTATGCCCGATGCGCCGATCGGTTCGTTGGCAATGCTCTTCGATCCGAAGATTGTCTCGCGCTTCGCCGATTGCGGTGTGACCTTGATGGACGCACCTACCGAGGTGATCCCGCTGGCCCTCAAATACCTCGGCAAAGACCCGCGCAGCGCGGCGCCCGCCGACCTCAAGGCCGCCGAAAAGCTGTTGTTGGACATTCGCCCCTACATCAAGAAATTCGACTCGGTGAACTACCTCACCAGCCTGCCCAACGGCGATGTGTGCATGGCCCTGACCTGGTCCGGCGACTACGCCACTGCCCAGGCCCGCGCCGAGGAGGCGAACAAAGACATACAGCTGGCGTTCTTCATCCCCAAGGAAGGCTCGCTGATCTGGTTCGATAACCTTTACCTGCCCAAGGATGCGCCGCATAGCGCTAATGCTCACCGCTTCATTGAGTTCCTGCTGCAGCCGCAGACCATGGCCCAGGTGACCAATTACATCCACTACGCCAACAGCAACGCGGCAGCCACCGGACTGGTACAGGCAGACATCCGCGCCAACCCGGCGATCTATCCCGATGACCTTACCCGTGAGCGCCTGTTCGCGCAGAAAACCCAGGATGCGCGCGACATGCGCGCTATCACCCGGGTTTGGAATACGGTCAAGACCGGTTTTTGAATAACGCCAATTACCTCTCAATTTCCATCGCCAAGGACCTGACCATGGCTACGCCAAACAACGCATTCGCAACCCCATTTGCCCACGATCCCCTGATGGAAGCCGACAAGGCCCACTACATGCACGGCTACCACATGTTTGACGAGCACCGGGAACAGGGCACGTTGAACATTGTTGCCGGGGAGGGCGCTTATATTCGTGACACCGAGGGTAACCGTTTCCTCGATGCGGTCGGTGGCATGTGGTGCACCAACATTGGCCTTGGCCGCGAAGAAATGGCCCTGGCCATCGCCGACCAGGTGCGCAAGCTGGCGTATTCCAACCCGTTCTCGGACATGGCCAACACCGTCGCCATCGAGCTGTGCGAGAAACTCGCCAAGCTGGCACCGGGTGATCTGGACCATGTGTTCCTCACCACTGGCGGCTCGACTGCAGTGGATACTGCCTATCGCCTGATTCAGTACTACCAGAACTGCCGGGGCAAGCCGCACAAGAAACATGTGATTGCCCGCTACAACGCCTATCACGGCTCCACCACCCTGACCATGTCGATTGGCAACAAGGCCGCCGACCGCGTGCCGGAGTTCGATTACGCCCATGAGTTGATCCATCACGTGTCCAATCCCAACCTGTATCGTGCCCCGGATGACATGGATGAAGCCGAGTTTCTCGATTTTCTGGTGGCCGAGTTCGAGGATAAGATCCTCTCGCTGGGCGCTGACACGGTCGCCGCCTTCTTTGCCGAGCCGATCATGGGCTCAGGCGGCGTGATCATCCCGCCCAAGGACTACTTCCTGCGCATGTGGCAGGTGTGCCAGACCTACGACATTCTCTTCGTGGCCGACGAGGTGGTGACCTCGTTTGGCCGCCTGGGCACCTTCTTCGCCAGTGAAGAACTGTTTGGCGTGCAACCGGACATCATCACCACCGCCAAGGGCTTGACCTCGGCCTACCTGCCGCTGGGCGCCTGTATCTTTTCCGACAGGATCTGGAAGGTGATCGCCGAGCCGGGCAAGGGCCGGTGTTTCACCCACGGCTTCACCTACAGCGGCCACCCGGTCTGCTGCACCGCGGCGCTGAAGAACATCGAGATCATCGAGCGGGAAAACCTGCTGGACCACGTCAAGGATGTCGGTGGCTATCTGGAGCAACGTCTGCAAAGCCTGCGCGACCTGCCACTGGTTGGCGATGTGCGCTGCATGAAACTGATGGCCTGTGTCGAATTCGTCGCCGACAAACGCAGCAAGGCGCTGTTCGCCGACGCGGTGAACATTGGCGAGCGCATCCACCGGCGCGCCCAGGCCAAGGGGTTGCTGGTGCGTCCGATCATGCACCTGAACGTGATGTCACCGCCGTTGATCATCACCCATGCCCAGGTGGACGAGATCGTTGAAACCCTGCGCCAGTGCATTGTCGAGACCGCCAATGAGCTGCGTAAAGAAGGCCTGTACAGTGGCGGCTAACGGTAAGCGCCTACCTCGTTTGCCCCCGGCTCATGTTCCTGCTGATAGACTGCGGAGCATGAGCCATACCTCCCTTGATACCCCGATCTGCCTGTCCCTGGGCGCTCTGCAGCAATGGCATGCCGCGCTGCAGAATGCCTGTGCCCATAGTGAAACAGCGGAGGGCCTTGAGTACTTGGCCGCGGCGATCAGCCAGTTGGTGGCGGTCGAGTCGATGATGATCAGCCTCGAATGCCAGGGGCAGGCGCCACAGTTGTTGTATCAGCAGGGCATTCCCGAGCAGCATCGCGACGCCATCCTGAACCGCTACTTCGCCGCGGGCTATCTGCTCGACCCTTTCTGTCTGGCGGTGGAAAGCGGTCTGGCCGAGGGTTTTTACCACCTGGAAGACATCGCTCCGGATCACTTTTTCGACAGCGACTACTACAAGGCCTACTACCTGGGCACTGGTTGCAGCGAAGACAGCTACTTCATTGCCGATGTCGGTGAAGCGCGCAAGCTCTCCCTGAGCCTGTTCCAGGGCTGCAGCGGTTCGCGACTGGGCACCGAGCAGGTGAACCTGTTGCGTGCTGTTGAACCGATGGTCCGCGAGCTGCTGGTGCGATTCGCCCGGCATGGCCTGATTCCAACCACCGCGGAGGGCGGGGATAGCAGCATCCAGGCGGCGTTTGACAGTTTTGGCTGCCAACTGCTGACCGACCGCGAGCGCGAAGTCGCGCACATGATCTTGCGCGGGCACTCGGCCAAGTCCACCGCCAGCGAACTGGGGATTTCTCCCGAGACGGTGCGCATGCACCGGAAAAACCTCTACCTCAAGCTTGAGATTAACTCGCAATCGGAGTTGTTCGCCTGCTTTATCGACTGGCTGCGCCGCGCGTCAGGCTAGGTGTCCGTGTAGGTCAAGCGCAGGATAATAGAGACGCTTGCGCGGATAACGGGAGTGCTGGCATGGACGAACATTCATTGCTTGGCCTGGGCTTGAGTGCTTTGCACCGTGACGGCTACTTGCTGCTCCCCGGCGTGCTTGAGGCGCGCCAGGTCGACCAGTTGCAGGCGGCAATCAGCGCACTGACGCCGATGCATTGGGATTACAACGGCCTACTGGAGCAGTACAAGTGTGTGTTCAATCGCGACCCTTTGTGGCTGACCTACCTGGACCTGCCGGGCGTTATCGAGCTGGCCGAGGCGGCGCTGGGTGAGGATTGTCACCTCATCGGCCAGACCGCCTGGCGCAGCCATCCCGGTTATCAGGGCATGCCGTTGCACCTGGATTACCTGGTCATGGCGCTGCCGCCAGCGCTGTTGGCCGATCCCGCGTTTGAGTTGCCCATGCAGATCTGCACCGTGCAGTTTTATCTGGATGACATCGACGCTGAACTGTCCCCAACCCGCGTGTTGCCAGGTAGCCATCGGGCAGGGCGCAAGCCGGCGCCCAGGGAGCAGCAGTGGCAGGGCCAGCAGGTGCAGAGCATCCTTTGCCGCGCAGGAGATGCGCTGATGTTTCGCAGCGAGCTGTGGCATGGCGGCAGTGACAACCGCAGTGCTGACCGCAGCCGCTCAATGCTGCAGGTGCACTATGGCCGACGCATGGTCGCGCAGAAGTTTTCGCCTTACCTGCACTGGCACTTCAATCCGGCCGTGCTCGCTGCGGCGACGCCACGTCAGCGGCGTTTACTGGGCGAGCACGCCGAAGCCGAATATGACTGACTCAAGCCTGGGCCTTGACCGCCAGCACATTGCACAGAGTGTGATCGAGCAAATGTTCAGTGGTACTGCCGGTCAATCGTTCGAGCAGCTTGCGTGGATGATTGCCCATCACCAGCACGTCGGTGCGGCTGTGGGCAACGAAGTCGGCAATACTGCGGGTGATCGGCGCTGAGAGAAAATGCTGACGCTCCACCGGCACCGCGTGACGCGCCGCCATTTGTTCGAAAACCTTGTGAATCGATTTGCGCACATCACTGCCAAAGCCCGGGACCGTCACGGTGCCGGCCCCGAAGTCGGCCATATGGGTGTGGGCACTGTCGCAGACATGCAACAGATGCAATTCGGCATTGCACTGGCGTGCCAGCTCACTGGCAGCCTGGATCACGGTTTCGTTGAGGTCGTTGTGCGGGTGCTCGGGGTGGGTCGGATCGACGGCCGCCACAACCACGCGTGGTAGGGGGCAGTGCACGGCGGTTACCAGGTGTATCGGGCACGAGCATTCGCGTAGCAGTTGCCAATCCAGTGGCGTGAACAACAGGCGTTTGTAAGCGGCTTCGTGTTGCACGTCCTTGATCAGCAGGTCCGGGTCGATTTCCTTGACCTGGTTCAAGGCCGCACCGAGCACATCGCGGGTGAGGATGACGTCGGTACTGACGCGGATGCCGTTCTCGTGGAACAAGGTGGCTTCGTCGGCCAGCCATTGGCGGCTGTCCTGTTCGCGGGTCTGGTTCAGGTGTTCATCGCCACTGATCAGGCCGAGGGTGTCGAGCTCCTCGACAAGGGCACAGATATGCAGGGTGGCACCGGTAGCGTGGGCCAGGGCGGCGGCACGCTCCATTGCCGGGGTGTGGCGCATATCGGCGCCGACCATCAGGAACAGGCGTTGGTACGGGCTCATGGTGCACCTCCGGTCGCGTTGCATTGCCAGGCCCCGAGCTTGAGTTTAGCCCATTACCTGCAACGCCCCCGGAAGCTGCACCCACAGCCGCTCAGTGGTGGTCACTCAGCCGCGACGGTCCAGCCAGACGGTCTGCGCGTTGCAGAACTCGCGGACACCGAAGTGTGAGAGCTCGCGGCCAAAACCACTCTTTTTCACCCCACCGAAGGTCACACGGGGATCGGAGGCGCAGTAGCCGTTGATGAACACGCCGCCGGTGTCCAGCGCTTCGGTGAGCTGGGCTGCCAGTTCCAGGTTCTGGGTGTAGATCGTCGAAGCCAGGCCGAACTCGCTGTCGTTGGCCAGTTCCAGGGCATGACGGGCGTCACGGGCGGTGATGATCGAGGCCACCGGGCCAAACAGTTCCTGGCGGAACGAGGTCATCTGGTCGGTAACGTCGGCCAGTACCGTCGGCGCGTAGAAGTTGCCCGCACCCTCGACCTTATGGCCGCCCAGGAGCAGGGTAGCGCCTTCCGCGAGGGTGGCTTGCACCTGCTCATCGAGCTCGTCGCGCAGGTCGAAGCGGGCCATTGGGCCAAGGTAGGTCTGTTCCGACAAAGGGTCACCCATGACCAATTGGCGAGTAGCTTCGACGAACTTCGCGGTGAAGGCTTCAACCACCCCTTGTTCGACGATCAGGCGCTTGGCTGCGGCGCAGACCTGGCCGGTGTTGGCGTAACGGCCAATGACTGCCGCTCTGACCGCTTCGTCGAGGTTGGCGTCGTTGAGGACGATGAAGGGGTCGGAACCGCCCAGCTCCAGTACGCATTTTTTCAGGGCAGCACCGGCTTGAGCACCAATGGCCATCCCCGCGCGGACACTGCCGGTCAGGGTCACGGCAGCGATGCGCGGGTCCTTGATGGCCTGGGAGACGCCGTCGGCGGTGACGTTGATGACTTCGAACACACCTTCAGGTACACCGGCTTGCTTGAGCACATCGCGCATCAGGTAGGCGCTGCCCATGACGTTCGGTGCGTGTTTGAGCACGTAGGTGTTGCCGGCAATCAGCGCTGGCACCGCGCCACGCAGGACCTGCCAGACCGGGAAGTTCCACGGCATTACCGCCAGGATTGGGCCCAGCGGACGGTATTCGATGCGCGCCTTGCCGTTTTCAACCAGGGTTGACTCGGCGTTGAGCATGGCGGGGCCTTGGGCCGCATACCACTCGCACAGCTGGGCGCATTTCTCCACTTCGCCACGGGCCTGAGCCAGCGGTTTGCCCATTTCCAGGGTAATCATCTGCGCCATGTCCGCGGCGTTTGCGCGGATCGCGCTGGCCAGGGTGAGGATCAGTTGGGCACGTTCAGCCACGGGCGTACGGCGCCATTGGCCGAAGCCGGCCGCAGCTCGGGTCAGTGCCGCATCAAGGTCGGCGTCGCACTGGTAAGGGTAGTGGCCGATAGCTTCGCCGTTGGCGGGGTTGATCGACACGGCATGGGTTTGGCTGGAGAACGCGGTCATGGCACTGGCCTGCAGGAGAGAAGAGTGGGGCCAGAGTAGAGGGCTGTGCAGGTTGTGGAAACTGAATAATAATGAGTCTTTCATTCACGATTGGAGAATGACGTGGACCTGGTTCAACTGGAAATCTTCAAGGCCGTGGCCGAGCACGGCAGCATCAGTGTCGCCGCTCAACACATTCACCGGGTACCGTCGAACCTGACCACGCGGATCAAACAGCTGGAAACCGATCTTGGCGTCGAATTGTTCATCCGCGAAAAGAGCCGTTTGCGTTTGTCGCCAGCGGGCTGGAACTTCCTGGACTACACCCGGCGCATCCTTGCCCTGGTCGAAGAGGCGCGGATGACGGTGGCCGGTGAGGAGCCCCAGGGGCCGTTTGCCCTGGGCTCACTGGAAAGCACCGCAGCGGTACGCATCCCGGCTTTGCTTGCTGCCTATAACCAGCAGTACAGCAAGGTCGAACTGGACCTTTCCACGGGGCCGTCCGGGGCGATGATCGAAGGCGTGCTGGCCGGGCGCCTGGTGGCAGCCTTCGTCGATGGGCCCGTGTTGCACCCGACCCTGGACGGGGTGCCGGTGTTCGAGGAAGAGATGGTGCTGATCGCACCGCTGAACCATGGGCCGGTCAACCGTGCTCAGGATGTCAATGGCGAGAACATCTATGCTTTTCGTGCCAACTGCTCGTATCGCCATCATTTCGAACGCTGGTTCAGCACCGATGCGGCGGTGCCGGGCAAGATTTACGAAATGGAGTCCTACCACGGCATGCTCGCTTGTGTAAGCGCCGGTGCGGGTCTGGCGTTGATGCCTCGGAGTATGTTGCAGAGCATGCCGGGCTGCGCCACGGTCAGCGTCTGGCCACTGTGCGAAGACTTTCGTTACCTGCACACCTGGCTGGTGTGGCGGCGCGGCACCGTGTCGCAGAGCCTGTCGAGTTTCGTCCAGTTGCTTGAAGCGCGTAGCCAGGACAACGCCCTAAAACAGGCTTGAAAAAATGTTGATTTCAATCAGAGGGTAAGGTGCTATTCATTAGCTAGACTGTTTCCATCGCCCCCCACGTCTTGGGCGAGCCGGAGCCACCATGCTTGATTATTTTGCATTAGGGTTGTTGATTTTCGTCGGTCTGGTGATGTTCTACGGCATCATCGTGCTTCACGACATTCCTTACGAAATTGCTGTTCATCGCAACCATCCGCACCAGGATGCTATCCATGCCACCGGCTGGGTGAGTTTGTTCACCCTGCATGCGCTGTGGCCGTTCCTGTGGATCTGGGCAATGCTCTACCGCGAGGATCGCGGCTGGGGGATTGGCAGCCACACGCCCGTAACCGAATTGCAGCGCGAGGTACAAGCCTTGCAGGAGCGGGTGGCGCAGCTTGAGGCGCAAAAGGCCAAGCCCAACGATTCCCGGATTGATTCGGGCGGGGGGATTTAAGCCATGGACCTGTTACTGATCCTGACCTATGCCGCGATCTGTGTAGCGATCTTCAAGATTTTTCGCATCCCCTTGAACAAATGGACAGTGCCCACGGCCGTGCTCGGTGGCGTGCTGATCATCGGCGCACTGATTTTCACCATGAACTACAACCACCCGTATTCGGAGGTGGCGCGTTCGTACTTCGTGTCGGTGCCGGTGATTCCGGTAGTCACCGGTAAGGTGATCGAGGTGCCGGTACAGGGTAACCAGCCGTTGAAAGAGGGCGATGTGCTGTTTCGTATCGACCCTGCGCCGTTCGAGTACCGGCTCAAGTCCCTCAAGGCCCAGCAACTGGCGGCCAAGGGTGATCTGTACCGGATCAATGAGTTGATCAAGCGTAACTTCGGCACGCGCCGTGAGCAGGAAGCGGCTTTGTCGCGGGTCGATGATCTGCAGGCGCAGATCGATAATGCGCAGTTTGAGCTGGATAACACCGTTGTTCGCGCGCCGAGCCGGGGGTACGTCACCCATGTGTCGTTGCGTCGGGGGATGATGGCCACGCGGCTGCCGTTGCGGCCGTCGATGGTGTTTATTCCCGATGAGGGCCAGTATTTTGCGGCCTGGATGCGTCAGAACAGTCTGTTGCGCTTGACGGCGGGGGATGAGGCTGAGGTGGCCTTTGACGGGATTCCCGGTCGGGTGTTCAAGGGGCGGGTGAAGAATGTGATTGCGGTGATTGCCGAAGGTCAGGTGCAGCCGTCAGGCACGTTGATCGGCTATACCGGGTCGCCCCCCGCGGGGCGGGTGCCGGTGATTATCGAAATTACTGATCCGGAGTTTGCCAAGTACAGCGCGCAGATGCCCGGTGGGGCTTATGGGCAGGCGGCGCTCTATAGTCAGCACTTTCATCATATCGCGATGATGCGCAAGATCCTTTTGCGGATGGCGGCTTGGATGAACTACATCTTCCCGTTCCATTGATCGCGTGCTGTTTTGTGGCGGGGGCAACAGTCTGACTGGCCCCCGTAGCCGCTGCCGTGAGGCTGCGATCGGGCGTGAAACGGCCGCAACACCTGACCACCGTAAGCTGTCAGGTCCAACGAGGTGCCCGCGTTGCGACTGCGCTGCAGTCGATCGCAGCCTCGTGCCTCGGCAGCGGCTACAGCCCCTCAAAGCGTCAGTGCAGCGACGGGCAGCGACTGGCGCCACTGCTGGCGGCCTGGCTGACCAGCTCGGTGAAGCGTTTGAGGTTCTGTTGATGGGCCACCACCAGTTCCTCGATGGTGGCACCGGCCGGGGTCTGGATCACGCTGCGGCAGTTGAGGGCATTTATGTCGGTCCCCGTGGCGGCACGCAGGCGCCAGCGGGCGTCAAACAACGCGTATTGGCCGGGTAGCGAATCAAAGCGCTGCACATCCACACGCAAGTTCAGGCGCGGTTGGGAATTATTGCTGGCGAACTGGTTGTTGAGGGCATTTTGCAGCTCGTCGGCCAGGCTTGCGCCCCACCATTCGGTTTCTAGAATCGCCAGGCTGCTGTTGCTCTGGCGAATCACCATCTGTGGCCGGTCGACCTGCGGCGGGACGCTGATCATCTCCAACTGTACGTCGACTTTACTGACCGGCACCGGCTGCTGCGGGAGCAGGGTGTGATAGTGGATCGGATCGCTGCGGCAAGCTGCCAGCAGCAAGCTCAGGCCCAGTAGTGCGAATTTGCTGACGTGCGCCATGCTCAAGCTCCTGCGGTCAATTGCGCGACGGTTTCAAGGTGTCAGCCGGGGCATCCTTAGGCCTGCCTCGCAGCAGGGATTCCGGATTGCGTCCCAGGTAATCGGCCAGTTCACGCAAGGAGCGTGACATGCGTCCCAGTTCGTCCAGGGTCTGGGTCAACTGCTCGCGCTGTGGCGAGTCGTCGGCCAGGGTCGCGTTGGCGGATTGCAGGGTCTTGCTGACGTTCTGCAAGGTGCCCTGCACCCCAGGCAGGGTACGGGTGTTGAACTGCTGCAAGCCTTTGTGCAGCTCCACCAGGTTGGCATCGAGGTTGTTGGCGATGCGTTCGATCGGCAGGCGGTTGAGGCGGTCGACCATGATCTCGAATTTCTCCTGCAGTTGCTCCAGGCTGCCTGGGACGGTGGGAATCGTGATCGGGCGGGCCGTTGGATCGAAGATCACCTTGGGCGCTTTGGGGTCGAAGTCCAGGGCAATGTAAAGCTGCCCGGTCAGCAAGTTGCCGCTGCGCGCCTGGGCGCGCAGGCCATTCTCGACGAAGGTGCCGAGCAAGCGGGCGGCAGCCTGTTCATCGTCCGGGTCATGTTTGAGCGCTTTGAGCAGCTTGGTGTGGGCTCGGCCCAGGCGTTGCGGGTAAATGACGATGCCGACGTTGACCGGAAAGGTGCGCTTTTCGGCGTCGAAATCCAGGTTGACCGACACCACTTTGCCGATTTCCACGCCCAGGAACTCTACCGGCGCATCGACTTTCAGGCCACGCAGTGACTCATCGAAACGCAAGGCCAGGTACTGTGCCTTGCCGTGAGGTGGGGCCAGGGCGACTTGCTCATTCTCGAACAATTCGAACATTTGGTTTTCGCTGGCGACCTGGTCCTCAGGGTTGAACGGCGGCGCACGGAACGCGATGCCGCCGACCAGCAGCGCAGACAACGACTCTGTGCGCAGGGCGAAGCCATTGGCGCCGGCCTCGAAATCGATGCCACTGGCATTCCAGAAACGGGTGTTGTTGGTCACGTAGGCGTCATTGGGCGATTGCACGAACACTTCGACATCGACCGCTTTGCCATCTTTGGTCAACTCATAGGACACCACCTGGCCGACGGGGATCTTGCGGTAATACACCGGCGAGCCTACGCCCAGCGAACCCAGGTCGCTGGTGCGCAGCATAAAGCGCTTGCCGGGTTCGTCGTAGGTGATCGGCGGCGGCATCTCAAGGCCGGTAAAGGTTTTTACACGGCGATCTGCCTGGCCTGCGTCGGCACCGATGAAGTCGCCCGACAGCAAGGTGTCGATGCCGGATACACCGCCGGCGCCGATGCGTGGGCGCACCACCCAGAAGGTCGAATCCTCACGGGTGAAGTTCTCCGCCTGCTTGTGCAGTTTCACCGTAGCGGTGACATGCTTCTGGTCGTCGCTCAGCTCCACGGTGCTGACCTGGCCGATCACTACGTTGCGGTATTTGACCTCAGTCTTGTTAGCGGTCAAACCTTCACCGGTCTTGAAGGTGATCTGAATGGTCGGGCCTTGCTGCAGCCAGTCGTGCACCACCAGGGAAATACCCACCAGCACGGCGATAATCGGAACGATCCATACCAGCGAAACGCTGAAGCGTCCGGTCTTGACGGTCTTGGGGGCGGGCACTGGCGGTTCTTCAGTGGCTGCTGACTTCATCCAACTGCTCCTTGGGTTCGGGGCTTTCCCAGATCATTCGAGGGTCAAAGCTCATGGCAGCGAGCATGGTGAATACCACCACCAGGCCGAAAAACAGAATGCCCGGACGCGGTTCGATGTCGCCCAGCGCCTGAAACTTGACCAGTGCTGCGACCAACGCCACAACGATAACGTCAAGCATCGACCAGTAACCGATCAGTTCAACGAAACGAAAGAGCTTGGAACGTTCCCTCTGTGCCCAGCTGCTGCCGCGCTGTGACGTGACCAGCAGCAAGCCCAGGGCAACGAATTTGGTTGCCGGTACAGCGATGCTGGCGATGAAAATGATCAAGGCAATATCCCAGGCCCCGTGGGCCCAGAACTCGATCACCCCACTCATGATGGTGCTGTCATCACCGCTGCCGAGCATTTTGGTGTTCATCACCGGCAGCAAGTTGGCGGGTATATAGAACACCAGCGCTGCAACCAGGTAGGCCCAGGTGCGGGTCAGCGAGTTGGGTTTGCGCGCATGCACGGGCGCGCCACAGCGTGGGCACTCATGCGCCGCCTGGCTGGCATCGCAGGCCAGGCCACAGGCATGGCACAACACCAGGTTGAGTTCGCTGGCTGTTGGTGGGCGGCTCATGGCAGGGTGTCCCACAGTTCGCGAATATCACGCCCGGCCACGCGAATGATCAACAGGCTCAAGGCCGCCAGTGCCAGCAGGCCAATGCCGGGCAGCACATCAAGCAGGCCGGCCAGTTTGAACACCGCGACCATCGCGCCGAGCAGGCAGACTTCAAGCATGCTCCAGGGACGCAAGGTTTCCAGCCAACGCATGCACACTTTAAAGCCCGGCGAACGCTGGCCGGCGAGGGCAAACCCCAGTACCCAAAGCAGCAGCAACAGCTGGAACATCGGTGCAATGATGATGGAGATCGCCGCCACCAGGGCGATAAAGGTAATCGGGCCGTTGGCCAGGGCCCGCACCGAATCCCACAGCGTGGCACTGTTGGAGAAACCCTTCAGGCTGATGCTCATCACCGGGTAAAAATTGGCCAGCACCCACAACACGCCTGCGGTGACGCTCAGCGCCAGGCGCTGTTGCAAGTTGAGGCCGTTGTAGCGCTGCAATACCGCGCCACAGCGCAGGCACAAGGCTTTTTGATGTTTGACGAGGGGAACCTTGTGGTACACGCAATCGCAATGTTCGCAGATGATCAGCTGCTCGCTTTCCAGCATGGTGCGTACTCAAGCGGCCGGGGGACTAGGTCAATATAGTCGGCGTGTGAGGAAGTTCGCGGATTTTTCCGCGTTCGGCAGGCTGGCGATCACAGGGGCTATACCTAACGGGCTTGATCCACCCGCACGGAGTGCGCAGATGAAGTCAGTGACGTGTGTGCTTTGTCTGCTGTTAACCGCCCAGCCGCAGTACCAGGGCCGCACTGTCACCTATGGGGGGCAATGCGCTGTGAGAGGAGTGGAGTACAAATGTGCTCTTGGCGGTATTTACACATACAGAAATGATTACCGGGGCGTAAACACCCCCACACGGCTAAGCTTTTCCTCTTGCGCAGTCATTCGCACAGGAGCCTCCTCATGCCCACCCGTCGCGATTTTCTGGCGGCCAGCGCTACCTTGGCGGCCGGTCTCGGTTGTATGAGTGTGTCGGGCAATGCGTTTGCCCAACCTGCCAGCGCCATGCTCAGCCGCAAAATTCCCGCCAGCGGTGAGGCGCTGGCGGTGATAGGCGCGGGTACCTCGGGCAGCTTTGAGGTTGATACCGATACGGCGCAGTTCCAACAGCTCAAACAGGTGCTCAAGGTGTTCTTCGCCGGTGGCGGCCAGGTGATCGATACCTCGCCCAACTATGGCGGCGCCGATGCCGTACTTGGCCAATTGCTGGAGGAGGGGGGCTGGCGCAAGCAGACCTTCCTGGCGACCAAAATCGCCGCTGACAGCCAGGCTGAGGCGCAGGCGCAATGGGCGGGCACCTTGCGCAGCCTGCGCACCGACAAGGTTGAGTTGCTGCAGGTGCACAACTTGCGTGATTGGCAACGCCAGTTGCCCTATGCCCGTGAGCTCAAGGCGCAAGGGCTGACCCGGTATGTCGGGGTGACGCATTACATGGACAGTGGCCTTGACGAACTGGAGCGGATCCTGCGTCAGGAATCACTCGATTTCATCCAGGTTCACTATTCGGTCAACGCACCGGGTTGCGCCCAAACCGTTCTGCCGTTGGCTCAGGACAAGGGCGTGGCAGTCTTGATCAACCGCGCGTTTGACGACGGCCGGCTGTTTGCCAAAGTCAAAGACCAGCCCTTGCCGGGTTGGGCGACGGAGGCGGGTATTGGTAGCTGGGCCCAGCTGTTCCTCAAATTTGCCATCAGTCATCCGGCGGTGACCACCGTAATCCCGGCCACTGGTCGCCCCGATCGCCAGCTTGACCAGCTCAAAGCGGGCAGTGGGCCGTTGTTGACTGCTGCGCAGAGCAAGCAACTGGTTGCGCAGTTCGCCTGAGCGAGTACGCCATGGCCACGGTGGAAAGTAGTCTGTTCAACGTCCGCGAGGGCGAGAGGCCGTTGGTGGTGGCCGGGCTTGCGCTGTTTTTCTTGCTGTTCTGCGGCTACTTCATGTTGCGCCCAGTGCGCGAAACCATGGGCGTAGCGGGTGGTGTGGAAAACCTGCAGTGGTTGTTTACCGGCACCTTCGTGGTGACCTTGATCGCGCTGCCGCTGTTTGGTTGGCTGGCGTCCAAGGTGCAGCGTCGACATATCCTCGCCTGGACCTACGGTTTTCTTGCGAGCAATCTGCTGCTGTTCGCCGGGGTGTTTGCGCTGCAGCCCGACAACCTGTGGAGCGCCCGAGCTTTCTATATCTGGTTGTCGATGTTCAACCTGCTGACCATTTCTCTCGCCTGGAGCGTGCTGGCCGATGTGCTGTCGAGTGAGCAGGCCAAGCGTCTGTTTGGTTTGCTGGCAGGCGGTGCGAGCCTTGGTGGCCTGGTCGGGCCGTTGCTGGGCACTCTGCTGGTCGGGGTGGTTGGTCACGCTGGCTTGGTGCTGCTGGCCACTGCCTGCCTGTTGGGCAGTATCGTTGCCGCCGGTTACCTGCAGCGTTTTCGCGATCGTCATCCGTTACCGGCAGACATCGAACTGCCACGTTCAAGGCCGCTGGGCGGGAATCCCTTTGCCGGTGCCAGTGAGGTGTTTGGTTCGCCGTACTTGCTCGGGATTGCATTGTTTGTGGTGCTGTTGGCGAGTGTCAGTACGTTTTTGTACTTCGAGCAGGCACGCTTGGTTGCCGCGCATTTTTCCAGTCGTACCCAGCAGACGCAGGTGTTTGGCTTGATCGACAGCCTGGTGCAGTTGTTGTCGATCCTCACGCAGGTGTTTGTCACCGGGCACCTGGCGCGCAAGCTTGGAGTTGGTGTGCTGTTGGTGGCGGTGCCATTGGTGATGGTGCTGGGCTTTCTCTGGCTGGCGTTGGCGCCGCTGTTTGCGGTGTTTGTGCTGGTGATGGTGGTGCGCCGGGTAGGGGAGTATGCATTGGTGCGGCCCGGGCGGGAGATGCTCTATACGGTGGTGCTGCCGGAGCAGAAGTATAAGGCCAAGAACTTTACCGATACGGTGGTTTATCGGGGTGGGGATGCGTTGAGTGGCTGGGTCAAACGGGGGCTGGATGTGTTGGGCGATCATCCGGCGTTGGCGATGGTGATTGGCGCTGGGATCGCTTTGGTCTGGGCGGCCACCGGGGCTTGGTTGGGGCGTCAGCAGCGGCGACTTGAGTGAGTAGCCGCTGCCGCGGGGCCGCGATCGGGGGTGAAACGGCCGCAACCTGGCCACCGCGATTCGCCAGGCCCAACGAGGTGAGCGCATTGCGGCTGCGCGGCAGTCGAGCGCAGCCTCGCGCCTCGGCAGCGGCTACAATGGCACCGCATACAACTTGAACAGGCGCCTGATTCCCTCAGTCGTCCCGCCCAGGTAAGCGCCGTAAGCCTGCTCAATCTCCCCCGAGCGGTACATCGCACTGATCACCGTGTCGACCAGCAAGCGAAAATCCTCATCCTCGCGGGGTAAAACCATCGACACCGGCGCATTCTCATAGATACGGTCTAGCAGCTGTAATGATGAATCGCCCTTGGGCCCAGCGAGCAGATTCTTCAGCAACATACGCTCAGAGAAGAACGCATCCGCCCGACCTTGAGCGACAGCCGCAAGCCCGGCAGCATTGTCTTCGACCGTCAGCACGGTCGCGATCACCCCCAGCGTTCGCAGTTGCTGGCGAACCCACTGTTCGGTCACGCCCCCTGAGACCACCGCAAACGTCTGATTGGCCAACCCACGATTGAGCGTGGCGCGCCAGGTCGGCCCGCTGTGCGCTTGCTTGCCGTTGAGCACATTGAGCAAGGCCGGCGCCGCGTCCTCACGCACCACGGCAGCCACTCCGGCGGTGTACACCGGCACCGAAAAACTTACCTGCTTGCGCCGCTCAAGACTGGCTACCGTGGGCGTGCAGAGCATATCGACCTGGCCACCGCTGACCGCACTGATCTCATCCGCCAATTTTACCGGCACGTAGCGCACCTGCAGGGTCGGCAGGTTCAATGTCGCTTTTACCTGTTCAGCGATCTTTTGGCACACCTCAATGGCGTACCCCTGGGCCTGGTCACCACGTTGCGCGCTGAACGGTGCGAAGTCCGGCAGGTAACCCAGGGTGAAGGTGTTGCTGGTGCGAACCCGCTCAAGCGTATCGCCGTGAGCCAACAGCGGTAGCAGGCCGAACACACAGGCAAGCAGGGTGTTGTTCATACCCCAACCCCCGTTCAAGGCAGTTCGGCGCGTTCAACCGCCGCCTGCTGGATGATGAAACGTTTGGCCAAAAAGCCATAGAGCAGGTACCCGAAGGCCAGCACCAAAGCCCCACCGAGCACCGCCTCCATGCCACAGGCATAGAGGGCATACAACGAATAGCCGACCGCCACCAGCAGCACCAGGGTATTGCGGCTATACACCGCCGCGCTTACCCGTGCCTTGTACATGATGGCCAACAGGCCGGTGAGGGCGGTCACGTAGGGGATCAAGTTGGTCACCGCCGCCAGGCTTACCAGCTTGCCGAACTGGGCGCTGGCATTGGGCGAGACGGTCGACAGGGCCATGACCGTTTGCAACGCACCGCACACCAGCATGCCGATAATTGGCGCATTTCTGCTGCTGAGTTTGGAGAAAAGTGCCGGAAACATGCCTTGATCAGCAGTCATTTTCGCCGTTTGCGCCAGGGTGAACTGCCAGCCCAGCAGAGAGCCGATGCACGCCATCACCGCCAGTACCATGATGATGTTGCCAATCACCGGGTTGAACATTTTCGCGTAGACCAAGGCAAAGGGCGCAGAGGCATTGGCCAGTTCCAGATTGGGTACGATACCTTGGATCACGGTGGTCGACAGTACATAGACCACCGCCGCGCCGAGGGTACCGAACAGGCACGCCAGGGGCACGTTGCGTTGTGGGTTTTCCACTGCATCGGACGCCTGGGCGGCCGACTCCATGCCCAGGAACGCCCAGAGTGTCAGGGGTATGGTTTTACCGATGGCTTCCCAGATCGGCAATTGGTTTGGATTCCAGGCCTGGGCGAACACCTCTTTTTCGAACCAGAACCAGCCGATTATGCTCAAGCCGGCAACGGGGATGATGACTCCCCACACCGTAATCGCGCCGATCCTGCCGGTAATGTTCGGCCCGCCGAAGTTGGCCACGATGGTCAGCCAGATCAACCCGGCGGTGCCGATGAACAGCGCCATGGCGCCGCTACCCAGCCAGGGAAAGAACGCAGTCATGTAACCCACGGCGGAGATCGCCACGGCGACATTGGCAATTGCCAGCGACAAAAAGTACAGGTACGAGCAAAGAAAGAATCCCGACTTGGCATGCGCTTCCTCGGTATAGGCCGACAATCCGCCCGGGCGGGTACAGAGCACGCCGCACTGGGTGAAACTGTAGGCAATGGCCATTGAGCCAACCGCTGTCACCCCCCACGACAGCAACGACACCGCACCTAACTGCGCCATGCTGGTGGGCAGCATGATGATGCCTGAGCCCATCATATTGACCGTCACCAAGGTGGTGAGCCCGATCAGGCCCATTTTTTTCGACTCAGCCATACCTGACCCCGATGCATTGATGTTCGGCTTATTGGGTATAGGCCATCTGGGCGCGCTTGCAGCGCTGGCGTGAAGGAAAAATTGGGATGTTCGGTGCGAGGTCAGGGGGCACTTTCGTAGCGCGCCAGCAGCGGTTGGGTGCTCACCCCATGAAGGACAATGCTCAATGCCACCACTGATAAGGTCAAATTGATACAGGTGGTTGCCAGCGTCGGGCTCAAGCCGTGGTTGAGGCAATAGAACACGTAATAGAGGCTGCCGATCCCGCGAATGCCGAACCAGCCGGCCAGCAAGCGTTGTTGTCGGTCTAGCAGGGTGCCCCAGGGAATCAGCAGGGTGCCCAACGGACGTATCAACAGGAACAGTACCAGCCCAACGCCCAAGGCGCGCCAATCCCAATGACTGGCGAGGGCGACACCGAGCAAGGTCACCAGGAATACTTCCAGGGAGCGTTCGACCAAGCTGCCGAAGGCGAGCATGTCACCCATCATCACCCCGGCGGCGACCTGTTTGCCTTGCAGCTGACGGGTGTCGCCGTGTACCGCCTGGTCGGGTTCGAGCTGATGATGGCCAATCAGCGGCTGTACCAGGTGTTCGGCCGGCACTGTGGCATGCTCGCTGGAGCTCATCTCGGTGCGGCGCAGGCCGAGCCCAGCGGCAAACACGGCAAGAAAGCCGTAGGCCTGAATCAGCTCCGCACCGACATAGGCCAGGGCAATCAGGGCCAGCGCCAGGTAATCGTTGGGCGACAACGTGCTGTCATCATTACGAATGCGCAGCGCCAGGCTCAGGCGGCCGACGCCTTGACCCATGGCGTAACCGAGCGCCAGACCTGCCAGCACCGCCCAGAGCAAATCATGCCCGGCCCAATGCAACAGGGCACTGGCACCGGGTTGTGCCTGGGCAATCAACAGCAGACCGAGCAATACAAAGGGGAAAGCCACACCATCGTTGAGCCCCGCCTCACCGGACAGGCCAAAGCGCAGGGCATCCTGATCCGTGGCATCACTGACTTGCACCAGCGAGGCCAGTACCGGGTCGGTGGGGGCGAGTATGGCCGCAATCAATAGCGATAAACCCCAGGAAAACTGTAGCCACAGGTGCAGCACCAGACTCAAGCCGGCAATGCTCAGGAGCATCAACGGCCCGGCCAGACCCAGCACCACGCGCCACATACGCCGACTGAAACGCAGGCGCAGCTTAAGGCCGCTGACAAACAGCGAGAACAGCAGGGCGACTTCGGTCAGGTGCTCCATCCAGGGTGCTGCATCCGTAAGGTTCAGTTGCAGCAGACCCAAGCCAACCGGGCCTATAGCCACACCTAGAACCAAACAAACCGCCGAGGTCGTCACCGGCAACCAGCGCAGGTACGAGGAGGTCAGGGCCAGGGTCAGCAGCACCGTGCCCAGCACCGCCACCCAGACAATGAAGTTCATGGCGCCACCTGATTGCCCGCACAACGCGTGCGGCCCTGTACATTCGAACGGTGCCGCGGGCGGGGGTTCCCGCCGCAATAATGAGGCACTTTTCAGCAATTCGCGGCTCTATGTAGGGCCAGACCGTGCTGACTCCCGGCGCGGCCCGTACTTCCAGACCCGGTGCCGATGGTTCAATGCTCACTTGTTCGCTCACTGCGCATGCGATGCCAGCCATGGCTGGCTGGCGTGTTGATCCTGTGTACCAGCGCGTGCAGTCAGCAGCAGGGCCGTGACATCGCCACGCAATTGAGCCAGGGCAACCCGCAGGAACTGTTTCAGACCAGCGTTGACCGCATGGCCACCCTGGCAATGCGCGACAACCTGCGCAGCTTGTACCTACTGATGAGCAAACTGTACCAGCGCAACCCCAATCAATGGCGTCAATCAGGGTTTGTCGATCCGGCAACCGCCGAGCGCCAGATCCGCCAGGCCATTGAACAGCGCCTGCCGTTGCCGCAGTTGGGCGAGCGCCGCGACCTGGCAGCGCTGAGTTATGCCTTGAGCCCGACGTTTCGTGGCGACCGGGTCGGGGCGTTCATCTATGCCATCGGGAGCATGTTGGTCACCGCCCATGGCGGTCGTACCGAATTTTTTATGACCGATACCCTCAATCCGCAGTTTGTCAGCAACGCGGCACGCAACATTGAAAAGGCCACCTGGATGCTCAGTCAGCGCCAGGATGACAATGGCGTACTGCTGTTGTTTTCCAATGAAATATCGCAAGAGGGCACAAACCTCAGTTTTGCCGTCGAGTTCGGCAAGATCGTTTCACGCCTGGACCTGCTGGCACAGATGCTCGATGAACGATACCGGCGCATTGGTTTGAACTACGCGCAAAGCCTGTTGCTGATGAATTTTCTACCGGTGCAATAGTCCGGGGAACTTGGTTAACACTAGGAGTATCCTATTTGACGTAGGTACTCTATTTCCGGAGGCACCATCATGCGTCGTTTACTGATCGCTTCTTCGCTTGTTCTCTGCCTGCCCTTCGGCGCAGCCCTGGCTGATGTCGACGCTGGTGATGTCGCTACGTCGGCGGGGGTATCGGCTTCGCTGTACTCCACCTTCAAGGATGACAAACGGGTGATTCCAGCCCGTGATGATGCCTCCTCGTTCATCGCCAGTGGTGGTGCGATTCGTGGCGTCTACCTGGAGTCGATGATTCAGCGCGTTCGTCAGCAAAACCCCGGTTTGCAAGCCAGCGATGAAGATATTGCCCGGGCGATCCTGACCCAGGATGAGCTGGGCAGTGAACGTTGAATACTGCGTGTGCCTATCTGGCCATAGGATCTACACTGAGTCAGGTTGCTTCGCTTTCCGAAGCAGGCACAGGATCCGGAGGTCATCATGTTCAGGTTGTCGTCGGTAGGTCTATGCGTGGCATTGGCGTTGTGCAATGCCCAGGCAAACGCCGAAACCGTGGTGCCGCTGAACGGCCAGAGTTCCCAGCAAGTGCAGTTGGACATGAATGAGTGCCACAGCATCGCCAACAGCGCCTCGAGTAGCACCTCGACGCCAAGCGGCGGACGCATCAAAGGCGCTGCTGTGGGGGCTGCTGCCGGTGCTGTGGGGGCGGGAGTGCGGGAAAATCAGCATGATGAGATCTCTGATCGCGTCGATGATGATGTGAAACAGGATTATCGGCAAAACCGTGCCAAGGAAACCGCCGCTGTCGGTGTGGTGGTCGGTGGTGCCCATCAACGCCAGGATCGGCGCGAACAGCGCAGGACCAGTGAGTCGACCAGTGCCTCGGCCTATACCAGTTGCTTGCAAGGCAAGGGGTATCAGGTAACGCCTTGAGTTCCGGTAGTAAATGGATGTTGGGGCGTGAGCTTATCCAGTCGATGTGGTGAGGCTACCGGCCCCTTCCGCCTTTACGGCGGCCTACTTTTTTTTTGGAAAAAGTAGGCAAAACCGCTTGCTCCTGCATACGGCCTCCTGAAGTCGCAGATTGCGGCGCCTGAACCTGCGCGTACAAAGATCAAAAGCAAGATCAACAGAGCGAGGCGTTGCGCTCGCTTTTGTGGGCGCTGGTCTTGCCAGCGATGCAGACACCGCACAGCAACTGACACCGCGTCGATACCATCGCTGGCATGACCGGCTCCCACAATGGGCCGACCGCGTCGCCACATCGACTGGATAATCTCGCGCTCCAAGCACCTCAGCACCAAAACCATCTACCCCCGATGATGCTGTCGTTGACCTCGAACAACGGGCTCAGGACACTTGCACGAGCGGCTTGAGCATGGCGTTTGGGGTGTGGCGACGGCTGATGGTGCGGGCTGCAGGTCGCCCCTGGAAAGCGCTGGGCGCGGCGCCCAACATTTTCAGCACCAGCGCCGAGTAATGACTGATGACTTCATCAATGCACCAGCGGCCATCGTCCTGGTACCAGATGCAGGCATGGGTGAGCAGGTTGGACAGGGTACGGGCCATCAGTTTGGGCTCAGCGCAACGGAGGCATCCTTCCTTAACGCCCTGTTCGAGCACCGCCTGTAAGCTGTTCAGGTACAACCGCTGGGCATGACGGACCTTCACCTGCGCCTCGGCGTGCAAGCTTCTGAACTCCAGGTTGCCAAGTATGGCCTGGTCCTGATGCTCAAGGTGAAAGCGCACATGGCCCGCGATAAAGGTGAGCAGTTGCACATCCGCACGCGCGGCGGCAGGGCGGCGGCGTTGCCACTGCAGCGAAAGCCCCTCGAGGTACTCCATGACCAGCGCCAGCAGCAACTCGTCTTTGTTCTGGAAGTACAGGTACAGGGTAGAGGTGGTGACCTGGGCGTGCGCCGCCAGTTGACGAAGGCTCATGGCTTCAAAACCGTTGCGCGAGATCAGTTTGATTGCGGCCAGGCGAATGTGGTTTTCAGTCGTGTACATGGGAGATCCTGCCCTCAGCAAGCGCGGGCACGGCAGCCACGCCCGTCGGCGTGGCTGCCGGCGCACTTATTGCAGATTGCCGGCGACCGCGATGGTCTGCGCGGTGATGTAGTTCGACTCCGGTGAGCAGAACAGGTACACCGCGTCGGCGGCTTCCTTCACCGTGCCTGGGCGGCCCAGAGGGTTGCGCTGGGCAAACGACTTGGCCGCCTCCGGGCTGATCCCGACGCGAATGTCTCGACCTTCGATGTTCACCGTGGCACCGGCGTGGGCATCGGCACAGGTCATGCGGGTTTCGATGAACCCAAAGGCCACGGCGTTGACGTTGACCTTGAAGCGCCCCCACTCGCGCGCCAGTGCCCGGGTCATGCCGATCACGCCGGCTTTGGCCGAGGAGTAGTTCATCTGCCCGGCATTGCCATTGAGCGCTGAAACCGAAGAGATGTTGACGACTTTGCGGAACACTTCCCGCTCCTGCGCGGCATCGGCCAGCGCCTGTGCCTTGATCACCGGGTAGGCCGCGCGCAGGATGCGGAAGGGGGCGGTCATGTGGCAATCGACAATGGCGTACCACTGCTCGTCGCTCATCTTTTGAATAACGTCGTCCCAGGTGTAGCCCGCGTTGTTGACGATGATGTCGATGCTATTGAAGTGGTCCATCGCCGTCTTGATGTAGCGGTCGGCGAAGTCCGGGGCGCTGACATTGCCGTGGCACACGGCGGCCTGGCCACCCATCTTGCGGATCAGCTCGGCGGTTTCCTGTGCAGGATCTAGGTCCAGGTCGTTGATCACCACGCGGGCGCCTTCGCTGGCCAGTTTCAGTGCAATCTGCTGGCCGATACCGCGCCCGGAACCGGTGACCAGCGCGACTTTACCTTCAAGTTTTGCCATGGGTGAAGCTCCTCGATTATCAATGGTGTTTACAGAGCGATGACGGCGTCGCCGACAATCTTGATTTCGCCGTACTGGTTGCTGGTGCGGATCTCGACCTTGAGGCGTTGTTCGCCCTCGGCCTCGAAGCGCTCGACCACGGTGGCGCTGCAGGTGATCTGGTGGCCCAGGTGGGTAATGCCGAGAAAGCGCACGCCGAACGCGCGCAGTTGGCGTTGGTCGACCCATTGCGTCAGCAGGCGACCGAGGTAGGCCATCGACAGCATGCCGTGCGCGAACACGTCAGCCATGCCAGCCTTGCGCGCGTAATCGGTGTCGATATGAATGGCGTTGTGATCCCCCGAAGCACCGGCGAACAGTGCCAGTGTGGTGCGGTTGATGGCGGCCAGAGTCAGGGGCGGCAGGGTGTCGCCGACGTTCAGCTGTTGCAGGTGTGTGGTGTTCATCAGTGTTCTCCGCTTCAGCTGTTGCGCTGCACGAGTACGCTGCGCAGGTCGGCAACGTGCTCACCGTGCTGGTTGGTCACGCGGGTTTCGCGCACCACGAATTCCAGGGCACCGTCTTTCTTGTCGTAGATGTCGGCGATGCGCACCGCAAAACGCAGGGTGTCGCCGGCATAGGCCATGCGGTGATAACGGAACGACTCCTCTCCGTGCAGGATGCGCGCGGTGACGATGCCCAACTCTTCACGCCAGGCATTGGACGGGATCTGGAACTCCAGCGAGAACAGAAAGGTCGGCGCAAGCGGCAGGCCAGGGTGACCGGCATCACGGGCGGCCTGTTCATCGAAGTAGATCGGGTTGGTTTCACCGGTGGCCTTGGCGAAAAACCGCAGTTGGCCGGCTTCGGCGGTGACGAGAAAGGCCGGCAACTCGCGGCCGATGTGTTTTTTGTCGATCATGTGAAGGTTCCTTGAGGGGCTGGCCGTATCAGTTCTTCTGGTACACGGTCACCACGCAGGCGCCGCCCAGGCCGAGGTTGTGCTGCACCGCGATACGCGCGTCCTGGACCTGACGCTGCTCGGCGCTACCGCGCAGTTGATGCGTCAACTCGTAGCACTGGGCCAGACCCGTGGCGCCCAGGGGGTGACCTTTGGAGAGCAGGCCGCCAGACGGGTTGGTGACCCAGCGACCGCCATAGGTGTTGTCACCCTCGTTAACCAGTTGCTCGCCTGCGCCTTCGGCGCACAGCCCCAGGCCTTCATAGGTCAGCAGCTCGTTCTGGGCAAAGCAGTCGTGCAACTCGATGACGTCGATGTCTTGCGGACCGATGCCGGCCTGGTTGTAAGCGATGTCGGCCGCCATGCGGGTCATGTCGAAGCCGACCACGCGAATCATGTCGTGGGCGTCGTATGTGCTGGGCAGGTCGGTGGTCAGCGCTTGCCCGGCAATCAGCACATCGGTGCGCATACCGTGTTTTTTCGCAAAGCTTTCCGAGACCACAATGGCGGCAGCGGCGCCGCAGGTGGGCGGGCAGGCCATCAGCCGGGTCAATACCCCTTCCCAGAGCATGGGGGCGGCCAGTACGTCTTCAGTGCTGACCACATTGCGAAACACCGCCAGTGGGTTGCGTGCCGCGTGTTGACTGGCCTTGGCGCGAATCTTGGCAAAGGTGGCCAGTTGCGTGCCGTATTTTTGCATGTGCGCGTGACCGGCACCGGCGAACTGGCGGATGGCGGTGGGCAGGTCCGGCATGCCCACCAGTTCATTGGTCAGTTTCAATGCCCGCTCGGTGGCCGGGGCGCGATCGGTCCAGGCTGATTTCAGCGCGCCGGGGTTCATCTGCTCAAAGCCGAACGCCAAGGCGCAGTCGACCGCGCCGCTCTGCACCGCCTGGCGGGCCAGGAACAACGCGCTGGAGCCGGTGGCACAGTTGTTGTTGACGTTGATCAGCGGGATACCGCTCATGCCTACGCGGTACAGGGCTTTCTGCCCGCAGGTGGAGTCGCCGTAGACATACCCGGCATAGGCCTGCTGGATGTGACTGAAATCCACGCCGCAATCGGCCAGGGCCTGGCGAATCGCCTGTTCACCCATGACATCGTAGGGTTCATTGGTGCCAGGCTTTTTGAACTGAATCATGCCCACGCCAGCCACGAATACCTTGCTGCTCATCGTATTTTCCTTGTTGTTTTGTAGGGTCAGAGCTTGCGCGCGATCAGTTCGCGCATGACTTCACTGGTGCCGCCATAAATACGGTTGACGCGCATGTCGACAAAGGCGCGGGCGATCGGGTACTCGAGCATGTAGCCATAGCCACCGTGCAACTGGACCATGTCGTCGATGCAGCGCGAGAGGGTTTCGGTGGTGTGCAGCTTGGCAATCGCCGCTTCTTCGAGGGTCAGGCGCCGACGCATGTGCTCGCTCAGGTAGTAATCGACCATTACCCGCAGCGCGGTGGCCTGGGCCTTGATATCGACGAGCTTGAACTTGGTGTTCTGAAAGTCCCAGACGCTCTGGTTGAACGCCTTGCGTTCCTTAACGTAATCCAGGGTCTGCTCCAACAGGCGTTCCAGCTTGGCCGCAGCAGACACTGCGATGGAGAAGCGCTCCTGGGGCAATTCGGCCATCAGGTAACTGAAACCCAGGCCTTCTTCGCCCAGGCGGTTGGCTACGGGCACTCGCACGTTGTCGAAATACAGCTCGGCGGTGTCCTGCGCGTGCTGGCCGACCTTGTCCAGTTTGCGCCCGCGGACAAAGCCCGGGCGGTTGGCTTCCACCGCGATCAGGCTGATGCCCTTGGCGCCGGCATTCGGATCGGTCTTGCACACGACGATCACCAGGTCCGCCGTCAGGCCGTTGCTGATGAAGGTCTTGCTGCCGTTGATCACATACTCGTCGCCTTCGCGCACGGCGGTGGTACGCACGGCCTTGAGGTCGGAGCCGGTACCAGGTTCAGTCATGGCGATGGCCAGGATGATTTCGCCGGCGCAGACCGCTGGCAGCCATCGGCGCTTTTGTTCTTCGCTGCCGCAACGGTTGATGTACGGGGCGATGACGTCGGAGTGCATGCCGAAGTAAGGGCCGCTGATACCGCAGCGGGCGAACTCTTCGTTGAACACCGCGCAGTGGCCGAAATCACCGCCACCACCGCCGTATTCGGTGGGCAAGCTGATACCCAGCAAGCCCTCACGACCGGCCTTGAGCCAGGTTTCGCGGTCAACCTGGCCAGCGTTGTCCCACGCCGCCTGCCGTGGCAGGCATTCACGTTCGAAAAAACGGCGCACGGTAGTGCGGAACATTTCATGGTCGTCACGCAGGACGGTTCGGGCAATCTGCACGCAAGTCTCCTCAAGGATGGCCGGCCGCGTGGGCCAAGCGCTTACGCACGGCGCGCAGTGCGCCTGTGGCTTGAGGATTACGATAGGCTGCGGTCGTTGGCCGAACGCCACCCGAGGCGGGTGGCGAGGTCAAAAACACGCGGTGGAGGAGGGTGTTTAACTCAGCGGACGTCGCTGTTGGGGGATTCAAGATCACGCATGCGCGCAACGGCTTCATCGCGGCTGCTGACACCCAGCTTGCTGTAGATATGGCTCAGGTGCCATTTCACGGTTTCGGGTGACAGCCCCAGCGCCCGGGCGATTTTCTTGTTCGGCAGGGCTTGGGCGAGCAGGCGCAATACTTCGATTTCACGCTCGCTCAACGGTTCGATTGCGGTTGCACTGGGCTTGCGCGGTGCGGCGACTGTCGGTTTGCCGGTTGCCATTTCAGGCACCGCCGCCTGCGCCGCTTGCAGCCGTTCGACATAGAAGGCCAGCACAGGGTCCAAGTCTTCCCGGCTGGCGACTGCGCTGATCAGCGCCAGTCCATCGGGATGGGCATCCAGCAGGCTGCGCAGCAAGCCGAAGCGTTGCCCGCGGCGTAGCGCCTCCATGACCTTGTCACGTGCCCGGTCCTGATTGCCGCGCTCGGCTTCGACCACCGCGCTCAGCACCAGCAAGCGCACGGTACCCAGCTGCCGACGGTGCTGTTCACAGGTCGCAATCAGTTGCTCCAGGCGCTCGCAGGCGCCGTCCAGGTCGCCCTGATCAAGCTGCCAGCGCACCCGGGCGTTCTCGGTGAGGATGTGAATTTCCTTGAGCGCGCTGTGTCCGGCATCCGGGTGGCGGGCATCGATCGCTTCCAGGCGCGTCAGTTTGGCGCGTGCGGCTTGCGGTTCGCCCAGCAGCAGAAACCAGCGTACCTGCCAGGTCAGGCAATAGGCCTGCAAACGATCCAGGCCCAGCTTGACCGCGTATTCATCCAGTCGCTCGACAAAGGCGAAGGCCTCTTGGTGGTTGCCCGCCAGCCATTGCACATTCCACAGCACCTGGAGCACGCGCAGCACTGAGTCGGGAATCGAGATCCGTTCGAGGATGTCGATCCAGCCGGACAGCAGTTTGAAAGCGGCATCGACCTCATTGGTTTCGTAGAGCACCTCACCGAGCAGGGCCGCAGACAAGTACGTGGCGTCGGCACCGGCCTTGCCGCAGTGGCCGGCATCATCCAGTACATCGCGATAGACCCGTTCAGCCTGCGTCATCTGGCCCTCAAGGGCCAGGCTCAGGCCAATCATGCAGCGCCCTTGCAGGCTGCCGGCGCTGGTGCCGAGAAAGGGTTCGCCGTTGATCAGCAGTGCAGGGCGGTCAAGCTGGACCTGGCGGGCTTTTTCGTAGTCGCCGCGGTGCATGTAGAGCCAGGACAGGATGTTGGCGCAGGAGCCGATGGCCACGCTGTCACTGCCAGGCGGTGGGTTGAGCAACTGTGGCACTACCGTCATCGCGGCATCGGTGTCATCGCGTTGCAGTGCCAGAGAGGCACGTAGCAGCGCCAACATGAAGCGATCGTGCACATCGTGCTCGGGAACCTCGCGAAACAAGTGCTCCAGGCTTTCGGCGCAGGCGGCAAAGTCGCGGGCATAGAGTTGCATGCGCGTCTTGATCAGGCGCAGCTTCACCCGGGACTGCACCTGGTCTGCCGGCAACAGGCGCACCAGCTCGATCAACATGCGCAGGTCACCATGGGCATACAGGGTCTGCGCGTGGTGCTCCACCAGTACGGCGGCGGCCGCAGGGTCGCCGCCCATGACCGCATGGTGAACCGCTTCGTCCAGATGGTTATGGTCGCGGAACCAGGCCCAGGCCCGCACATGGACGGCCTGTTGTTCAGCGCTGCTGCGCGAATCGAAGTACTTGAGCAGGGTTTCGCGCAGCAACGGGTGCAGGCGATACCAGGTTTCCCGCCCGGCACTGTCCACCGGGATCAGGAACAGGTTGTCGCGCTCCAGCCGTGCCAGCAGCGCATTGGCCGCGCTGACTGCTTCGGGGTGACCACTCAGGGCTGCGCAAAGCGAGGCACAAAAGCGGTTGCAGACTGCCATGAGCAACAACAAATCAAGGTCGGTGGGTGACAGGTGGGACAACACTTCGACTTCAAAAAAGCGCGCAAACGCCTGGTTGTCGCGCACCTGCGTGTGCAGCGGTTCGGTTGCCGTCGCTGTGGCCGGACGATTTTTTTTGCGGCTCACGGCCAGCAGTTGCAAGCCCGCCACCCAGCCATCGGTCAATTCGTGCATCAGCTTGGCATCGCGGGCATCGATCTGGCCCAGCTGCGCCTTGAGAAACTGTTCGGATTCCGCCGCAGTGAAGCGCAGATCGCGCAGGTTCAACGTTTGCACCTGGTCCTGGCTGCGTAGCCGCGCCAGCGACAACGGCACAGCGCTGCGCGACACCACGACCAGGTGCAGGTTGGCCGGCGCGTAATCGATCAACCATTGCAGCGCCTGGTGAATGCCCACGTCGGTCAGGTGGTGCAGGTCATCGAGTACCAGCACCAGTTCGCCACCGCGACGGGCAATGCTGCGCACCAGGGTAATCACCGTGCGCTCTACGGCTTCACTGTCGATGCCGCGACCTTCCAGTTGCGTGGCCTCGTGCACCAGGCTCGGGTCGACGTAACCCAGGCTCGCCAGCAGATAGTCGAGAAAGCGAGTCAGCTCATTGTCGTCGGCAGACAGGGTCAGCCAGGCCACGTCGAACCCCAGGGGCAACAGGGCCTGGCGCCAGGCGATCAAGGTCGACGTCTTGCCGCAACCGGCCGGCCCCTGCAGCACGATGCAGCGCTGGCGCCGTGCCTTGAGCATCTGCTCCTGCAGGCGCTCGCGGGAAATCAGGCGCCCGGTGCTGCGTGGCGGGATCAGCTTGGTACTGACGATTGGCGACTGTGTCAGATTCAGGACCTGGCTGGCGAGGCTATCCGCTGCAGCGGACTTGCGGTGTTTGTCCATGGGCTTCCCGCTTCATTTTTGTTTTAAGCATGCACTGAATCTAGCTGAATGTAACCCAGCGCTAGAAGCCCTGGCTTATCGGGCTGGCAATCGCCACCCGATGCGGGTGGTGGGGGCGAGCCTTGCGGTTGTTCTACTGCATGACAGAACAACCGGGGTGCTGCCTGACCCGTACAACAACACGAACACCATGCACCGCAGCAGGAGCTAGCCATGGCGATACAGTTCAAGATCATCGAGCACGTGGCACTCATCACCCTCGATGGGCAACCCTCGACCAATACCCTGAGTGTCAGCGAGCTGATGCACCTGCGCAAGACGCTAAGCGCCTGCCAGGACGATGAGCAGGTGCGGGTCATCGTGGTTACTGGTGCGGGAGGGCGCGCGTTTTGTTCGGGCGTCAACCTGAATGCCTCGTTGCGAACCGTGCCCGGCTATGTGGGGGCCGCGCTGAAAAGCCGTGAGGCCGAAGCTGAGGAGGGGGGGTATGGCCGGCTATTGGACCTGACCGACCTGGAAATCTGGAAGCCGATCATCGCGGCAATCAACGGCGCCTGTCTGGGTGGCGGCTTTGAGCTGGCGCTGCAGTGTGACCTGCGGCTTGCCGCCAGCGAGGCCAGCTTCGGTTTGCCCGAAGTAGGCACGGCGAGCATTCCGGCCGCCGGTGGCGTGCAGTACCTGCTGCGCGCCATTCCCGCTGCCCACGCCATGAAAATCGCCCTTACCGGTGAACCTGTCGACGCCCAGGAGGCGTTACGTATTGGTTTGATCAGCGACCTGGTGCCGCACGAGCAACTACTGCCGGCAGCCTTGGGCCTGGCGCAGCGCATAGCCGTCAATGGACCGCTGGCCGTGCAGGCGATCAAGCGCCTGGCGCTGCAGACCGGCCACCTCACCGCACGCGAATTCGCCACCCAGACCCACCTGCACTGGGGCTTGCTGCGCGACAGCCAGGACCAGGCCGAAAGCCGTCTGGCCCAGGCTGAACAACGCGCCCCGCGATACACCGGGGCGTGACCTGGCAGCCCCGTAATACCGCTGTTCTTGCCTGACAACAATAATTCACAGGAGCGTTCCATGTACCTGACTCAAGGGCTGCACCGCATGCTGCAGCAAAAGCCTGATGCCCTGGCGACGGTGTTTCGCGACCGTCGCCACACCTATGCCCAGCTGGCCGAACGCGTCGCCCGCCTGGCGGGTGCCTTGCAGCAACTGGGGATGCACAGCGGTGATCGGGTTGGCCTGCTCGGCCTGAACTCCGACCGCTTTCTGGAGTACTACTTGGCGACCTGGTGGGGCGGTGGCGTGGTCAACCCGGTGAACATCCGCTGGAGCGTGGCGGAAATCGTCTATTCGCTGGATGATTGCGACACGCGCATTCTGATGATCGATGACGCCTTCCTGCCCATGGCTGAAGCAATCGCCGCCAACGCCAAGGTGCGACCGTTGCTGATTCATGTCGGGGACGGGCCGGCGCCTGCCGGCATGCTCTGCTACGAGCAACTGATTGGTGATGCACAACCGGTGGATGATGCCTTGCGCGGTGGTGATGACCTTGCCAGCATCCTCTACACCGGCGGTACCACCGGACAGCCCAAGGGCGTCATGCTGTCACACATGAACCTATGGTCGGCGGCAATCGCGCGCGCCGCCGATGTGCCGGTGCCGACCGATGCCCTGACCCTGCATATCGCACCGATGTTCCACCTGGCGGCGCTCTCCAGGGTGATTCTGATCGCGCTGATCGGCCTGCCGAGTGTCTTCGTGCCGGCCTTCGATGCCCTGGATGTGATGCGTACCATCGCCCGTGAACGCGTCACCGACATCCTCATCGTGCCCACCATGCTGCAAGCCTTGATCATGCACCCCGCGTTCTCCCAGCATGACCTCAGTTGTCTGCGCAGCTTGACCTATGGCGCGTCGCCGATTGCCGTGCCCTTGCTGGAGCTGGCCTTGAAGGCCTTGCCGCAGGTCGAGTTTACCCAGGGGTATGGCATGACCGAAGCCGTACCGCCGATCTGCGCCAATGGCCCCGAGAACCATGGCCTCGAAGGTATCGCCAATGGTTTGCTGCGTTCGGCCGGCCGGCCTGGGCTAGGCGTAACCGTGCGCATTGTCGACGAACTGGGCAATGAAGTACCTCGCGGTACGGTGGGCGAAGTGGTGGTGCGCGGGCCGAACATTATGCTCGGCTACTGGAACAAGCCGGAAGAAACCGCCCAGGCCCTGCGCGGCGGCTGGATGCACACCGGCGATGGCGCCTACATGGATGATGCGGGCTATCTCTACATTGTCGATCGCTTCAAGGACATGATCGTCAGCGGCGGGGAAAACGTTTATTCCGGCGAAGTGGAAAGTGCCATCGCCAGTCACCCGGCTGTCGCTGCTTGCGCGGTGATCGGCATCCCCTGTGCGCAATGGGGCGAATCGGTGCATGCAGTGATCGTCCTCAAACCGGAGGGTCAGGCCCGCGACGCGGAGATCATCGAACATTGTCGGCAGCAGATCGCTGGCTACAAAACCCCGAAAAGCGTGGAGTTTCGCGACGCGTTGCCGCTGTCCGGCGCGGGTAAAGTCCTCAAGCGTGACCTGCGCGAGCCGTTCTGGGCAGGCAAAGACCGCGGGGTGAGCTGACGCCATGTACATGACCCAATGCCTGCACCGCACCTTGCAGCAGAACCCGGAGCATCTCGCCACCCTCTACGGTGAGCGTCGCCACACCTACCGCCAGTTTGTCGAGCGCGTCGCGCGCCTGGCGGGGGCTTTGCAACGCTTGGGGATGGCCCCGGGCGACCGGGTCGGCATGCTGGCGCACAATAGCGACCGCTACCTGGAATACCTGTTTGCAGTGTGGTGGGGTGGCGGGGTGGTCAACCCGGTGAACTGTCGCTGGAACGTGGCCGAGATCGTCTACTCGCTGGACGATTGCGCTACCGGCATTCTGTTGATCGATGAGGCGTTCGCCGCCGCGGCCGATGACATCCGCCTCATGGCACGCACTCAACCGCTGTTTATCTACGCCGGGGACGGCGATGTGCCGGCGGGCATGCACGGCTTCGAACGGCTGATTGCCAACTCGCCAGCGGTGGAGGATGCCGGACGCGGCGGCGATGACCTGGCCTGCATCATGTACACCGGCGGCACCACCGGTTTTCCCAAAGGGGTGATGCAGTCGCACCTTAATCTCTGGTCGGCCTGCATGCCGCGTATGGTGGACATGCCGCCGATTGCAGGCGGGCGCTTGCTGCATGTGGCCCCGCTGTTCCACGTTGCCGGGATGGCGCGGGCACTGATCCAGTTCCTGGCGGGCGAAAGCCACGTGCTGGTAGCGAGTTTCGATGCCGAACACACCTTGCAGGTGATTGAGCGTGAGCGGATCACCGAAACGTTGCTAGTGCCAAGCATGATCCTCGCACTGTTGGCCCATCCGCATTTCGACCGTTATTACCTGGGCAGCCTCAAACGCCTGACCTATGGCGCCTCACCCAGCGCTGGCGAGATGGTCGAGCAGTTGCTGGCGCGCTTACCCGATATCGAGCTGTCCCACTCCTATGGTCTCACCGAGGCCTGCCCGGTGGTATCCAGTAACTTGCCGTGCAACCACCGCCCCGAAGCGCGGGTCAGTGGGCTGTCGCGCTCGGTGGGCCGTGGCGGCCTTGGCGTGCAGGTGAAAATTGTCGATCCCCACGGGCGTGAGGTGCCGCGCGGTACGGTCGGCGAGATCATCGTCCGGGGGCCGAACATCATGCAAGGCTACTGGAACAAACCTGAAGAAACCGCCAACGCCTTGCGTGAGGGTTGGTTGTACACCGGCGACGCCGCCTATATGGACGAGCAGGGTTATCTGTTCATCGTCGACCGGCTCAAGGACATGATTGTCAGTGGCGGCGAGAACATCTACTCGGCCGAAGTCGAGAACGTTCTCGCTCGACACCCGTCAGTGGCCCAGTGCGCGGTGATTGGCGTTCCCCATCCGCAGTGGGGCGAAGCGGTGCACGCGGTGGTGGTGCGCAACCCCGGTGCTCAGGTGGACGCGGCGCAATTGCGTGCGCATTGCCGCCAGTTCATCGCCCGCTACAAGTGCCCCAAGACCGTGGAGTTTCGCGAGCAATTGCCGCTCTCGGCGGCAGGCAAGGTGCTCAAACGAGTGCTGCGCGAGCCCTATGGGGCGGGCGCAGCAGCGCCTGCGAACTGACGTCGCTTTCAGGCTTTACAGCATCCGTTCGCGCTACCCGATCCGGGTGGCTTCAACACCCCCCCCGGCTCACTACATTGGGGCTACGAACCAGGCGCAGCTCGGCCTGGCAACCCACTGGAGGTCCCGATGCACATCAACCGTACCGTCTACCGTGAAGACCATGAAATGCTGCGTGAAAGCGCGCGGCGTTTCTTTGAGCGTGAATGCCTGCCCAAGCAGGCGCAATGGGACGAAGCCGGGCAGGTCGACCGGGAAACCTGGCTCAAGGCCGGTCGCCACAACCTGCTGTGCCTCACGGTGCCGGCCGAATATGGTGGCGGTGGCGGTGACTTCGGACATTCTGCGGTGCTCATCGAAGAGCTGTACCGCGCCGGTGTCTCGGGCTGGAGCCTGGGGGTGCATTCGGACATCGTTGCACCCTACATCGTGCGCCTGGGCACTGAAGCACAAAAGCAACAATGGCTGCCGAAAATCTGTACCGGCGAAACCGTGCTGGCAGTGGCCATGACCGAACCGGGCACCGGCTCTGACCTCAAAGCCATCCGCACCACCGCCGTGCGTGACGGTGACGAGTGGGTGATCAACGGCAGCAAGACCTTCATCAGCAATGGTCTGTCTTGCGACATGGTCGTGGTGGTGTGCAAGACCGACCCTGGCGCCGGTGCCAAGGGCTGCAGCCTGATCATGGTCGAATGCGACCGGCCAGGTTTTCGCCGCGGCCGCAAACTTGAAAAAGTCGGCCAGGCGGCGGCCGACACCGCCGAGATGTTCTTCGACGACGTGCGGGTGCCGGTGGGCAACCTGCTGGGCGAAGAGAACAAGGGCTTTATCCATTTGATGGAAGAGCTGCCCCAGGAGCGTCTGGTGATTGCCCTGTACAGCGCTGCCAAGCTCGAACGCATGCTTGAGCAGACCATTGAGTATGTGAAGGACCGCAAGGCGTTCAACCAGACCGTCTGGGACTTTCAGAACACCAAATTCAAACTCGCCGACATCAAGGCGCAAGCCACCGCCGTGCGCTTGACCATCGACCACTACATAGGCGAGCACATGCGCCGCCGCCTTACCGTGCAAGAGTCGGCGATCGCCAAACTGCTCGCTACCGAGACCTTGTGCAAGTGCATCGACGACATGGTCCAGCTGCACGGCGGCTACGGCTACATGCTCGAGTACCCGATTGCCCGTGCCTTTGTCGACATGCGTGTGACGCGCATTTTCGGCGGTACCAGTGAGGTGCTGCGCGAGTTGATCGCGCGCCAGCTTTGATCCATTCCCGTTATTTTCAGGTGACTCCATGAGCGAAAACGTACTGGTTGTCGGCGTTGGCATGATTCCGTTCAGCAAACCCGGCACAAGCCCGACCTATGTGCAGATGGGCGCTGAAGCGGTGCGCCGCGCCCTGGCCGATGCCGGCATTGGCTACGAGCTGGTGCAGGAGGCTTATGCCGGTTATGTCTACGGTGACTCCACCTGCGGCCAGACTGTGCTGTATGAAGTGGGCATGACCGGCATTCCGGTGGTCAACGTCAACAACAATTGCTCCACCGGTTCCACCGCGCTGTACTTGGCGCGCAAGGCCATCGAGTCAGGGTCGGCCGATTGTGTGCTGGCGGTCGGTTTCGAACAGATGCAGGCCGGCCCGTTGAAGTCTCACTGGGATGATCGCCCGCCGACCCGTGAGCGCTTTTTGCCGATCCTGCGCGGCCTGACTGCCGATGTTGGCAGCGACATGGCACAGGCGCTGCGCACCTTTGGCGGCGCTGGGCGCGAGTACATGCAAAAGTACGGTACACGCATGGAAACCTTCGCCGCTGTGCGCGCCAAGGCCAGCCGTCATGCGGCCAACAATCCCCTGGCGCTGTTTCGCAAAGTCCTTAAAACCGAAGACGTGATGGCTGACCCGGTGCTCTGGCCTGGGGTGATGACCCGGCTGATGGCCTGTCCGCCGACGTGCGGCGGCGCTGCGGCGATTCTGGTTTCAGAGCGTTTCGCCCGTAAATATGGCCTGCGCCGCGACGTGCAGATCCTGGCGCAGGCGATGACCACTGACACCCCCGAATCGTTCAACTTCAACAAGCCTTCGATGCTCGACTGGGTGGGGACGCACATGACCCGCGCGGCGGTGACGCAGGTTTACGAGAAGGCCGGCGTCGGCCCGCAGGATATCGACGTCTGCGAGTTACACGACTGCTTCGCCCAGAACGAGGTGATCTGTTACGAGTCCCTGGGCTTTTGCCCTGAAGGCGGCGCGGAACAGTTCGTCAAAGACGGAGACAACACCTACGGCGGGCAGATCGTCATCAACCCCTCGGGTGGCCTGCTCTCCAAAGGGCATCCGCTGGGGGCCACCGGCCTGGCCCAGTGCTACGAACTGACTCAGCAACTGCGCGGTAACGCCGAACAGCGTCAGGTCGAACGCGCGCGTCTGGCCATGGCCCACAACCTGGGCCTGGGTGGTGCGTGTGTAGTGACGCTGTACGGCAACGTTAACGCAGCGGGCTAGTCGCCGTGTGCTGCCCATCACCCCGAGTGTAAGGACGTCACCCGAATCCCCCTTGCATGGATGCACCCCTCATCCCTAACCGGAGAACCGCATGACAAAAACAACAATGCGCGGCGTCTTCCAGCCAAGTCTGCTGGCCGTAGCTGTAACCTTTGCCACCAGCGCGGGCAACCACGCCCACGCGGTTGAATTTCATATCGGTGAGATCCAGGGCAACTTCGATTCGGCACTGTCCATCGGCGCCAGTTGGGCAACCAGCGACGCGGATTCGAAGTTCATTTCCAACTTCAACTCACAGGGCAAGTCGGGTTCGTCCGCATCGCGGACCACCGACGACAACCGTCTGAACTTCAAGAAGGGTGAAACCTTCTCGAAAATCTTCAAGGGCGTGCATGACCTGGAGCTCAAGTACGGTGACAGCGGTGCCTTCGTGCGCGGCAAGTACTGGTACGACTTTGAGTTGATGGACGAGCATCGGCCGTTCTATGACATCGACGACAGTGGGCGCGATCGCGCCGCCAAGTCGTCCGGTGCGATGTTTCTCGACAGCTTCGTTTATCACAATTACGCGATTGGTGATCTGGTCGGCAACGTTCGACTTGGCAAACAGGTGGTGAGTTGGGGTGAGAGCACCTTCATCGGCAACTCGATCAACAGCATCAACCCCATCGATGTCGCGGCGCTGAGGCGTCCAGGCGCCGAAGTGAAGGAAGGCCTGATTCCGGTCAACCTGTTCTATTTGTCTCAAGGGCTGACCGAGAACCTCACCGCCGAGGCGTTCTTGCAGCTGGAGTGGGAGAAATCGGTGGTCGACAACTGCGGGACCTTCTTCGGCAACGATGGCGTCCCTCAGGGCTGTAACGACCGTCTGGTGATTGCCGGTCTCGACCTGCCACCTGGCCAGGCGCAAAACACCGGGGGGCTGGGCGCGATTGCTGCGGGTCTGGACGATGCCTACATCCCGCGGCTCAAGGACAAGGACGCCCGTGACAGCGGTCAGTACGGCCTGGCCTTGCGCTGGTTCGTGCCGCAACTCAATGACACCGAGTTTGGTGCCTACGCCATGAACTACCACAGCCGTAACCCTTACCTGAGCATCAATCAGATGAGCAGTGCGGCGGGTGGCCTGGCCTCGGCACGCAGCGCCCGTTACTTCATCGATTATCCGGAAGACATTCGCCTGTATGGCGTGAGCTTCCAGACCAACGTCGGCTCTGTGGCCCTGGGTGGCGAAGTCAGCTATCGGCCGAACATGCCGCTGCAGTTGAACACCGCAGACCTGCTGTCCGCTGCGACGTTTGGCGCCACTTCACCGCTGATCACCACCGGTTTTGCCGGCCGGAGCCTGGGCGCCGAAGTCAATGGCTACAAGCGCATGGCGGTGTCTCAGGCGCAGATGACCGCCACCCAGTTCTTTGACCAGGTACTGGGTGCCAGCCGCCTGACGCTGGTGGGGGAGGTGGGCTACAACCATATCAATGGCTTGGGCAAGGCTGACGGTTCCGATCTGCGCTTTGGCCGCAGCCCGGCCTTTGGTGCCGGTGAGTTGCCAGGGGCGGCAGGCCTGGCCACGTGCCAAGGCAGCGCAGCGGGCACCCCGAGGGCCAGCAATCCGGCCCAGGAATGCAACGATGATGGTTTCTATACCAGCAACAGCTGGGGCTATCGGCTGCGCGGCAAGCTCGACTACCAGAACGTGATCGCCGGCATCAACCTGTCGCCCAACCTGGCCTGGTCCCACGACGTTGAGGGCTATGGCCCGAACTTCGACGAAGGGTCCAAGGCGGTCAGTGTCGGCGTGGATGCCGAGTACCAGAACACCTACACCGCCAGCCTGAGTTACACCAACTTCTTTGATGGCGATTTCAACACCAACGTCGACCGCGACTTTCTCGCCCTGAGCTTCGGCTTGAATTTCTGATGCAACCCTGCCAGAGGTACTTGAACATGAACGCACGTTTCATTTTGCGCGCTGGCGCACTGAGTCTTTCACTGCTGGCCACTGGCGTAATGGCCGCCGTTTCTCCTCAGGAGGCTGCCCAACTGGGCACTACCCTGACCCCGCTGGGGGCCGAGAAAAAGGCCAATGCCGACGGTAGCATTCCGGCCTGGACCGGTGGCCTCAAGCCCGGCGCTGCGGCGTTGGACAACGGCTTTCTCGGTGATCCATTCGCCAATGACAAACCGTTGTTGGTGATTACCGCCGCCAACGCCGAGCAATACAAGGACAAACTCACCCCGGGCCAGTTGGCCCTGTTCAAGCGCTACCCGGACAGCTACAAGATTCCGGTGTACAAGACCCAGCGTACAGCGGCCTCGCCGCAGAACATCTACGACATTGCCAAAGAAAGTGCGGTGACTACTGAGCTGACGCCTGATGGCAACGGCCTGGAGCATTTTTCCCAAACCCGCTACTACCCATTCCCGATCCCTAAAAGTGGCGTTGAAGTCTACTGGAACCACACCAATCGCTACCGTGGCGGCAACATGACGCGCGAGGCGGCCCAGGCGGCACCGCAAACCAACGGCTCCTACTCGATTGTTGAATACAACGATACCTTGGCTTTTCCGCAACTGATGGACGACGTCAAGCAGGGGCAGGGCGATAACGTCCTTTACTACTACAAGCAGGAAATCACCGCACCGTCGCGTCTGGCCGGCAGCGTGGTGCTGATCCACGAAACCATCGATCAGGTCAAGGAACCCCGCCTGGCCTGGGTCTACAACGCCGGTCAGCGCCGGGTGCGGCGTGCACCGCAGGTGGCCTACGACGGCCCGGGCAATGGCTCTGACGGCATGCGCACCGCCGATAACACCGACATGATGAACGGCGCGCCGGACCGCTATGACTGGAAGCTGATTGGCAAGAAGGAGATGTACATCCCCTACAACAACTACAAGCTGCAGTCGCCGAAACTCAAGTACGACGACATCATCAAACCGGGGCACATCAACCAGGACCTGACGCGTTATGAGTTGCATCGTGTCTGGCATGTACAGGCCACGCTCAAACCGGGGCAACGGCATATCTATGCCAAGCGCGACATGTACTTTGACGAAGACACCTGGCAACTGGCCGAAGTCGATCACTACGATGGCCGCGGTCAGCTGTGGCGGGTGGCGGAGGGCTATGCGATGAATGATTACGAACGTGGTGCCGCCAACTTCGCCATGCTCGGTATCTACGACCTGATCGCGGGACGCTACAACGTACTGGCGATGACCAACCAGTCGCGACACGCCACTACCTACGGGATTAGTGCGAAGTTGACAGACTTTACTCCGTCGGCGCTGCGTAACGCCGGGATCCGCTGAGGCTTGAAAGGCCTTGCTTGAAACAACGCCCTGTTCGCAGGGCGTTGTGCATTTCGGTCCATGCCGGATTCCGCCTTGCCAGCGATGCGGGCACCGCGCAACAACTGACACCGCGCCGATTCAAGCGTACTCAACCACCTGATCCGGGTGGCGGCAGCGCCAAGCTGATGATCAACCATGCAACCAGCATCCTGACAATAACAAGCGAGGAAGTGATGAGCGCTATCGAAGATTCGACGAGCACAGACATCCGCACGATCCTGGAAAAGCAACGAGCAGCGTTTCTGGCCAATGAGCCCTACAGTGCCGAGCAACGCAGTGAACTGATCGACCGGGCGATCGGTTTGCTGATCAACCATGAACAGGAAATCATCGATGCTTTGACCGCCGATTTCGGCCACCGCAGCCCGAGTTTCTCCAAGGGCAGCGAGGTGCTCTCACCCTTGTTAACGCTCAAGCAGACCAAGGCACAACTTGCCCAGTGGATGCAGCCCGAAACGCGTGAAGTCAAGGCTGGTCAAGCCTGGGTGCAGTATCAGCCACTGGGCGTAGTGGGTATCGTCACCGCCTGGAACGTGCCCGGCTATATGGTATTCAGCGGCCTGGCAGGCGCACTGGCCGCGGGCAACCGGGTGATGATCAAACCGTCGGAGTTCACCCCGCACACCTCGGCACTGATCGCTCGATTGATCCGCTCGGTTTACGCTGAAGACGAAGTGGCGGTGGTGCTGGGCGATGCCCAGGTCGGTCAGGCATTCTGTGGCCAACCCTTTGACCATTTGCTGTTCACCGGTGCCACCAGCATCGGCAAGCATGTGCTGCGCGCAGCGGCAGAGAACCTGGTGCCGGTCACCCTGGAACTGGGCGGAAAATCGCCGAGCATCATCTCCCGCTCTGCCGACTTCAACGACGCGGTGACCAAGGTGGTCATCGGCAAGCTGCTCAACGCCGGGCAACTGTGTGTGGCGCCTGATTACGTGTTTGTGCCGCGCGAATCGGTCGATGCCTTCATCAATGTGGCCAAGGCCGTAGTGGCCAAGGTCTTTCCCACCCTCAAAGACAACCCTGACTACACCTCGATCATCAACGCCCGCCATGTGCAGCGTTTGCACGGCTATCTGACTGAGGCGCGCCAAGCCGGTGTCGAGGTGATCGAACTCAACCCCAGCGCCGAGGACTTGAGCCAGGCGCCGGGGAACAAAATTGCCCCGACCTTGTTGCGTAACCCCAGTGACCAACTGCAGGTGATGCAGGACGAGATTTTCGGCCCGCTGTTGCCGATCAAACCCTACGACACCATCACCGAGGTGATTGCCTGGATCAACGCGCGGCCGCGACCTTTGGCGCTGTATTACTTTGGCCACGACGCCGAAGAGCAAGCCCGTGTCCTTAACCGCACCTGCTCGGGTGGGGTAACCCTCAATGGCGTGCTCAGCCATGCCAGCACCGAAAGTCTGCCGTTTGGCGGCGTTGGCCAGAGTGGCATGGGTGCTTACCACGGCATCGATGGCTTTCGCACCTTCAGTCATGCTAAGGCCGTACTGAATACCGCGCCAAACCCGGCTTGAGCCCTACGTCCCCATCAAGAGAATTGCCATGAAAGCTGCCGTATTCCACCAGGTTGGAGCCCCGCTGGTTATCGAAGAAGTGGGCATTAGCAAGCCGGGTCCGCGAGAAGTGCTGATCCGTACCAAAGCCGTCGGCGTCTGCCACTCAGACCTGCATGTGATCGATGGTTCTTTTCCATTCCCCGGCCCCCTGGTGTTAGGGCATGAGGCCGCTGGCGTGGTCGAGCAGGTCGGCTCCGAGGTCCGTTCGGTCAAGCCCGGCGATCATGTGGTGACCTGTCTGACCGTGTTCTGTGGCCACTGTGAACATTGCGTGACCGGCCACCTGGCGCGGTGTGTTTCACCCGAAACCAAGCGCGCAGCCGATGAAGAATCGCGGCTGACCTACGTGCAAAAACCGATCCCGCAATTCGTCAACCTGTCCGGCTTTGCCGAACAGATGCTGGTGCATGAGAACGCCTGCGTGGCGATCCGCCGCGACATGCCGTTGGACCGCGCCGCGCTGCTGGGCTGTGCGGTCACCACCGGTACCGGCGCGGTGTTCAATACCGCCAAGGTGCGTCCGGGGGAAACCGTCGCGGTCATTGGCTGTGGCGGTATTGGCCTGGCTGCCATCAACGGCGCGGCGCTGGCCGGAGCAGGGCGAATCATTGCCATCGACATGCTCGACAGCAAACTGGAACTGGCTCGCCAGTTTGGCGCCACGGATGTGGTCAACGCCAAGAGCGGTGATGCTGCCAAACAGGTGCTGGAACTGACCCGTGGTGGTGTCCATCACGCGTTCGAATGCATAGGCCTCAAGCAGACTGCTGAACAGGCGTTCGCCATGCTCGCCCGGGGTGGCACCGCCACCGTGATCGGCATGCTCAAGCCAGGCCTGAAAATCGAGGTGGACCCTCTGCAGTTGTTGCATGAACGGCGTATTCAGGGCTCGTTGATGGGCTCCAACCGTTTCCCGGTGGACATGCCGCGCCTGGTGGACTTCTACATGGCTGGCAAGCTCAAGCTCGACCAGATGATTTCCCAGCGCATCCGCCTTGAGGACATCAACGAAGCCTTCGATGAGTTGCGCCGTGGTGAACTGGCTCGCTCGGTGATCATCTTCGACGAGTAAAACGCGCCCACATGAACCGTCTGCCGTCCACCAAGGCGGCAGCTCCCCGGTCTACGGAGTTGATTGATGGACATTGATTACACCGCGCCCGAGCAGGCCTTTCGCGAGGACGTTCGAGGCTTTTTGCGTGACCGGCTGCCCAACGCGCTGTCCGAGCGGATTACCCAGGGCAAGCGCCTGAGCAAGGCGGATCAAGTGCAGTGGATGCAGATTCTCAACCAGCAGGGTTGGTTAGCCCCCGGCTGGCCAGTGGAACTGGGCGGCACCGGTTGGAGCGCCGTGCAAAAGCACATTTTTGACGAAGAGTGCTTTGCCGCCGGGGCGCCAAAAGTTGTGTCGTTCGGGCTGAAAATGGTGGCGCCGGTGATCATCAAGTTCGGCACCGAGGCACAGAAAGCGCATTTTTTACCGCGCATCCTGAGCTGCGAGGATTGGTGGTGCCAGGGCTATTCCGAGCCAGGTGCCGGCTCGGACCTCTCCTCACTGAAGACCCGCGCGACCCGCGACGGCGAGCATTATGTGGTCAACGGCCAGAAGACCTGGACCACCCTGGCGCACTATGCCGACTGGATGTTCTGTCTGGTGCGCACCGACCCAGAGGCGCGTCAGCAGCGCGGCATTTCCTTTTTGCTGATTGATATGAATACGCCAGGCATTACCGTGCGGCCAATCATCACCCTGGATGGCGAACATGAAGTCAACGAAGTGTTCTTTGACAACGTGCGGGTGCCGGCGGCGAATCTGGTAGGGGAGGAAAACCAAGGCTGGACCTGCGCCAAGTACTTGTTGACCCACGAACGCACCAGCATCGGGGGTATCGCCCAGAACAAGGCGTTGCTCAGCCGTCTCAAGCACATGGCAGCGCAGGAGTTGCGTGACGGCCGGCCGTTGATCGAGGAGCCGTTGTTTCGGGCGCAGATTGCTGAGGTAGAGATGCAACTGATGGCCGCGCAGATGAGCAACCTGCGCACCTTGGCTGCGGTGCAGGAGGGCGGTGCACCGGGGGCGGAAAGCTCGTTCCTGAAGATCAAGGGTACCGAGATCCGCCAGGCCATTACCTACCTGATGAGCAAGGCAGTAGGCCCCTATGCCATGCCGTTCATCGAGGATGAGCTGGGCTACGGCGATGAACCGTTGCTGTACACCGAGTACAGCAGTGCGGCCACCTATCAATACCTGGATGCGCGCAAGGCTTCGATCTACGGTGGGGCCAACGAAATCCAGAAGAACATCATCGCGAAAATGATCCTCGAACTCTAAGGCGCCTTGCTCATGGATTTCAAACTGACTCAAGAGCAGCTGATGCTGCAGGATACCGCTGCCCGTCTGGTACGCGACAACTATGATTTTGAGCGGCGCGAGCAGTATCGGCGCCGCGAGCACGGCTTCAGCGAGCCGTTCATGCAGCAGCTAGGCGAGCTTGGCCTGTGCGCTGTGTCCTTTGCTGAAAGCTACGGCGGCTTTGGCGGCGGTGGCGTGGAAAACATGCTGATCATCACCGAATTAGGCCGCGGTCTGTGCCTTGAACCCTATCTGCACTCGGTGGTGTTCGCCGGTGGCCTGGTTGCCCAGTTAGGCAACCGGGTACAGAAGGAAGCGCTGTTGCCACAGGTGGCCAGCGCGAGCCTGCAACTGGCGGTCGCTGTTGACGAGCCGCACAGCCATTATCAGCTGCACGATGTACAGACGGTCGCGACAGCGGTGGAGGGCGGCTGGAAGCTCAAGGGGCGTAAATCGGTGGTGATCGGTGGGCAGAGCGCCGGCTTGATCCTGGTCTCGGCACGTAACGGCCACGGTGTCAGAGACGAACAGGGCATAAGTCTGTTTTTGGTCGATCCACATGCGCCGGGTGTGCGTCGGCGTGCATTTGCCACCCTGGATGGGCGCATGGCCTGCGAGCTGTACCTGGACGATGTGTGGGTCGGTGCCGATGCGCTACTGGGCGAGGCGGGCCAGGCCTTGCCAGCGATCCGCTATCAGCAAGGCCGTGCCATCGCCGCGCAGTGCGCCGAAGCCGTTGGCAGCATGGAAGCGGCGTGCGCCTTGACCCTCGACTACCTGAAAACCCGAGAGCAATTCGGGCAAGCCATTGGCAAGTTCCAGGTGTTGCAGCACCGCATGGTCGATATGCGCATTGAGTTGGACCAAGCCACCTCCATGGCCTTGCTCGCCGCCTGCGTGGCCGACCAGCCGGACACTGACGCGCGCAGTCGTACGCTGGCGGCGGCCAAGTTCATCGTCAGCCGCGCCAGTCGCTTTATCGCCGATCAAGGCATCCAGCTGCACGGTGGTATTGGCCTGACCTGGGAATACATGCTTTCGCATCATGCCAAGCACTTGCTGATGGTGGCGCGTCAGTTTGGCGATGATGATCACCACCTTCACGCGTATGCGCGTTTGTTGCAGGTCGCCTGAACACGGCGGTAAGCGCGGCCTAGGCCCGCGATCAGAGGTGCATATGCACAGATGATTGCCCGCTGAACCAGTCCAGTACGGCCTGCCGCGCCGGGTGTCGGGTGCTGGCCGGCTGCATCCACAAGGCATAGACCCCACCGGTCTTCAATGCCGGGCCAAACGGGATGATCAGATCACCGCGATCAATCTGTTCCTGGGCCAGGGCAAGGTCGGTCATGGCGATGCCCAGGCCACGGCTCGCGGCATCCAGGGCCAATTCGTCGAGGTTGAAGGTCACGTGCTTGCGATGGCCCGAGAGTGCCTGGCCATTGGCTTTCAACCAGCAGGCCCACTCCAGGTGTTCGGTTGAACCGTGAATCAGCGGGTAATGCGCCAGCGCGTCGAGGCTTGCCGGGGCCGGTTTGCCATCCACCAGACCGGGGGCGCAGACCGGCACCAGGGTTTCCTCGAACAGGGTGTGCTGGGCCGGGTCCGCAGGTGCCGTTGGCAAGTAAACGATACAGGCATCGCAATCGTACGAAGGGTCGACTTGTGCCGTCGCCACGGTTTCGATCGACAGCGTCAGGTCGGGATGCTGGTGGTAGAAATCCGTCAGCCGCGGCAGCAGCCAGCGCACCGCGAGTGACACATGAATGCGAATGCGCAAGGGCCTGTCCTGCGGAACAAGGCGCGCTTGCAAGCTTTGCAACTCAGTGAGCAGGCGGCGAGCACTGGCCAGAACCTCCTTGCCTTCGGCGGTCAGCGCCACGTTACGACTGCTGCGCAGCAGCAGGGCCACGCCGTAGTGACTCTCCAACTGCTGGATTTTCCGGCTCACCGCGCTCTGGGTCAGGCACAGGCGCGTGGCCGCCTCGGTGAAGTTGCCGGTGTCGGCCACTTCGACCAAGGCCTGCAGGGCATGCATCGAGGGCGCTCTAAACAGTTTATCCATGCCAAAACAGCATAGATGAATGCATTAATAGCGTTGGATCAGCCATCGTAAACCTCATATTTTCTAGCTCAGGCAGTCGCAATGAAAGCATGTGCCCATGCTAATTGTTCATGCGGCGCGCATACAACAAGACTGAGCAGCATGAGGTGAGAAAATGACTGAGAACCGGTGCGGCTGGATCGTGCAAGCTGGCGATTGTCCTGTGCAACCCAGTCTGCGAGGCACCGAACGGGCCGACTGGCTGATTATCGGAGGCGGATTCACCGGTTTGTCGGCCGCGCATTCGCTGGCAGAAATGCACCCCAATGCACGTATTGTCCTGGTCGACCGTCAGCGCGCTGCCCAAGGCGCCTCGGCGAGAAACTCGGGGTTTGTGGTCGCCCACGAAAATCCCTCGGGTGAGGAACTGCTCGGGCGTTCGGGGCACGACTATTACCGCCAGAGCACCGAGATCAGCCGCGCCGCCAACAATGAGGTGCGACGTCGACTTGAACAGCTGGGCATCGACTGCGACTGGCGTGAAGACGGCTACTTCTTTGCCGTGCATGACGCCGACAAGCTCGAAGAGGCTGAGTTGCGGGTACAGACCCTGCAGGCTGTAGGGGCCAATGCGCAATTTTTGCAGGGTAGGGCGTTGGCCAGTCAGTTGGGTAGCGAGTTTTACCGCGCGGGCATCCACTGTGGCGGCGGCAACGCCCTGCTACAGCCGGCCAAGTACGCCAAGGGCTTGCGTGAGATGCTGCCGGCTGCGGTTTCGCTGTTCGAACAGACTGAAGTCAGCGGGCTGGAGCGCGTGGCCAACGGCAGCATCCGCGCCCGTTCCCCCCACGGCTGTGTCGAGGCCACTCAGGTGCTGGTGTGCGTGGGCCCGTTCATGCCACGGGTCGGGTTGCAAGATCGCGCGGTGTTCCCGCTGGAATTGAGCGCCTCACTAACGCGTCCGTTGACCGATGTCGAATACCAGCAAATGGGCAGCCCGGCGCCCTGGGGCGTGCTGTCGACCCGCCCGGCCGGCGCTACATTGCGCTTGACCAATGACCGACGCCTGCTGATTCGCAACACGGTGGAGTACCGCCGCAGCGACCTCAACGCTGACGCCCTCAAGGTGCGCAGGCACACCCATGTACGCGGTTTGCAACGGCGTTTCCCCTGGTTGACCGAGCAGCATCTGCAGTTCACCTGGACCGGACACCTCAGTGCCACCCGATCGGGGGAACCACGCTTCGCCCGAGTTGCCCCCGGCATTCATGCCGTCGCCGGCTGCAACGGTTCCGGCGTGGCGCGCGGCACGTTATGGGGGCGGTTGTTGGCGGAAATGGCCAGCGGCAGTCAGTCGCCACTGCTGAGCCAGGTGTTGAGCCAGGCCGAACCCGGCTGGCTGCCACCCAGCCCGTTTTTCGATATTGGTGCCTCGCTGCGGCTGCGCTATGAGGCCTGCCGTGCGCAAACAGAGTCCTGACCTTACTAACAAGAACGAGAATGCCATGACGACGCTCAAACACCTTGCCATTGCCCTGTGCGCCAGTACCAGCTCAATTGCCGCCGCGGCCGATACGGTGCGCATCTCCAACTGGAGCAACTACATCGCCAGCGATACCTTGAGCAATTTCACCGCGCAGACCGGTATCCACACCACTTACGACCTTATCGACAGCAACGAGATGCTTGAGGCCAAACTGATCACCGGCAGCAGTGGCTACGACGTGGTCAGCCCGTCCAACCACTTCCTCGCCCAGCTGATCAAGGCCGGTGCGCTGCAGAAGCTGGACAAGAGCAAGTTGTCGAACTGGAAGAACCTCGACCCGCAGTTGCTGAAGATGATTGAGGTCAACGATCCGGGTAACGAGTACGGTTTCCCCTATATGTGGGTGACCGTCGGCATCGGTTACAACGTCGAGAAGATCAAGGCGATCTTTGGCACGACCGACGTGACCATGAGCTGGGACCTGCTGTTTGACCCGAAGAACATCGAAAAGCTTAGCCAGTGCGGTGTCGCGTTTATCGACAATTCGACGCAACTGTTGCCGATTACCCTCAACTACCTGGGGCTCAAACACGACAGCGAAAACCTCGCCGACTACAAGCAGGCCGAAGCCGCGCTGCTCAAGGTCAAACCGTACGTGCAGTACTTCCATCAGTCCAAGTACGTCAGTGACCTGGCCAACGGCAACATCTGTGTGGCCATCGGTTTCAGTGGTGATATCGCCCAGGCGGCATCCATTGCCCGTGAAGCCAACAACGGCGTCAACATCGGTTACACGATTCCCAAAGAAGGGTCGACCCTGGCAGTGGACATGGTGGTCATGCCGCGCAATGCGCCCAACCAGGACAATGGCTACGCCTACATGAACTACTTGCTCGAACCCAAGGTGATCGCTGACATCAGTAATGCCATCCACTACCCCAATGGCAACAGTGCCGCCTTGCCCCTGGTGGAGCAGAAACTGCGTGATGATCCCGCCATGTACCCGGCACCGGCGGTGATGAACACCCTGTTTGCGCTCAAGGCGATGCCGCCGAAGATCATGCGCCAGGTGACGCGGCTGTGGACCAAAGTCACCAGTGGACTCTGAACCGGGCAGCCTTGCTATGGCGCGTTACGCGCGACAGCGCAGGGCCGCGCCTTCGATCTTGGCACCGTCGGTGTTCTCCTCGCCATTGGCCACGGCCATGCTGTCGGCGCCCAGGTCCGCGGCGCGATTGAAGGCCATGCGCAAGGTTTCGTCAGGGTCGGAACCTTGGACGGTGAACATCTGGAGCAGGTTGCAGTGCTCAGAGGAGGCCGCAGTCACCAGGCTGACCTTGGCCCCGGCTTCAGTCAGTTGAGTGCTGCAGCCGCCGAGCAGTACAGCGGCGATACACAAGGTGACGGTGAGTGGCGCTTTAAGCATATTCGTTTCCTTACTGATGGCCACCGAGCAACGTGTGCTTGAGCACGTTGCCGGTGGTGGCTTCATAGTGGGCGGTGGGACGCTTCGACTTGCCCCGCGATAACCCTACTCACCGGATGGCCGCATCTGCGGCCTTAACCCGCTAAACAACTCACGCCACAGGCGCTTGCTTCGCTTGCACAGTACGTTTCAGCACCGCTGCCGTCTCAGCATGCGCCTCAACTTCGTCCAGCAACGCCTCCACCAGCGCGAGGCTCATTTCCAGCGATTGTTCAGTCGCCCAGAGTAATTCCCGCACTTCGGCATCGACCATATCACAGGCGTGAGCGTTGGTCCGGTAAGCACTTTTGAGCAGGATGGTGGCATGGACCAGAGCGTCTTCGGCAGACACGCCGGGGCGCACGGCGAACAGCGGGTCGTGGCTGCCATCGCAGGAGCCGAAGGTGGTGCTGGTTTTGGTGACGAGGGGTGGGTCAGGAACGGGTTTTGTCATGGTGCAGCTCCTTTTGCAGTGGAGCCGCCAGCCATCGCCGCGAAACGATTGGGTGGCAGCTGTACGCGGGTTCGCGGACCGAGGCAAAAGGAAACCCGGCAGACCCAAAGGTCTCCCACGCACAGCCGCCATTGCACAATAGTGGGCACAAAAAAAGCGCCTGCAATTGTGGTGGTGTGGCGCTGTTGCGCCTTTTGCCTTACGGGCCGCGACGCCCGGTCGCTGAATTGGCAGCGACTGGTGGAGGTTAACGGGGTTGGAGAGGGGATTCAAGGCCAGCGGCAGCTATGAGTTGTAGATTCAACCGGTGGATGCAACACACTAGACAGCCAAACGGGCGCTCTTCCCGCCGCCCGTTTGTGCTGTGGCAGACGCTAGCGGTCGATCAGCCCCAGGTTGAGTCATGAAGGTTCCACAGCCGCTGTACAATAGACAGCTGAACGCCATCATTTTTTGAGCAGGAGCACGCATGACAATTGATTGGGCCAACTTCACCCCCTGGACAGCCTTGCTGGGCGGCGCGTTGATCGGCATCGCCGCGAGCTTGTTTGCGCTGTTCAATGGTCGCGTCGCTGGCATCAGCGGGCTGTTGGGTAGCGTGCTACAGCCGGGCAGTGAAGGGCGCGGGGAGAAGTTGCTGTTCCTCGCAGGCCTGCTGCTATCGCCATTGCTGTGGTGGCTGGTGGCAGGACCTGTACAGGTGCAGTTTCAGAGCGACTGGCTCGGCCTGATTCTCGCCGGATTGCTGGTCGGCTTGGGCACCCGCTACGCCGCGGGTTGTACCAGCGGTCACGGCGTGTGTGGCCTGGCACGGTTGTCGCCGCGCTCGTTGCTGGCGACGCTGTGTTTTATGGCCAGCGGCTTTGCCGTGGTGTTCGTTGTTCGTCATGTGATCGGGGGCTGAACATGCGTGGCTTGATGGCATTGGTTGCGGGCGTGTTGTTCGGCCTTGGTTTGCTGCTGGCCGGCATGGCTGACCCGGTCAAGGTTCTGGGTTTTCTGGATCTGGCCGGTCATTGGGATCCGTCTTTGGGCTTGGTGATGGTTGGCGCCATTAGCGCTGCGCTGATTCCCATGCAGTGGAGTACCCGGCACACACGCACATTGCTTGGTTTGTCGATGCATATGCCGGTGACGCGTGAAGTGGATCGGCGCTTAATCTTTGGCAGTCTGATATTCGGCGTGGGCTGGGGGATTGCCGGGATTTGCCCTGGGCCTTCATTGGTGCTGGTGTTGAGCGGCAATTGGCAGATATTGTTGTTTGTCCTGGCAATGCTGGCAGGTATGGGGTTGTTCGGTGTGCTGGAAAAACACCGGCCGTAGCCGCTGCCGGCAGGCTGCGATTGGGCGCGAAGCGGCCATGAAACCTGAATACATGCATTGCCCCGGTTGCGACTGCTTTGCAGTCGATCGCAGCCTCGTGCCTGGGCAGCGGCTACCAGATCAAGACTATTACCAGCCTTTCACCCCATGCATATCTGGCAACCTGTGAGCGATCCCCTTGTGGCAATCAATACAGGTCGCTTCGCCTTTGGCCAGCGAGGTCGAATGCATGGCTGCGGCGCGCTTGCTCTGGCGGGTAAAGTCCATGAATTCGAAGTTGTGACAGTTACGGCACTCGCGTGAGTCATTGGCCTTGAGCCGGGCCCATTCATGTTCGGCCAGTTCACGGCGCAGGGCGACGAACTTGTCGCGGGTATCAATGGTGCCGAAAATCTTGCCCCAGACTTCCTTGGAGGCCTGCATCTTGCGCGCGATCTTGTGCGTCCATTCATGAGGGACGTGGCAGTCCGGGCAACTGGCGCGCACGCCAGAACGGTTGGTGTAGTGAATGGTCTCCTTGAGCTCGACGAACACGTTGTCGCGCATTTCATGACAGGACACGCAGAACTTCTCGGTGTTGGTCAGCTCCAGGGCGGTGTTGAAACCGCCCCAGAAAATGATCCCGGCAATGAAACCGCCCAGGGTCAGAAAGCCCAGGCTGAAATAAACACTCGGTCGACAGAGGATGCCCCAGTATTCCTTAAGCAGGGCGAACAGTGCTTTCATGGCGCCTCCTCAGGGTTTCTGCGCAGCGTTGGCGTCGTCTTGCAGGATCTTGTCGATGGTCTCGAAGGTATTGCCCACCAGCGGTTTCACTTCTTTTTGCGGTACATGGCACTGATTGCAGAAGTAGCGCCGTGGCGAGACGGCGGCCAGGGCCTGGCCGTCGCGGTCCATGTAGTGGGTAATGCTGATCATCGTCGCCTGGCTGCGTGGGCTGTTGGCGCGACTGTGACACGACAGGCATTTATTGCCGTTCATGTCGATCTGATAGCCGCGAATGCTGTGAGGGATGGTCGGCGGCTGGTCAGGGTAGTTGCGCTCGCGCTTGAGGTCCTTGTTTTCGTCGTTGGCCAACGGCGGTGCCGGCATGCTCTGGGTGATCATGCCGCCGGGCCTGCGCCCGTCGGGCCCCGGGGCATCGAGCGGATAGTCGACTTCTGCGGCGATCACCACGCCAATAGTTGCAAACAGTAGCAACGGCAGGATGCGAAAGGGCATGATGGATCTCCTCAGGCCACGCTGATCAGCTCGATTCGTATGGCGCATTTCTTGTAGTCGGTCTGCTTGGAGATCGGGTCGGTGGCATCCAGCGTGACCTTGTTGATCAGCTTGTTGGCATCGAAGAACGGCACGAACACCAACCCTTGCGGTGGCTTGTTACGCCCGCGGGTCTCGATCCGTGCGCGAATTTCGCCACGTCGGCTGATCAGTTTCACTTCGCTGCCGCGCCGCGCATTCAAGGCTTTGGCATCGTCGGGGTGCATGTACACCAAGGCATCGGGCACAGCCTTGTACAGCTCTTCGACCCTTTGGGTCATGCTGCCGGTGTGCCAGTGTTCAAGCACTCGCCCGGTGCTCAGCCAGAATGGGTAGTCGGCATCCGGGGCTTCGGCTGGCGGCTCGTAGGGCAGGGCGAAGATGATTGCTTTCTTGTCCGGATAGCCATAGAACTGCACGCCGGTGCCTGCCTGGACATACGGGTCAAGGCCCTCGCGGTAACGCCAGCGGGTCTCCTTGCCATCGACCACCGGCCAACGCAGTCCGCGTTCCTGGTGGTATTGATCAAACGCGGCCAGGTCATGGCCATGGCCGCGGCCAAACTGGGCGTATTCTTCGAACAGGCCTTTTTGCAAGTAAAAGCCAAAGGCGTTGGCTTCATCGTTTTTGTAGCCAGCTTCCAGTTGCTCGAGCGGGAACTGATCGACCTGGCCGTTTTTGAACAGCACCTCATACAGGGTCTTGCCCTTGTACTCGGGGGCCTTGGCCAGCAACTCGGCGGGCCAGGTTTCATCGGTGGTAAAGCGCTTGGAAAACTCCACCAGTTGCCACAAGTCGGACTTGGCATCCCCAGGCGCGCTGACCAATTGGTGCCAGAACTGGGTGCGACGCTCGGCATTGCCAAAGGCGCCTTCCTTTTCTACCCACATGGCGCTGGGCAGGATCAGGTCGGCGGCTTGCGCCGAGACAGTGGGGTACACATCCGAGACGATCACGAAGTTCTCAGGCTTGCGCCACCCCGGCAGTACCTCCTGCATGATGTTCGGACCTGCATGCATGTTGTTGCTGCATTGAGTCCAGTACACGTTGAGTACGCCGTCTTTGAGCATACGGCTCTGTTGCACCGCGTGAAAACCGACCTTTTCCTCGATGGTACCTGCCGGCAGCTTCCAGATTTTTTCTGCCGTGGCGCGATGCTTGGGATTGGTCACTACCAGGTCAGCGGGTAAGCGGTGGGAAAAGGTCCCGACTTCGCGGGCGGTACCGCAAGCAGAGGGTTGGCCGGTGAGCGAGAACGGGCTGTTACCCGGTTCGCTGATCTTGCCGGTGAGCAAATGGATGTTGTAGATCAGGTTGTTGGCCCAGACCCCACGGGTATGCTGGTTAAAGCCCATGGTCCAGAACGACACCACTTTGCGCTTGGGGTCGGCATACAGCTCGGCCAGGGCCTTGAGGCGCTCAGCCGGCACCCCGGACTCCTGTGCGGTGCGCTCCAGGGTGTACGGCCTGACAAAGGCGGCGAACTGGTCAAAATCGATGTCGCTCCAGGTATTGGCTTTGTCGGCGTTCTTGGCCCGGGTCTCGAGTGGATTGTCCGGGCGCAGGCCGTAGCCGATGTCGTCGGCGCCTTGGGCAAAGCGGGTGTGCTTGCTGATGAAGTCTTTGTTGACCGCGCCGCTTTCGATGATGTGATTGGCGATGTAGTTGAGGATCAACAGGTCGGTCTGTGGCTTGAACACCATGGGAATGTCGGCCAGCTCGAAGCTGCGGTGCTCGAAGGTCGACAGCACCGCGACCTTGACCTGCGGCTGACTCAGGCGCCGGTCGGTGACTCGGCTCCAGAGAATCGGGTGCATCTCGGCCATGTTCGAGCCCCAGAGCACGAAGGCGTCGGTGGCTTCGATGTCGTCGTAGCAGCCCATCGGTTCGTCCATGCCGAAGGTGCGCATAAAGCCCATCACCGCTGAGGCCATGCAGTGGCGGGCGTTGGGGTCGATGTTGTTGCTGCGAAAGCCTGCTTTCATCAGTTTGTTGGCGGCATAGCCTTCCCAGACCGTCCATTGCCCTGAACCAAACATGCCGACGGCACTCGGGCCTTTGCTCTTCAAGGCCTCCTTGAACTTGGCCTCCATGATGTCGAAGGCCTTTTCCCAACTGATCGGCTGGAACTCGCCTTGTTTGTCGTACTGACCGTTTTTCATGCGCAGCAGCGGCTGGGTCAGGCGGTCGTTGCCGTACATGATCTTCGACAGGAAGTAGCCCTTGACGCAGTTCAGGCCGCGGTTGACCTCGGCTTTGACGTCACCATGGGTGGCCACCACCTTGTTGTCGCGGGTGGCGACCATCACGCTGCAACCGGTGCCACAGAAACGGCAGGGCGCCTTGTTCCAGTCCAGGGTGACCATGTCCGCTTCAGTGATCAGGTTACTGGCGGTGGTGTAGATCGGCAGGCCGGCCGCCGCGGCAGCAATGGCGGCAGCCTGGGCTTTGGCGAATTCACGGCGGGTCATGCTCATTCGATCTCTCCTGCGGTGTCGAGGAGTTCGTGGTAGATCAACGCCGCATTGAGTACGCCCGGCAAATTGTTGATCTGGTCGATGCGTTGCAAAATCTGATTTTCATCGTGGGTTTCGAGAACCACCACCAACTTTCCGGCGGCGCTTTGTTGATGCAACTCGAGGCCTTCAAGCAGGCGCAAGTTGGCTTTCACCGCATCAAGTAATTCTGGGCGGGCAAGTACGACAAGGCTGGCAATATGTAGCGTGTGGTTCATGCGCGGGCTCCAAGAGATACGGTCAAAGGCCTATCAGTTGGGCGGCCCAGGCGGGCCATAGAGCATTTGCAAGAACCAGATGATGAACCCGTAGCCACCAACGATAGCCACTGAGAGCAGGGGGAACAGGCAGGCGACAAGGAAGATGAACAAGAGCGCTTCCTTGCGACGCACAGGTTTTGGTTCTTCAGCCGATGGCATGTGAACGCTCTCCAGGCAGACTTGGATTGAGCGTAGATCACGGCATAAAAGTGTTTACGTCATTACAACGTAATTAGACCAGCGGCTTGTTGAATAAGGTCCAGCGTAGCGATAACGTTGAGCCCCTTGTAAGTGCTAATAAGAACAATAAGACTTATTTATTGCCTAAGCGGGCGCCGCCGCTACTTGGGAAGGTTTGCTTCGCAGCAGGGCATCGATGGCCTGGCGGTAACGCTGGCCGCCCAGGCTCATGCTGTTGTTGTGGGTAGCGCCGGGCACCAGCAGGAGGGTCTTGGGCTGCTGCGCGGCTTCGAACAGTTGTTTGCTGAAGCGTGGCGGTACAAAGCGATCGTTCAGGCCGTGCACCAACAGCAACGGCATACCGATATCAGCAATCTTGTCGAGGGAGTCGAACTTTTGCGACAACAGCCAACGTACCGGCAGTGAGGTATTGGACACTGCCGTTGCGACATCGCCCAGCGAGGTAAAGGTCGACTCAAGGATCAAGCCGCGGGCCGGCACCGGGCGGTGGTGCTGTTGTGCCTGCTGCGCCAGTTGCGCGGCCAGCTCAACGGCCACCGCACCGCCTAGCGAATGACCATAGATCAGCCGTTTGCTGGGGTTCGGCTGCAGTTGCGTCAAGCGTTCCCACGCCACGCGCGCATCTTCATACACCGTTGCTTCGGACGGCAGGTTTCCGCGACTCTTGCCGAACCCCCGATAGTCGATGGCCAGTACCGCATAGCCTTGGTTGTGCAATTGCTGGATACGGAACAACTGGCCAGTGAGGTTCCAGCGCACGCCATGCAGATACAGAATGGTCGGCGCATCGGCCCGTTTTGCAGGCCACCACCAGGCATGGATGTTCTGATCGCCCTTGAAGGTCGTGGGGCGCAATTCGAGTTCTTGAATACCGCTGGGCAGGCCGCGGTACCAACTGGCAACACCCGGTTCAATGCGAAAGACCAATTGCCGTTCTTTATGCTCAAGCACCGTGCAGCCCACCGGCACGCCGATAACCACGGTGGCCAGCGCCAGCCATTGCAGCCAGCGAAGGCGAGGTCGTTTCAATAGGGAGGTTGTCATCCGCGACGTCGTGGCCTGAGCACAAAGACGCGTTTTACCAGAAGCGCCGCACAGGCAGAACTGAAATCGTCTGTACGGCGCTGTAATTTAGATTACAAATTGTTGGACGGTCGGCAGCGTTCAGAGCGAAAGGAACGGGGGCCTTCATGCCTGTGGCCGGGGTTGCACCATGGGCGCTGAACGGGCGCGCAGCTGATTTTGTAGCGCCTCGTTGATGGCCACCAGCTTGGCGATGTTCTGCCGCGCTTTAACCAGTTCCTGGTTAAGGTACTCGGTTTCATTGGTCATCAACACGGCCTGGTGCCGCCACATTTCGATCAGGGTCGGTGAGGCGATGTCGCCGAAGTCATCGTCATGAGTTGTCATGGTAAGGCCTCGATAGCTGTATGCATATACAGTAACTGATTGTTGGCGACTTGCGCCAGCCCCGCCGACGAACTGCATGCCGGCTCCCACACCAGATGCACCTAGAACTTGACCTTGATCCCCAGCATCCCTTCGTAGCCGTGGCTGTCGTTATCCAGGCCTTTCTCATAGCCGGCGTTGACGTGGATCGTGGTTTTCTCGCTGACTTGATAGTCCACGCCCAGGTTCACCTCCGTCCAAGTACCGCCCATGTCAGTGGTAAAAGGTACAAAACCATCGTTGGAGGAGAACTCGGTTTTCGGCTGGCCCTTGAACTCGTGCCAGATGCTTGGGCGAACCCAGACGTTGGTACGGTGCAGTTTGCCCTTGTCGTCCTCACGGAACATGTCCTTGTCGATCCGTACTCCCAGGCGCCCGGTCAGCGAGTCGACATCTTCGAAGCGCACGTTAGCACCCGCGTCGTGAGCATCATCGATCTTGACTTTGGTGACGATCACTTGCGCTTGCGGTTCGATCTTCAGTGATTCGTCCTTGTTCAGCTTGAATGGGTAACCGGCCTCCAACGAAGCGGTGATGCCTTTGCCTTTGGTGTTGAAGCGTGGCAGGTCTTGCGGGTGAGCCTGGATATCGAAGTGGTTGAATTGCAGCACGCCATCCAGGTACCAGCCGGCAGGACCGTAGTGAGTCCAGTAGCCCCCCAGGCCTGTGGCGCGGACCTTGCTGTCGCCCGCTGAACTGCCATCGGTGTGTTCGATATCACCAGTGATTTTGCCAGCCGACAGCGAGATCCCGGCTTGATCGGTGCTGCCATCGGTGTCTTCGTTGTGGTACAGGTCGATACCGACCTGGAAGGCGTGCTGGCTGTAGTCATAGCCGCCGCCATTGCCCAGGTCCTGTTCGCCCTGGCCATAGATCAAACGGCCCCAGCCCAGCGAGGGACCGTAGTCGCTTTGCGCGTCGACCGGGAGCGGGTCGACTGCGTTGCGAACTTCTTCACCCATCCGCTCGTGCAGGGTGTCGACCAGCATGCGGCTGTAGCGCAGGGTCATGCCAGGGATCGCGCTGTACAGCGAAGTTTCCGGGCGGTAGTTCGGCACCTGAGGTGCAGGACTTGGGTCGTTGTCGACAGGCTTAGGTGTTGGGTCGACAGGTTTTGGATCGACTGGCTTCGGATCAACCGGTTTTGGATCGACAGGTGTTGGGTCGACAGGTTTTGGATCAACCGGTTTTGGATCGACAGGTTTCGGGTCCACTGGTTTTGGATCAACAGGATCGGGATCAACCGGTTTCGGGTCGACCGGATCGGGGTCAACAGGTTTGGCGTCTTTGGTCGAACGCAGGTACCAGGCTTGGGTGTTGCTATCGTCAAGGCTGGCGCGGTGCAGGGTGTATTCATAAGGGCCGGCCTTGACCCGGCTGAGCAGTCTGAAGGCTTGTTCCTCGGTAGTCCCGCCGTTTTTGGCATCGACCACCTGAATGCCGTTACCTTTGGTCAAGGCGCCAGGGCCGCCGGCGTTCTTGATCTGCAGGTTGCTGCTGCCAGTGGCCTTGCCGCCGTCAATCACCAGTTTGTCTGACGGTGATTGGTCGTCGTACAGGTAGGTGTTGAGGGCGATGGTGCCGTTGTTGCCATGGTACTGATTGGCCGTGAGGGTTTTGTATTTTCCGCCAGTTGGGGCGCTGAAGTCGATCAGGCTGTTGGCGTTGCTCAGGGTGCTCAGGTTGGAGTCATCGGTGAGGTGCCACAGGCTGGTGTCGCTCATGCTCAGGTTTGAGGTGCTGCCTTGCGCGGTAAGGGCGGAACCGGTGACCAGGGAGCTGGCCAGGTTGATATTGGCCAGGCCCGGCTCAGTTGCACCGGCATCGACCTGCAGCCATTGGCCGCTGCCGCTGGTGATCACATCCTCAAAGTCGATGTCACCCACACCGGCCACCGCTACGGTGGCGCCGTGCTGGTTGTGCAGCACGCTGCCGCTCAGGTCGACCTGGCTGATGTCGGTGCTGTCGCCTTGCAGGCGCAGGGCCGAAGCGTCGTTGCCCGCGGCGCTCACGGTCGACTGTGCTGCACTGAGCTGGCCACCGTCCCTGACCAACATGCCATGGGCCTGATCGCCGGTGGCAATCACACTGGCCTGCTTGAGGGTTGCCGCGCTTGGCGCGTTGCTGACCAGCACGCCGTGGGCACCGACACCGCTGGTGCTGGCAACGCTGTTCTCGGCCAGCAGTTCACCGCCGCGCTCGGCCTGCAGGCCGACGGCGTTATCGCCGTGGGTGCGGACGCTGGAGTCCTTGAGGCTCAGGGTGGCGGTCTGGTCGGGTTTGAAGTTACGGCTGACACGAGCGCCGCTGGCATTGGCGCCAAAGGTCTCAACGGTAACGCTATTGGCCTCCAGAGCGACATTGCCGGGTTTTGGTGTGCCGATGCCAGCGTACAGGCCCAGGGAACGGTCGCCTTCGGTGCGCACCGATACGCCATTGAGCTGCATGCTGCCGCCGTCATCCACGGCCGCGCCATAGGCCTGCTGGCCGGTGGTCAGCAGGTGGGTGCCGTTGGCGATCAGCAGCGCGCCTTCATTACGCGAGGCCAGGGCATGCGGGAAGGTCAGGTTGGACGGTACCGGTGAGCCGTCGCCGCTAGTGGTCACGGTGCCGCCATTGAGAATCACCGTGGAGTTCTGGTTGGCCACCACGCCCATGGCATTGTCGTTACCTGCGGTGTAGACGTTGACGTTGTCGGCAGTGATCGTTGCGTTACCGGCGCTGATCGCGGTGGAGTAATCACCCAGGGTGCTGACGCTGCCATTGGTGATCTTGATATCAGCACCGTTGCCTGCGCTAACGCCGTAGCTGGTTTTCGGCGAAGTGCTCACTGTGCTGTCACGCATCACCAAGGTCGAGCCAGCCCCGTCGACCAACACACCGGGCGACCAAGGGCCTGCGGCGATGGCGCCCACGGCAAACGTGCTGTTAGTCACCTGGGCCTGAGCGCCGCCGCTGATGTTCAGGCCAATGGAGCGGGCTCCGAGTACCGAGATATCGCTGTTGGACACCTGAGCCTGGGCGCCTGGGCCTTCGACAGACACACCGTGGCCGTACATGCCCTGGGTGGCCAGCGTACTGTTGTCGATCAACAAGCTGCCACCGGTCATGGCCCGGGCAGCGGCAGCGGGATTGATCAGGTTACCGGCACCGTTGACACTGACCGTGCTGTCTTTGAGCGAAACGTTGGCGGCTTCGGCGCGTACACCGCCAACGTGGTTGCCGGTGGCCGTGACGTTCAGCCCACTGGCGTTGATCTGCGAGCCATCCAGCGCATGCAGCACCGCCGTAGTGGTGGTGCTGGTTGCCGCGTTGGTGGTGTTGAAGGTGCTGTCGGTCAGGGTGATTTCACTAGCGCCTTCGGCACGGGCACCGCTGGCCGAGGCACCACTGGTGTTGACGGTGACGTCAGTGGCGCTGATGCGGCTGGCACCTTCGGCTTTGAGGCCGTGGCTGATGGTGGTACCACTGGCCGCGCCCGTGCTGGTGACGGTAGTGCCATTGCTCAGGACGATGCTGGCACCGTCTTTGGCGTGCACAGCGACGGAGCCCTTGGCCAGGGTGCTGATATCACCACCGCTGAAGTTGATAAGGCTGCCTGCCGCCGTTGCCAGTAGGCCAACATTGTTGCTGCCAGCCAGGCCGCCCATGGTGACTGTACTCTCTGTCAGGCTGACCTCACCGCCGTTTTGCGCGCTCACGCCGGTCATGTTGTTGGCGGTCAAAGCAGCGCCTGCGGCGGTTTTTGGCACCATTTCGATGGTCACGCCGCTGCCGCTGATCTTGCCACTCTCTACCGCCAACACGCCTTTCTGGCCATTGGCGGTAGCGCCGGTCACGGCGCTGTTGAGCACAGAACCTTGTTCGAAGCTGATCTGGACCCCGGCGTTGGCCTTAACCCCGATGGAGTTGGCTGCGCGCAGGAGCACGCTGGAACTGTCTGCAGCACCGCTGCTGATACCCACGCCAGCAGCCACGGTGACCGAGATAGGTGCAGGTACGCCAAGCAGCCCGAGCAGGGCGAAGCGGCCAATGTTCAAGCCCGCTTCAGAGGGGCGTGGCTCTTCCATAAGTTCGACGGTTATTTCTGCTTCCTCTGCTTGCGCATCCATGATCGGCAGGTAACTCAGGCTACCCAGAATCAGACTGATCGCCAGGGCCAGACGGTTGTGAGCCAGGTGGTCCAGAGGCAGTGCACACAAGGTGTTATGTTTCATGACAACCTCCAACGAATGTAGTGTTGGAAGTGTCTGCCTAGGCAGGGAAGTGCTCTGTAGGAGTCGCCTTAGCCGCTTGTAGGAGGTTCGCTGAAGGCTGCGCTGGTCTAGGCTTGTTTTTCAGGCCTGCATTGGTCCAAAAGGAGCGGTCCCATGAGCCGGGTAATGATCGTCGAGCCGTTGCCGTTGCTGCGTCTGGCCATTGGCCAGGTAGTGGAACGCCTCGGCCATCAGGTAGTAGCCCAGGTGGACAATGGTCAGGATGCGCTGCTGCACGCCCGTAGTGATTCACCGCAGTTGGTGGTGCTTGAACTGGCTATTGCCGGTCTCGGCGGGTTGGACTTGATCCGTCGCTTGAAGCTGCGCGACCCGGCATTGCAACTGTTGGTCTACACCGGGCAAAGCAGCAGTCATTTCGCACGCTTGTGCATGCAGGCCGGGGCGGATGGTTTTGTCAGCAAGCAGGATGAACCGGTCGAGCTGGAGCGGGCATTGAACGCGGTGGCGCACGGGCGTCGCTATTTCCCTCGCGAGCCTGGGAATGTGCAGGTTGCGATGGGCGGCAATGAGCTGGACGCCCTGTCGGCGCGGGAGCTGACGGTGCTGGGGTTGATCGGTGAGGGGCGCTCCAATCAGGCCATCGCCGAACAGCTGTCGATCAGTTACAAGACCGTCAGCACCTACAAAACCCGGTTACAGGAAAAGCTCCAGGTCGACTCGCGCCTGGGCCTGGCGGACATCGCTCATCGCAATGGCATCGGCCTGTCGGCTGTGAGTACCCAGGTCGAGCCCGCCCAGCTGGCGCAAACCCAACCGGACCCGGCACAGCAAGCACTGTTGCGGGCACTGCTGGATTCCTCACCCAATCCGATGTATGTCCGTGACCGTCAGGGCCGCTTGCTGTTGTGCAACCAGCCCTTTCTGACGCTGCACCATACCTCCCTGGAACGGGTGTTGGGTGAACGTGTAGAGGATATGTTCTGGTTCAGTGCCGAACAGGGCCGTACCTACCAGGCCCGTTACGAGGCCAGTGTCGAAAAAGGTGAGGCGTATACCTCCCAGGGCAGTGTCGATTGGTTGGGGGAGTTGCACTATCTGCAACACTGGTCTGAACCCTGGCGCGATGCCAACGGCACCGTGCAGGGTATGGTCGGCAGCTTTGAAGACCTGACCGACCGACACATTTTACTGGGTCAGTTACGCGACGCCCACGAACACGCCCAGGCCAGGTACCGCGAGGCCACCCATTTTGCCCGTGTGCTGCATGCCGACCTCGACGAGCCGCTGCAGCGTCTGAAGGCAGGCCTCGACTTTGCGCGCCTGACGGTGCCTGGCCAAGTTGCCCTGCAGCGCTTGAGCCAACGCATGGCGCAGCTGGAGCGCCTGGTCAACTTGAGTCTGCAGCGTCCGCCACTGGTGCCGGTGCAGCTGGATATTGTTGAGTGGGTCAGTGCCCGACTTGATGCGTTCAACGCGCAACTGAGCAAAGGCGCCGCCGTACCGACGCTGGCGCTGGAAGGGGTGAGTGCCAAGCAGTTATGGATCGATGCCGAACGACTGGGCGCGTTGTTCGACAGCCTGCTACAACGCCTCAGTGAAGAGGCCAGCCAAGCGCCGCTGCGCATCAGCCTGGCCACCCGGATGCAGCTCAGTGGCGTAGTCACCTTTAATCTGGCAATCACCCTCTGCCAGCCCCTGGCGCATCACCAGGGTATTGCCTTGCAGTTTTGCCGACGCCTGGCGCAGTCGATGGAAGGCAGTTTTCGGGATGTCCACGAGAACGGTGAAACCGCGTTTCTGATCGAACTCGAATGCCCGGCGGCCCTGCCGGGTTGAGTGCCTCAGAAGCCGCTCTCACGCAGAAGCACCGCCGCGACATGGATAAATCCCTCGCCCAGCAAGCTGCGGCGCTCACCGGTTATCTGCAACCTGCCACGAGTTTCACGCAGGGCTGGCGGGGCCCCGTCGAGCTGGACCAGAACATGAAACAACGGCGGTGTTGGCAGCAGTTCCTTGCCGCGACTGGCAACCGTCAATGGCCCGCCGAATCGTGATGCGAGCATGGCGTGGTGCAACTGACTGACTCGGGTACTGCCGATGGCCAGCACTTTGCCGTTGATGGGGGTGGGTTGCCCTTCGGGGTAGAAGCGCACTGCGGCGCCTTGTACCAAGTGTTGCACCTCATCCTGGTCGACATAGGCATCCACTTGCCAACGGCTGGGGTCGACGAGGATGCCAATGGCCTCGCGGCTGTTGATCCACTGGCCGGGTTGCCTGCTCGGGTCCAGGTCCAACCATTGGCCGCTGAACGGTGCCTGCAAGGTCAAACGGGCGATTTCCGAGCGTGCGGCACGTGCTTCTTCGAACTGCACGTTGAGGCGCTGACGGGTAGCAATGGCCTGGTCAGCGCCTGCGGGGTCAGCGATCAGCCCGCCGAGCCGGGCCTGATAACTTTTGGCACTGGCCTCGCTGCTGGATAAACGTGACGCGATATCCGGTTCATCGAGGGTCACCAGGGCTGCGCCTGCTGTTACTGAACCAGCTGGATGCAGGGCCTGCAGGCGGGCCGGGTAGGGGGCGAAGACCCGCAATTGATGCTCGGCACGGGCCACGCCCAAGGCCTGGACCTGGGTGCGCCAGGGTACGGCCAACAGCAGCAGTACCAATCCGGCGACCAGCCACCAGCGCTGCCGGTGTTTTCTGCTGATGCCTTCGCGGTGGCTCCACCAGTACTTGAGCTCACGCCACACCGGCATGACGATGAACCAGGCAACTTCCACGGCAAACAGGAAAATCCCCAGTAGCTTGAAGAACAGCAGGTACACCGCCACGGCAATTCCCAGGAACAGCACCAGGCGATAGACCCAGGTGACCATTGCGAACGCCACCAGCGCCCGACGCTTGTTGGCAGGGAATGACTCTGGCCACTCTTCGTCCAGGCCCAGCAGCACCCGGCGCAGGGTGACGCGCGCCAACGCCGAGGAGCGTTCGTGCAAATTGGGGAAGTCGAGCAGGTCGGAGAGAATGAAGTAGCCGTCAAAGCGCATGAAAGGGCTGGCGTTGAGTGCCAGGGACAGCACCCAGCTGGTGGTGGCCAGGTAGAGCAGGGCGTTGCGTAATGGCCCAGGGTCCGACAAAGCCCAGCCGAGAGTGGCAAGGCCGGCCAAGGCCAGTTCGGTGATGATGCCCGCTGAAGCGATCACCAGGCGCTGTCTGGAACTGCGCAGTTTCCAGCTCTCGCCGGTATCGGTGTAGAGCATCGGCCACATCACTACGAAGGCGATGCCCATGTGGCCCACGCGCAGCCCCAGGCGGGTAGCCACCAGGGCATGGCCGAGCTCGTGCAGGGTCTTGGCCAGTGCCAGCGCGATGGCGAAGCTGACCAGGCCGGAGGCAGAAAACGACTCGACCACAGCCGTGGTGAAGGTATCCCACTGCTGCAGGACCAGGAGCACACCTGTGATCCCCAGCAGCAACACAACGATGCCGGTCAGGGGCTGGAACAGCCAGTCAAGTTTCTGTGCCAGCCGCTGCAAATGTTGTTGCGGGCGCAGCAGCGGCACGCGAAAGAATAGGTAGTGGTGCAGCCACCAGCGCCAGCTTAGCCATGCATTGTCCTGGCTGCGCGCAGCCAGTCGGGCCAAGGCTTCGTGACCGGGGCGCACGAGTTGATGGTTTTCCAGGAACTGGCGAAATTCGACGATTTGTTCGACGTCCGGGCGCAGCGGTGTTTCGGCATGGATGGCCTTGCAGATTTCAGTGGGCGTGCGCTCCCAGCGCAACAGGCACTCGAACTCGAGCCAGCCGATACGAAAGAAACGGTTGAGCACGGTATCGTGAATCACCCAAGCCGGTTCGCCATTGCTGTCCGGCGCGGTCTCCAGCAAGCGCAGGTCGTCGCGCAGCGGCGGTGGCGACAACTCGGCCGGATTGGCGATCATAATCCACTCCATGCCCGCAGCGCGGCAAAAGGCCTGCGCAGCAGGTAGTAGCCCAATACCACACGTTCGCCGAACAGGCGCGCGGTGCCGTGCAGGCCAAGGCGTGCATGTTCAGGTTGGCCGTCAATGCTGGCGAGCAGGCGGTAAGCGACCACGCCTTCTTCGCTGGCCTGCGCCTGGTAACTGGTTTCCAGCACTTGCCCCTTCAGTGGGGTCAAGGGGTAGGCGGTGAGGAATAAGGTGACTTCGGCGCCCGGCTCCAGGGCAATGGCATCGGCCACCGGTAACTGGATCAGCATGGCCGGTTGCTTGGGGTCGGCGATCAACACAATACGTTCGCCAGTGGAAACCGGTTTGCCCAGCCAGTCATTGGGATCACTATAGACCGCCACACCGGCCCGCGGCGCGCGCACTTGAGTGCGCTGCAATTGTGCTTTGACCGCCGCGAGTTCCGCTCGACGTTGTTGTACCCGGCCATTCAACAGGGTCAATTCGCTTTTGCTTTGGGAGTTGTCGAACGCCCGCTGGCTGGCAGCCATGAGTTCAGCATCGGCCACCGCCACTTCCTTGCTGAGGACATCGGCGCGGCTGTTCAGGGTGGTTTCATCGAGACTGAACAGCGGTGTGCCTTTTTCCACCGGCTGATTGGGGCGCACGTGCATGCTCTGGATCACGCCATCAATCGGCGAGCTGATGATCATCGTCTGGCGCGAGACAATCTCGGCCGGCGCCAGCGCGGTCTGCCTGACGGGTACCAGCAATAAGGCGACCAGCACTGCCAAGGTCAGCAGCAATTGACGCTTGCTCGGCCGCCAGCGGGTCAGTCGACGTTGCTTGGTAAAGCCCGCCCAGCAGTGAGCCCAAGTTCGCCATAAGCCTTCGAACAAGGGTTGCAGTGATTGCGCTGGCGCGGCATCGAGCAGGAACAGCACCAGGCCCAGGCGCTTGCCGTCGCGATCATGTAATGGAATACACCACAGGCCATGTGGCCACCATTCGGCCCAACCTTCTTCGATGTCCGCTGGTGGGGTCACAGCGTCCCGCGCCAGCCAGTACGCTTGATCGTTTTCCAGCTGGGTTGCAATCCAGTGCACCGCACGCTGCAGCCAGACCAGGTAGGGCGAATCTTCAGTGGGACGGGCCAGGCCCGACACGCAGAGCAGCTCCAGGCTCTGGCCCTGTTGTTGGAACACTAGCGCCTGGTGATACTGCAACAGCGGGTAAGGGTCATTGGCGATCGAGAAACCCAAGGCATTGAGCGAGTCGGTGGCCAGGGCGCGGTCGCGCAGGGCTGCGATGGCCAGCAGCAGCTGCGGGTGCGGTAGCGGCTCAGTCATTGGCGCGGGGGAAGCGGGCGGTACCACTCATGCCGGCGATCAGCTCTGGATGGGCGGCGTCCAGCCGGGCTTCCAGCTCCACGGTTTGGGCGACGGCGTCGACCCGGGCATTGATGGCGCTGACACGCGCAGGGTAGACCTTGCCGGTTTCGAGGATATCGACCTCCAGTGCCTGGTTGTCCTTGAGCTGCGGTAACAGGTTCGAAGGTACGTTCAGGCGCACTTTCAGCGCGCCATCACTGACCAGGTCGAACAGCGGCGTACCGCCTGCCACAGTCTGGAATGGTTTGGCATGGACCTTGGCGACACGCCCGGCAAACGGTGCTTGCACCACGCAGTAGCCACTCTGCGCCTGGGCCAGGGCACGGGCACCGTCGGCTTTTTGCAGTTCGGTGTTGGCCATGGCCACTTCCAGGTCACCGACGGCATCGAGTTTGCGCAGGTTGCGCTTGGCGTCGAGGTTCTGCCGGGCCATGGTCAGTTCTGCGGCGGCAACCCGTGCGCGTGCCTGGGCTTCGGCGCAGTTGAAGCGGGCCAGCACGGCGCCCTTGGCCACGGTCTGACCAAGCGCCGCGTTGAACTCGCCGAGGGTGCCACTCATTTGACTGGAAAGGGTGGTTTCCAGGCTTGCCACCAACAGTACGCGGATGGTGCCGGGTTGGTCGGGGTTAACGACCGGCTCGCTGTCAGCGGCCAGGGCTGGGGTAAGCAACAGGGACAGTATCACGGCGAGCAAACGGCGCTCAGGGCTGTATGGCATTCGGCGTTCCTTGCGTGCTGACAAGAAGGTTGCTGCGTTCCTGATCATCCAGGGTCCGTTGGATTTCCCGAGCCAGGGTCTGGATGTCGTGCTTTTCAATTTCCTTGGGCAGGGTGTCCAGGCCCACTGAGTTGTACAGCCGCCCCCAGGCCGCCTGGGCACTGGAGTAGGCAGCCTCGCGCTGGTAACGCGAGAGCAGGTAACGGCCTTCGGCGCGAATCACCTCCAGCTCTGAGCCATAGGAAGTGGTTCGTGCTGCTTCAGCGTAGTTCAACAAGCTCTGGTCTACCTGCAGGCTCTGGTCGGCAAATTCGACTTCCTGACGGGCCAACTGATACCGCAAGGTGCCGACCCGCACCTGGGTCAGAATCGCCATGGACAACGCCACCCGGCGCATGTCGTCGGTCTGCGTCTGGGATTCGGCCGCGCGGTTGAGCGAGGGCAACTGAAGCAGACGTAACAAGTTCATCGACACCTGCAGGCTGGTATCGGTCCAATCGCTGTTGTAGAGGTATTTGTTGGAGTCGTACTTGTAGCCGAAATCCAGGCTTACATTGGGCCACAGCTGGGCTTTGGCGATCTTCAGATCATTCTCGTTGACCCGTTTGCGATACCACTCTTCCATGATTTCCGGGCGGTTCTTCAGCGATAGCTGCTCAAGCTGGTCGATGTTCTGCGCCATGTGCGGCAGGCTCGGTTCGACCTCATCGGCCAGCACCATGCGTGAGCCCGGTGGCAGCGACATCAGCGCCGACAGTTCGGCGCGAGCAAACTCCAGATCCTGACGTCGCACGGTCAGCAGGTAAATGGAGTCGAGCAGGGCACGCTGGTAGGCGAGGATCTCCTGGCGCGGCAACAAGCCCTTGCTCTCGGCCTGGCGTGCCGAGAGCAGGGCTTGATGGGTGCGCACCAGCAGACGGTCGACATGGGGCATCAGGCGTTGGGCGCTGAGCGCGCGCCAATAGGCATTGCGCACATCCTGCAGAACGTTCTGCGCCACTTTGCGTCGACGTTCCTCGGCCATGAGGATCTGGTCGGTTTTCTGTTGGGTGCGGAAGTAGGCCACACCAAAATCCAGCAGGCTCCAGCTCAAACCCAGCCCATAGAGCTCGCGATAGCGCTCTTCGGAAGTGGAGGCACGCAAGCTTTCCTGGCGGTCCTCAATACCGATGGAGGTACCGCCGGAGTCGTTGTTGCGCCCGGCATAACCGGCCGACGCGACCAGACGCGGCAGCATCTCGTGGCTGGAAACGTCGCGCAGGTCACTGGCCAGTGCGCTCTCCATCAATTTGAGGCGGTAGTCGAGGTTGTACTTCAGGGCCCGCGCCGCAGCTTCGTAGAAGGTGATGGGTTTGCTGACAGGCTCTTGATTGGCATACATCTGGGTCTGGTCGTGGATAATCCGCTGGCGGGCTTCATCCTCGCTGTAGGGCTGCGGCTTGGTCGCCGAGCACGCGGCCAACAACAGGGTGGAGGCGATGGCCGAACTGAGCAACGTCTGGGGCAGTCTTGGCATGGTCTGTCCTGGGTCCTTGTTTATTCGCGGGTACGGTTATCCATAGCGCGCAGGCGTTCGGCAGCTTCCCGTAGCTGAGCGCGAAAGCCAGATGCAACGCGTGCCTCTGAGGGCGGTGGTAACTGGGCATCACCCTCGGTCATGTGCGCGGAGTCGGTGGCAAAGACGGAAGGGTCGGGGAGCAAGCCATCAGCGCTGAGGTTGATGCGCGACTGACGGCCGAGGATCCAGGCCATGTCCCCTTCACTGGCCAGACGGCTGCCGCGCACCGCCCCGGCGACGAACTGCCCCTGGATCAAGCCAAGGCGCTGGTTCAGGGTTTCGCTGAGAATCTCGGGGGTACGGCCGTAGCTCAGGTTGCTGCCATCGGCCTGCCAGCTGGAGAGTTCGAGGAGACGGCTTTCACGTTCCACCACCGGGCCAACGAATACCGCCGGATCAACGTCGGGCAACGGCAGATTCTGCAGCGGGTCGTTGACGTCGCGGTCGAAGAACGGGCCACCGGGGGCGGGAATGAACGGCGCGGCGATGTCCAGCGTAATGGTCAACTGGGCGAGGTCAGTGGCGCCCGCGCGGTCGCTGAGGGTATAGGTGAATACATCCTGTAGAACTTGCCCCAACCCTGCGGCGGCCAGCACCTCAGGATTGTTCTGGTCGATGGTGTAGGTGTAGCTGCCATCGGTGTTGATCACCAGGGTGCCGTAGCGCCCGGCCAATGGCTGGCCGACAGCCCCCGCCGCGCCACTGCCTGCTTCGGCGCCGGTACGAATAGCGCTGACACTGAGCTGCTCACCGCCATCGACATCACTGTCATTGGGCAGTACGTTGCCAACCGATTGCGGGGCCGACACCTGATCACTGGCGACGTTGCTGTCGTCACGGGCAAGCGGCGCATCATTGGCCCCCTGAATCACCACATTCAAGCGTGCTACAGATTCGGCGCCGGTGGTGTCGCGCATGCGGTAGGTGAAAACTTCGCGCAGGGTTTGTCCTGCTGTGCGCAGGGCCTGGACCACAGGATTGTTGTTGTCCAATACGTATTGATAGCTGCCATTGGCATTGAGCACCAACTGGCCATAACGCCCCGCCAGCGTCTGGCCGGCGAGGGCGACGGTGCCGGTTTCACTGGTCACTGACAACACCTGACGGGTTTCACCCAGGGCCGGGCTGTCGACGTCAGTGTCGTTGTCCAGAACATTGCCGGTAGGGTTCACGCCTGGGGTGTTGTTACCGACGCCGCCGGCCTCGACCGCGATGCTGCCATCATCGACGGCAATCGGCGTATCGTTGCGGCCGTCGATGGTAATGCGTAATTGTGCAGTGTCATCGGCCTGATGCGGGTCGACCACCGTGTAGGTGAAGGTGTCCACCAGCACCTGGCCACTGGTGCGCAAGGCCTGAACGGCTGCCAGGCTGTTGTCGACGGTGTAGGTCCAACTGCCATCGGCGTTCATTACCAGGTTGCCATACAGCCCGCGCAGGCTGGTGCCCAGAGTGCCGGCGATACCACTGCCGGCTTCGCTGCCGGTGCGGATCGTCGAAACGCTCAGGGTGTCGTTTTCCAGGTCACCGTCGTTGTTCAGAACATTGCCGCTGGGGTTCAGGCCCGGCGTGGCATTGTTCAAGCCACCGGCCTCGACAGCCGTGGCACTGTCATCAGTACCATGAGGGGCGTCGTTGCGGCCGATGATGACGATCGACAGCTGGGCAAGATCGCTGAGCCCGCCACGATCAGTGACTTCGTAGGTGAAGCGATCAACCACAGTCTGCAACAGGTCCAGAGCCAATACCGCCGGATTAGAGGTGTCGATGGTGTAGGTGTAGCTGCCATCGGCATTGATCACCAGGGTGCCGTATTGGCCGATCAAAACATTGCCAACGGTGCCGGCAACGCCAGTGCCGCTTTCAGCGCCGGTACGGATACCAGTGACCGTAAGTTGGTCACCCTGGTCGACGTCGCTGTCGTTGGGCAGCACGTTGCCGCTGGGGTTGAGGACCAGGCCATCGCCATTGTCGGCGACGCCCAGATCGATGTCGTTGCGCGCTACCGGCGCATCCCAGGCCCCCTCGATGGTCAGGGTCAATTGCGCCACACCGAGGGCACCAGCGGCGTCACGCATGCGGTAGGTAAACAGCTCTTGCAAGGTATTACCGGGCTTGAGCGCCTGGACGGCAGCCAGGTCATTGTTGACCAGATAGCGGTAATCACCGTTGGAGAACACCGTCAGAGTGCCGTAGGTGCCGCGTATGATCTGGCTACCGTTGACCGTAACAAAGGTGCCGCCGGCAAGGATGCCGCCGATACGAATGCCATTGTCGGACTTGGTGTCTCCCGCATCGACATCGCGGTCATTGCTCAACAGGTTACCGGTAGGGGCGACACCGGCAGTCCCATTGTTGGTGCCACCGGCTTCGACAGCCACCGCGCTGTCGTTGACGGCTATCGGGTTGTCGTTGCGCCCATGAATGGTGATGGTCAAGGTGGCGGTGCTGATAGCTCCAGTCAAATCGCGAATGGTGTAGGTGAAGGTCTCGCGCAAGGTATCGCTGGCCCTGCGCAGGGCTTGTACCAGAGGATCTGAGTTGTCGACCTGGTAGCTGTAGCTGCCATCGGCATTGAGCGTCAGGCTGCCGTACTCGCCGGCAAAGCTGTTGCCGATGCTGCCGATGCTCAGTCCCTGACGCACGCCAGTCACCGTCAGGGTTTCACCAAAACGGTCGACATCGGTGTCGTTGCTGAGCACGTTGCCGCTTGGGTTAGTGCCAGCAGTGGTGTTGTTCAAGCCGCCGGCCTCGACGGCGATGGCGTTGTCGTTGTTGGCCACCGGCGCATCGTTGCTGCCGCGAATGGTGATGGTCAACAGCGCGATGTCGGTGGCGCCTGCGGTATCGACCACGGTGTAATTGAAGGTTTCGATTAGTGTATTGCCCGGTCGCAGGGCCTGCACCGCCGCCAGGTTGTTGTCCAGGCGATAGCTGTAACTGCCATCGGCATTGAGGGTCAGCCAACCATAGGTGCCGCGCAATTCGCTTCCCAGGGTGCCGGCAGTCCCAGCACCCTCAACGGCACCCGTACGTACCGCGCTCACCGCTTTGGTTTCGCCATAGTCGATCGGGTCGCCGGCACCGCCATCAACATCGGTGTCATCATTGAGCACATTACCGCTCGGGTCACTCCCACCGCTGGCGTTGTTGACGCCACCAGCCTCTACCGCCTCGGCCTCGTCATTGTCGGCCACCGGGTTATCGTTCTGGCCACGAATGACGATGATGATCTGGGCATCATCGAACTCACCATCGGCGTCGGTGACCCGATAGGTGAAAACTTCGACCAACAGATCATCCGGTCCGCGCAGGGCGTCGACCTCGAGGTTATCGTTGTCGACCACATAGCGGTAGGTGCCATCGGCGTTGATCGTCAGTGCGCCATAGCTGCCGTTGAGCGCGCTGCCGACGACCCCGGCGGTGCCGGTGTCAGTCTCACGGCCGGTGCGCACGGCGGTTACGCTGACCGGGTCCCCATCAGGGTCGACAAAGGTGACTTGCCGCCCTGGGCCCGGAGGTACGCCGGGGTCGACGCCGGGTGCAGTGTTGTTGGCCCCGCCTTTTTCGGTGGCCAGCGCCACGGCGTCCTGCGCGTGCGGCGGGTTGTTGGCGCCGCGCACCACAATAACCAGTTGCGCGGTGTCGGTAAGCCCAGCTGAGTCGACGACCTGGTAGGTAAAGATGACGTTCATCGTCGCGCCACGCGCCAAGGCGACGATTTCAGGGTTGTCACTGTTGACGTCGAAATTGAATGAACCGTCGGGGTTGATGGTCAGTGTGCCGTAACTCACTGAACTGCCTACGGGATCGCCGTTGTCGAACTGGGCGAAATTTGCCTGGACGATTACCGCGCCAGTGCCCACCGTGGTCAAGGCGCCGCCGGCTAGCTCTGGGCCATTGCGGATGCCGTTGACCTTGAGCACTGAGCTCGGACGGTCGGCGCGGTCGACATCCAGGTCGACGCCGGTGCCACCGGGCTGGTTGACCGGCCCCGGGCGGCTGGGAAACAGGATGACGTTGCCGACCGGATTGCTTTCCGGATCGGCGTTGCTGACCCCGGCCTGAGCGGACGCCTGGTCGTCACTGGCCACCGGGTTGTCGTAGTTGCCGACCACGGTGATACGCAGCTCGGCCAGGTCGTTCAGACCGAGCTGATCGGTGACCTGGTAACTGAAGTACTCGGTCAGGGTGTCATTCGGGCCCAGGCGCTGCACGGCAGTGTTGCTGTTGTCGATGACGTAGGTATAGGTGCCATCGGAAGCAATTGTCAGGGTGCCGTAGGTGCCGGTGACGCTGATCGACCCACCGGCAGGCACGACGGTCAACGGCCCACTGGCTGCTTCACGCAAGGGCCGCACGCCAGTAACCGCCTGGGTCTCACCGTAATCGATCGGATCGGTTGCGCGCTCACCGCCATCGACATCATTGTCGTTAGTCAGCACGTTGCCCGTCGGGTTGACCCCGTCAATCGGGAAGCCACTGGGCGGGGTGTCATTGGGGTTGCCATTGTCGGTGTTGTTGACGCCGCCTTGTTCAATGGCGGTGGCGGTATCATTTGCCGCGTCCGGGGCATCGTTGGCACCCTGGATCAACACGTTCAAGGTGGCACTGGACTGCAACGGTGCGCCGCCCAGGCCGATGTCGGAAACGGTGTAGTTGAAGGCCTCGGTCAACTGATCGCCCGCCAGGCGCAGTGCCTGGATTTCGGCGTTGTTGTTATCGACGATGTACTGATAGGCGCCATTGGCCTGGATCACCAGCTTGCCGTAGCGGCCAATGACCTCCACCGAGCCGACCACCGGCACCGATACCACCACGCCCAGCGGTGAAGTCACCGAGACCACGTTGAGGAAGTCGCCATTGGTGGCTATGTCGACATCGGTGTCGTTATCGAGAAGATTACCCCGTGGGTCCACACCCTCCAGGCGGTTATCGGTACCGCCAGCTTCGACCGCAGTCGCATTGTCATTCACGGCCGCTGGCCGATCATTGACTGGGGTGAGGTTGATCACCAGAACGTCTAGGTCGGTGCGCGCATCGGTCGCCTGCCCAGGTACGCCGTTACCATCGAAATCGCCGTAGTTGCCCTGGTCAGTGGTGGTGACTTGAAGAAAGTCATTGCCGTTGAAGTTCAGGTTGCCAAGGTAGCTCAGACCGGCCAACGCCGCATTGATGTCGGCGATTCGGCCCAGTAGCACCAGCGTTGCTGTGCCGTTGCCACCGACTGTGACGCTGCTGGTAGTTCCGGTCAGCGACAGGGTGCCGTGGGTGACCGTGAGGGTGACCTGGATCGCGCGGCCATTGACGTCCGGATCGCGCTCGGCATCGATGTCGCTGACGCGGATGCCGGGGATTGCCAGCGGTACATCCTCCAGGCCGCTCTGCAGCCCGGGCAGACTGTTGACTGGCGCGTCATTGAGTTCGACATACCCTGAGTTGGCCTGCGCAGTGCTGCCTTCGCCCAGGGTCACGCCCACCTGGCCGAGTGTGCCTGCGTCCGTGTCTATGCGCAGGCGCAACTCGCCGAACTGGGCGATGCTGTTGACCGTGGTGGGGGCGTCCAGGCGGTACAGACCAGAGGGCAACACGCCAAACGTAAAGCGGCCATTGCTGTCGGTGGTAGTGCTGAAGGTTTTGTCGTCAGCATTGCCGAGGATGCCATCAGTACCCGCCCAGATCAGGTTGATTGTCTGGTTGGGTACGGCCAGTTCATAGCCAGGTGTGCCGGGTACCGGATCCACATCCGGGGTGGCGTCGTTAGGCGCTGTGGCGGCAGTGCCGGTATCGTTCCAAAGCGTGCCACTGATGATCCCCAGGCCCGCACCTTCGCGCAGCACATAGTTGTTCAGGGTGCTGGCATCCGGACCAGGGCCGTTGGCCCCCGTGCGCTCGCCGCTGGCGCTGCTGTCGGCTCCTACGGCTGAGCCACCCCAACTGGTGAACGTCTCTGGCAGGCTGCTCCAGCTCAAGCTGGCATCGCTGCTGGCGATGGCTGTGCCATTGGGGACGCTGACCGAGTACAGCACGCGGACCTGGGAGCCGATGTCGACCCGTGCAATGTCCACACTCAGGCCGCCACTGGTGCTGAAGGTCACCCCAGCCGGCAGGTTGCCCGGACCGTAGGTGGTGCCGTCAATGGTAATGCTGATCAGGTTGTAGTTACTGCCGGTCGGGAAACCGTCAGTCAGGTGCACGTCATAGGCCGGCAGGCCACCACTGGCGGTAAAGCTGACGCTGACCGTTGCGCTGCCCAGGGTGGTGCCCGGATTGGGGCTGAAGTCGGTGACCTGTTTGTTCAGGCCGGTAAAACCAGCTTCGACGATACGTTCGCTCAAGGTGTTGCTGGTGGCGCGGGTAACACCGTTTACCCGATCCTGAACCGTGGCGCCGAGGACATCGCCGGCCTGGTTCTCGACCCGGTTGTCGACCCTGGCACTGAACTCCACCACGATGCCTTCAAGGTCGTCATCGTTGCCATCGTTACCGCCGCCAAAGGCGCCGTTGGTGATATTGCCCAGGTTGAGGGTGATGATCTGGTTGCCGTTGGCATCGGTACTCAGTTGCACGTAAGCCGAGTTGAGTACCCCGGTGGGCGCCGCGCCGGAAAGGTCCGGGGTGATGAACTGGGCTTCGGGGCTGTCCTCGTTGCCGATGATCTGCAAGGTGCCGCTGGTGATCAGGTCACTCAGGCTGGTGACCAGGCCGCCGTCGGAGACAAAACCGATGCGCATCGTGCTCAGGTCCGCCAGGGTCAGGCCTTGACCCAGGGTAATCACCAGCTGGTAATTGGGGTTATTGCCTTCGGGCACCAACACCGTGGCGCGGTAACGGATGATTTCACCGATGGCCGCCGTCTCTTGCAGGGCATTGGTCGGGTTGGGGGCGCTGGTGTCGGGCAGGCCGCCGACCCGGGAAAACTTGATGCCCTGGGCGACCGGGATGATCAGCACGCTGTCACGGCGGTAGTCGTTGAGGGTGCCACCGTTGAGTGGGCCATCCTGGCCTGTGCGCTCGCCAGCTGGATCGGCACCTGCGCTGCTGTTGCCATTGAGGCTGGTCCAGCGCACTTGGGCAAGGTTGTCGAATTGCGCCACCGAGGCGCCAGTGGCATTGACCACGCCAGACACACGGATGACCACGCTGCCGCCTTTGGCGATGTCGACATTGCCACTGTTGACCAGGGTGCGGCCGCTCGGGTCAAGGCTGAAGCTGCCAGTGATGTTGGTGCTGACGCCATTGACGGTGTAGATCACGCTGACCAGGGTCAGTTGGTCCAGTTCGGTTGGCAGCTGGCTGCTGAAGGCGATGTCGTAGGCATCGTAGTCGCTACCGGCTGAGCCGTTAGTGAGGGTGATGGTGTATTCAAGCGGGTCACCTTGGTCGAAGCCGATCCCTGGTGGGGTGATCAATTGCTGGCCCAGTTGCAAGGTGGGTTCCTGAATGGTCACGCTGGGCTTGCTTCCCGTAACCGCTACGTCACGGTTGATCGGCGTGCTGCCGTTGGGCGTATCACCGTCAGGGTCGCTGTAGGTGAGGGTGGCATCATTCAGGCGAACGGCGCTGGTCTGGTTGCTGGTCACGTTGCTGGCCACCAGGCGCAGGCGAATGACGAAGCTGTTGTTGGCGGTGTTGTTGTCACCGGTGGTGGTGGAGACGGTAAAGGTAAACCGCGCGTCAACACCGTCAGCGCCCAACGTGCCTGACGGTGCGGTGAGGCTGCCAATGGTGACCGTGCCGCCGAAGTTTTGCGCCAGTACACCACCGGCGGTGGTGATCAGCAGATAGCCTTGATTGTTGAAGCTGGTATCCAGGCGCATGCCGGGCGGAATCAGGTCATCGATGCGCAAGGTCTGCGTGGTGCCTTCGGGCAGGGTGACGACGATGTCATAGAGCATGCTTTCGCCCACCACCAGGTTTGCCCCGGTGGTATGGCTGGCGCTTGAGTCACTGTTGTCGAGGCTTCCGCCGGCATAGGTCTTGGTGATCGTCGGAGCGGCGACCTGCTGGCTGGCTAGGTCGCTCAAGGGTGTCGCCCCGAGGAAGTTCTGTCCGCCTTCGACACTGGCGTAGCCCGTCAGTTGCGCGGTGCTCTGCAGGGTTCTGCTGGCGGCAATGGCGGACGCGACGTTGACCTCATAGGTAATCACCACAAGGTTGGCACCGCTGGTATCGGCGACAGTGCCGGGACGACCAGCAAGCAAGGCGCCGACACCGGCGCCGTCGATGAAGGTGATGGTATTGGTGGCGTTGTTCACGGTGTAGTGAGTGCCGGCGATCAGGCGCGTGCCGTCACCACGATAGATCAGCAGGTTGGCCGTCGACAGGCTGCCGCCCACAAATGAGAGGCCCTGGGGCAGGGTGATGCGCGTGCTGACGTCAAAGGCGTTGCCGCCGCCGCTGTTCTCGATGGCGGTTGCCAGTCGCAGGCGATCATTGGCATCGATACCGCTGACATTGCCGTTGACGGCACTGATATCGGTGATGCTGCCGTTGAAGGGGATGCCGGTGCCGCCTGGCGGGTTCCAGCTGCCAGTGGTGCCGGTCACTGTGCCGTGGTTGGTGGACACCACGCCATGGCTGATGCTCAGGACCGGTTCGGCGACCGAAGCGATCAGAGTCACGTCATCGGTGGTTTGCAGAACGCTCTTGTCCAAGGTGCGGGTCTGGTTGGATTCGCCCAGCACGTTGAAGGCACGTTGGTCGGCGAACGGCTGGTCGCTGACGGTCAGGGTGAAGTCTATCGCGATCCGGCTGCCATTGATCCCAGGGTTGACGTAGTCGGCGAAGGTGAACACCAGCGAGTTACCTGGGCCAAGGGTGACGGAGGTGGGGCTGTTGGGGTTGGTGTTACCCGTGGCCAGGCGCCAGATGCTGTTGAGGTCCAGGCCGCTGAGGTCGAACAGTGGCAAAGGCAAGTAAGCGGTGAGCTTGAAGTTCTCGTAGTCGCCGGTTATCAGGTCATAGCTCAGGCGGAACGTGACGCTGTCGCCGGGACGCAGTTCCGTGCCAGGCGCAGGTGCACCGTTGCCATTGAGGTCGGCGAGGTCGATCTGCACTTGGCTGTTGGGGATGCGCGAGAGGGTACTGGAGCCGTCGCTCTGGTCTTGACCGCTGAGGTTCAGCGGGTCCAGCAGCACGGTGGCGGTGACGGTGGCCTGGTTACCCAGCGGATCGCCTTCGTTGATTTCACTGTGGGGGTTCCCCGCTGGTGGCGTATAGCTTTGAGCGACCCGCGCCTGGTAGCTGATCACCGCGAGGGTCGCACCCTGGAGCACGTCATCGAAGGCCAGGTCACCATTGAGCCAGGAACGCACGGCGAAGGCATTACGCAACGACTGGCCAATGTCGAAGACTATCGAGGTACTGCCGTCGCTATTGACCACGCTGCTGCGGACCAGGGTAATGCTCTGGGTCACGCCGTTGACCGTCAGGGTCAGGGTGGGGCTGCCCGTCACCAAGGTCTGGCCGTCGCTCAATCCGTCGGCGATGACGAAGTTGCCACCGCCCAGAAACGTCTCGCCAAAGGTGAAGTAATCGGACAGGGCGATCCTCAGGTCGTAGGTCAGCGTGTCCCCTGGGCTGATGCCGGCACTGCCGCCGTCAACCGTGACGGTGACCTGCTTTTGCAGGGTAATCGACTTGGCGACGAAACTGACATCCTGGCCCTGGCCGCTGAAGTCGATCTGGCCGCTGGCGGCATCGCGTGGGTCCAGTGGCTGCCAGCTGCCGGTGGCGCTGGGACCATCGAAGGTAATGGTGACGTCATTGCCGCTCACCGGGTTGATCACCGGCACACCGTCGGCATCGTCTTCGGGCACGAAGAATTGCACATTGGTGCTGGTCGGGCCACTGATAGTCGGGTAGCGGACACTGAACTCGCGGATGTAGAGATCGTTGCTAAGGTTGCCGTCGTTGTTTTGCGCGAGGATCGCCTGGATCAGCGCCGGATTGGTGACGGCGCGGCCATCGTAGAGGGTAATGGAGGTCAGCGTGCCGCCCCCGCCAGGGGTAATGGCGGTGACGATGACATTGTCCGGCACCGGTTGCTTGATCACGACGTCGGTCAGGGTCTGCTCATCGGCGGGGGTGAGGGTGACGTCGAGGTCGCGCTTGAAGTTGGGGCCGGTTGCCGTTTCACCTTCCGGGGTGGTGACCACTTGATCGACGGTGATCACCGTCGGATGCACCCGATAGCTGTCGGCGTTGGCCGCAGGCTCCAGGATGCTCGGGTCGGTGGCCGGATTGTTCAGCGAGTCGTTGCCGTACTGAAAGCCGCTACGGGCACGGATGGTCAGGTCTGGGGTCGAGCCGGAAAAGGAAAAATCGGTGTCGGCCAGGTTACTCAGGCTTGCCGTTACCTGGATGGCGATTGGTGGCTGACCCTGGCTGACACTGGCAAAGGGTAGCTCCAGGACCACCATCTGATCACCCGCGCGCATGCCGAAATCGGCGGCATTGATCACCAGCGGCTTGCCATCGCTGCCGACGGCCAAGGGGTGACTGGCGCGGCCATTGGCATCGAAGGTCAGGACATGCGCATTCAGCGCCTGGCCCAGGTAAGTGGCGGATACGAAGGTGACGCCATCATCGGTTTGCGAGCCGGCGCCGTCCTTGCCCGTGGCGGGGAAGAACAGGTCGACAAACGGCGCATAGCCGGTGTCACTGGTGCTGTTGGTGAAGGTCACGGTAAAGCTGAAGGTATCGCCGATCAGAACGTTAGCGCCGCCGGACAGGTCGGTATTGGGCCCGGCCGCCAGCAGGCGGTCATAACCGGCCATGGCGGTGGCGGTTAGTGCAACGGGCTTGTCCAGTACGCCACGGGTGACTTCCAGGGTCCAGTCGCCCCCGACGCGGGCGCTGCCGGTATTGTCATTGGAGGCGCCAACATCGGCGCCGGTCAAGCGTGACAGTTCATCGACCAGGGTGCGTCCATCGCTGCCTGCACCAACGTTGCAGCCATACAGTTGGATGTCCGCGCCCTCGCTCAGGGATTGGCTCCATTGACTCAGCGGTTGGGAAAACTGCTCGATAGTGTCGGCGCTCAGGGTAGTCTTGCCGAGGGTGAACTCGCCTGCGGCGCCGTGGGAGAGGATCTGGATCGAATCGACCTGCCCCAGTTGCGCCAAGGCAGTGGAAATCGCCGCCAAGCCATCTTCATCCGCTTCTACCACCAGCACATCGACATTGCCGGGCAGCTTGGCGGTGAGCTGCTCGCGGCCTTCGATGCGGCTATCGAGGACCAACAGGTGCCGGGCAGCAGAGGGTTGCTGGCTGGGTTCACTGCGGGCTTCAGCGGGGGTCGCGTGGGCGGTATTGGCATCGGCGTTGTCGCTGCCGTCTTGGTGCTGCTGGTCGGCCGCCGCCGTGGCGGCAGCGCCGTCAAACAAGATGCGCGGTTCCAGGGCCAGCGCTTGGCGCTGGGGTTTGAACGCGGTAGGCACTGCAGAACGGGGCTGGGTCGTCATGTCCACATCATCACTCTGAGCCCTGGAAGAGGGCAGGCCATCAGGGGCATCGCCACACAGCGGTCAGTCCCTCAGATGCTGATTAGGGAAAGGGCTGGCGTTGTTGGGTATCAAAAACAGCCTAGTCGTTTTTTTTAGCCTTGTAGGGCCGTGCTGAGGAGCGGTTCTACAGTCGATTGCAAACTGCAGGTACAAGCGTAGAACCCGGTCTATCCTGACGTTGCCTGCTCAACGCGAGCGGCAGGTGCGATGCAGTCACTGGCCACGAATGTGCCGCAGACGACGGTTGTGCCCTGACAAGGGAATCTGGCTGGAGCAAGAGTCATGGAGAGTTGGGTGAAGCGCTGGTATGTGCGCGTTTTTTTCCTGTTGTGGGCTGCTTTTCACTTCCCTGTGTTTGCCGCGCAAGATTCGCCGGAGGTGACGGCCCCACCGGCCGAGCTGAAGATTGCCAATCGCAGCATTATTACCTTTCAGGCCACTTTGCTCGGCGAAACCCCCGCCGCACGTGCCCAACGTGCGCAGACGGTGATCAACGAAACCCTCGACGGTACTGAAGATCCCTTGGTGCGCCTGGATACCATTCAAGACAGCTACCTGGTGCTGATCGGCGAACGCCGAGCGTTCATCGTAACGCCCAAGGATGCAGGCCAAGACCTCTCAGTTGCCGAGGCTGCAGCGCAAGCCGGCCAGCACCTGGAAAAGGTCGTGAATGAGTCCCAACAAGCTCGCAGCGTGCGATTTCTGGTCACCGCAGGGGGGCTGAGTGCGGTGGCCACGTTGCTGTATATCGCTTTGGTGCGCCTGGCAGGCTTTGTCCGGCGCAAACTGCTGTCCTGGCTGCCCAAGCGCATACGGCGACACCACGATGTGCTTAAAGTCGGCGAAACCCCGCTGCTGGACAGCAGCAACCTGTTTCCGCTGATCAGGCGTTTGCTGGCGTTGTTGTACTGGTCGATTGTGTTGCTTCTCACCTATGAATGGCTGACCTTCGTCTTGCAGCGCTTTCCTTATACCCGGCCCTGGGGGGAAAGCCTCGATCATTACTTGCTGGAACTGTTGCGCTACGTCCTTGATGCCATCGTCAGCGCCATACCGGGGTTGGTCATTGCCCTGATGATCTTCTTCATCGCCCGCGGCATCAGCGCTTTCAGCAAACGCGTGCTGGAGCGCTTGGCCAAGCCCGGGACCATTACCTGGCTGAACCACGAGACCCTGCAGCCGACCACCCGCCTGACCTCGTTGGCAATCTGGCTATTTGCCTTGGCAATGGCCTATCCGTACTTGCCTGGCGCTGGCACCGAGGCGTTCAAGGGGTTGTCAGTACTGATCGGTCTGATGATCTCGCTCGGCGCCTCCAGTGTTGTGGGCCAGGCCGCTGCTGGCTTGATCCTGACGTACACACGCACCTTGCGCCCCGGCGAGTTTGTGCGCATTGGTGAGCATGAAGGCACCGTGACCGAGCTGGGCATGTTCACCACCAGTATCCGTACCGGGTTGGGGGAGGTACTGACCATCCCCAATTCAATGATTACTGGCGCGGTGACCAAGAACTACTCGCGGGTGGTGCAGGGGGCCGGTTATGTGGTGGATACCGTGGTGACCATTGGCTACGACACCCCATGGCGTCAGGTCGAGGCGATGTTGCTGGAGGCTGCGCAACGCACTGCCGGGATCTTGCAGACCCCCAGCCCGCAAGTCTTTCAGACGGCGCTCTCAGACTTCTATCCGGAGTACCGCCTGGTCGCCCAGGCAGTACCCAGCGAACCACGGCCACGTGCCGAGTTGCTGACCTTGCTGCATGCCAACATTCAGGATGTGTTCAATGAGTACGGTGTGCAGATCATGTCGCCGCACTACCTGGGCGATCCCGAGCAGGAGAAACGCGTACCCAAGGAGCGTTGGTTTACCGCACCCGCGCAGGCTCCAAGCGAAAAAGGTGTCGAGCAATGATCGACTTCGTGCTTCATGCGTTGCGCTCCAACCCCGAGATTGCGGTGTTCCTGGCCATTGCCTCGGGGGTGCTGATCGGCCGGATTCAGCTGGGCAGTTTCCATTTGGGCTCGGTAGCCGGGGCCTTGCTGATGGGCTTGATCATTGGCCAGATCGGCCTTGAGGTGCCGCAAACGCTCAAGTCAGTGTTTTTTGTGCTGTTCATCTATGCCGTTGGCTTCAAAAGCGGCCCAGAGTTCTTCAGTTGCCTGAACCGCAGCAGCCTGAAGCTGGTGCTGTTTTCGGTGGTGCTGTGTGCCACGGCGTTGGGCGCGATCTTGATGATGAACGCGGTGTATCACTTCGATGCAGGCTTTACTGCAGGATTAGGCGCGGGCGCCCTGACGGATACCGCAATCATGGGGACTGCGAGCAGCGCCATCGCCCAGTTGCCCCTTGATGATGCGGCCAAGAATCAGCTCTACAGTCATATGGCAATTGCCTATGCCATCACCTACCTGTTCGGCACCATTGGCCTGATTGTGTTCGTTGGCACCATTGCGCCGAAGCTGTTGGGTGTGGACTTGCGCGCATCTGCCCGTGAGTTGGAACTGGAGTTAGGCATCGCCAGCAACGAAGACATCATCACTATTCCCTATACCCGCATCGTGGTGCGTGCCCATCGCGTGGCAGACAGCGCCAATGGCATGGCGATCGCCGAGTTTGAGCGCCGTCACGCCAACATCACCATCGAGCGTGTGGTACGCGGCGACCTGGTTCTTGAACGTGACACTGGTTTAGTCCTGCAAAGCGGCGATATCGTCGGCGTCTATGCCCTGCGGGAAGACGTTGGCGTGCTGGCGCAATGGCTTGGCCCGGAGATCGACCACGCGCAATCGCTGTCGTTTCCCACTCGCAGCGCCGACGTGGTGCTGACCAGCGACACCTTGGCCGGTAAGACGGTGCATGAAATCAAGTCCGCACTGGTGGGCTCGGAGCGTTTGGGGTGCTTTGTCAACACCATCACCCGCCAGGGGCTGGAGTTGCCGATGCTGCCCAACACCGTGCTGCGCAAAGGGGATGTCATCTCACTGACCGGGCGCACCTCAAGCATTGTCGCGCTGGCGCAACAACTGGGGCGTATTCGCGAGCACAGTTACAAAAGCGATATTGCCGTGCACAGCCTGGGCATGGTCGTTGGTGCGCTGGTCGGCATGCTATCGACGCATATCGGCATGATTCCCATCGAGCTGGGTGTGGGCGGTGGAGTGTTGTTGGTTGCGCTGTTGATTGGCTGGTACAACTCCCGCCACCCAGAGGTAGGCGCCTTGCCGGCCGCGGCGCAGTGGGCGTTTTCAGAGTTCGGGCTTACTGCCTTCGGTGCCGTGGTGGGCCTGCTGGCAGGTCCCGCCGCTATCAGCGCGATGCAGAGCCAAGGGGTTGCCTTGCTGATTTCCGGGGTGGTGGTGACCTTGTTGCCACCGCTGGTGTCGCTGTATTTCGGGCGTTATGTTCTGCGCTTGCACCCGATGGTGCTGTTCGGCGCGCTGGCCGGGGCCCAGACCGAGGCGGCGTCGATGAACAAGATCATTGAACAATCCGGGAGCAACACGCCTGTGATTGGGTTCACCGTTTGCTACGCCATTTCCAATGTGCTGCTGGCGGTGTGCGGGCCAATCATCGTTTATGTAGCGAGTTGATCCTGTGGCCTTCAGGCAACTGCGCCCGGTGCTTTGCTCAAGGCCCGGTGAGCTACGCTGTGCAGACGCGTGATTGTCCGGTGCCACCGGATGCTTGCTCAAGCTTAGTGTTGCAATGGAGAGAGCCACCTGATGGAAAACCCTACCAAGCCAAGGAGCACCCTCAATCCACCGGTGTTCTACACCAGCGCCGTACTCATTTTGTTACTGGTGTTCTATGCCGTGGCTTTTCAGGCACAGGCGCAATCCCAGTTCAACCATATCCAGCAGTGGATCATCACCAACGCCAGCTGGTTTTACATCCTGGCCGTGGCGTTGATCCTGATCAGCGCAGTGTTCCTGGCGATCAGCCGGTACGGCGACATCAAGCTTGGCCCCGACCACAGCGAGCCGGAGTACCGCAGTCGCAGCTGGTTCGCCATGCTGTTTTCCGCAGGGATGGGCATCGGCTTGATGTTCTTCGGGGTTGCCGAGCCGGTCATGCACTTCACCAGCCCGCCGGTGGGTGAATCGGGTACCGTGCAGGCCGCCCGTGAGGCGATGAAGATCACCTTCTTCCATTGGGGGCTGCACGCTTGGGCGATCTACGCGATCGTCGGCTTGATCCTGGCGTACTTCAGTTTCCGCAAGGGCTTGCCACTGACCCTGCGCTCGGCGCTGTACCCGCTGATCGGTGAACGTATCTACGGCCCGATAGGCCACGCGGTGGATGTATTCGCGATCATCGGCACGGTGTTCGGCGTGGCCACCTCACTGGGCTATGGCGTGCTGCAAATCAACAGCGGCTTTCACCAGTTGTTCGGGGTGCCGATTAATACCACGGTGCAGATCATTCTCATCACGGTCACGTGTGGCCTGGCCACGCTGTCGGTTGCCAGTGGCCTGGACCGCGGTGTGCGGATACTGTCGGAGCTCAACCTGGTACTGGCGCTGGTACTCATGCTGTTTGTGTTGGTGCTCGGGCCCACGGTGTTCTTGCTCCAGGCTTATGTGCAGAACACTGGCGCGTATCTCTCTGAGATCGTCAATAAGACCTTCAACCTCTACGCCTATGAGCCCACTGACTGGATCGGCGGCTGGACCCTGTTGTATTGGGGCTGGTGGCTGTCCTGGTCGCCCTTCGTTGGGTTGTTCATCGCACGCATCTCTCGCGGACGGACCATTCGCGAGTTCATTTGCGGCGTGCTCTTCGTGCCGGCCGGCTTCACCCTGTTGTGGATGACTGTGTTCGGCGATTCGGCGTTGCACATGATCCTCAACGAAGGCGTTAAGGATTTGGCCGTAGTGGTGGGGCAGGACAGCTCATTGGCGTTGTTCGCCTTCCTCGAACACTTTCCGATGTCCAGCGTGGTGTCGATGGTCGCGGTGCTGATGGTGGTGGTGTTCTTTATTACCTCCGCCGATTCCGGCGCGCTGGTGGTGGATATGTTGGCCTCCACCGGGCATGACCACTCGCCCTTGTGGCAGCGCATCTTCTGGTCAGTGAGCATCGGTGTGGTAGCGGTAGCATTGTTGCTGGCCAATGGGTTGAAGGCTTTGCAAACCGCGACCATTGCCAGTGCACTGCCGTTCTCGATCATTCTCCTGGCGTCGATCTGGGGTCTGTTCCGTGCTCTGAACCTGGATGCCACACGTCAAGGCTTGCGTTACCAGGCGCTCCCGTCGCCGCGTCACGCCGCCCATTCGTTCGGTGGCTGGCAGCGACGCCTGCGTAATATCGCCATGATGCCAAAGCGCTCGCACGTGACGCGCTTTATCGGTGAAGTGGTCAAGCCTGCCTGTGAGGAAGTGGCTGGGGAGCTGCGCAAGCAGGGGTATGAGGTGACCCTTCAAGAGCAGGACGATGGGCGCATCACCCTGGAGTTGGATCACGCCGGGGAAGGGCGCTTCCTTTATGAAGTACGGCCACGGGCTTTCGTGATGCCCAGCTTCGTGCTGCAGGAACGTGATGACAACAGTGATGCGCGCAAGTATTTCCGCGCCGAAGTGCACCTGCGCGAAGGCGGTCAGGATTACGACATCATGGGCTGGAGCCGTGAGGATGTGATTGGCGACATTCTCGATCAGTACGAACGGCATTTGCATTACTTGCATATGGTTCGCTGAGCCGGTTTCTGGCCAGCCACGTTGGTGAGAAGGCATACAGCAGCGCCTGTGGCACACACGTCCACCTTACCAGGGCGGGCGTGTGTGCTGACGGATCAGCTGTATCCATTACGGTTGCCCAATCGGGGTGATGGTGCATTTTTCCGTGCCATGGTTGAACTGTCGTCGAGCACATCGGCGATGGATTTAGATCAACTGGACGTGAAGTGAAGATATGCGTGCAACTGCCAAGATGTACATCTTCCGATCATTGTAATGAATATAAATTATTGGGTGTTTTCTGACTGTTGTTTCAATGAGTGGCGAACTGATAGCCCCCGCTAAAGTATTGTGAGCAGTAGCATTATTGAACTACAGGATATGGCATTTTGAGATTAAAGAATAAACAAAATGTTTATTGAATTCGCAACAATTCATGCTTCAACCTACAGTAATGGAAAGGAGTAGTAACACGTGGCGCAGGAGTAATTGGGCTACGTTCATGGAGCTGGACAACGGTAGGGTGTTATGCGGCAAAAAGACTGGGAAAATCTGACTCATGCGTCAACGCTGTCAAACGC